>NZ_JBMIHH010000004.1:0-529434 GCF_051225635.1 Actinopolyspora sabaoui | reverse complement strand
GACCACACCCCTGCTCCTGCCACAACCGCCACACCCGATCGGCATGCCGCTCCACCACCGAGAACACCCGCAACACCTCCACCAACATCATTCCAAAGGTGTTGCACCCACCCCTTGAAACCAAGCGAGAAATTGACGGCCCGTGGGAGTCGGGTGGTGCAACCTCACGGCTCGTCTCACCGCGGGAGCATCGACATCAGGTAGCTACTACGCCACGTCGGTCGTTCCTCGCGAGAGCCGCACGAGAGAATCCGCCGACTCCTGCTACACCGCCCGCGAACTCCTCCGAACACTGACCACCAGCACCACTCGACAAACCTAGGCGACCACGTCCGGCAACGGTTGCAGGATGGCACCGGTGAAATCGCCGCGTACCCAGGTCACCGACTGCGGTCGTGCGCCGCCTGTGCGGCAGAACTCTCGAACGGCGATGCGGGCCTGTTCGAGGGGGAGCGCGCTGTGTGGGTCATGATCGTGCGGGTAGCCAGGATCGATGACCAGGCGGGGCGGGGCGCTCAACGGAGCGTCCGTGCCGAAGGAGACGAACGTTTCCATCGTGGCTTCCCCTCGGAAACCTACCCAGGTCAGCGCGGCATAACCAGCGGAGGGGTCGCTGGCGAGCTGGAGGAAGTTGTCCGGCGCCCACTCAAGGACCTCATCGGTCCAGGGCTGGGCGGCGCAGTAGAACTGGGCCACCTCACCAGGTGGAAGCGGCGCATCCGCCGAGCCGGGCAGGGAGCGAGCGATGGCCTCATCGATCACACAGTCAACATCCTCCCAGCGCTCGACATGGTGGAACTGGTCATGAACGAGTGCGCTGATACCCATTTGGTAGGTTCCGGTTGCTACGCGGCGACGGTCATGCGCTCGGTGATACGCCCGTAGTAGTCCCCGGCTACCCAGGTTACCGACGCTGGACGTTGGCCCCCGGTGCTCCAGAACTCCCGGAGCGCTGTGCGGGCCTGCTCGATGGGGATGGCTGTGAACCGATCGTGGTAACGTTCGGTGTCGACGTCGCTGGCAAGGCGGGGGTCCTCCAGCGGCGGTTTCGAGTTGAACGATACCCACATCCGGTCCGGGTCAAGATCGGATGCGGTGAACAGCAGCGCCGCGTATCCGGCGGTCGGGTTGACGCAAACCCGTACGTGGTACTCGGGAAGATCCATCGTTTCGAGGGTCACCGTCCGCTCACCAACGAAGACCTCGCTCGGCTGGAGCGGACTACCCTGCGTGAGAACAGTGTTGATGACCTGATCGACCTGGTCAGCGTCGTAACCGTGCAGCCAGTCGTGTTGGTGACTCGCGCTGATGATCATGCTTTCTTGGCTCCCTTCAGTTCGTACGGTACCCCACTGCCCCGGGGCCAGACACTGACTGACTTGCCCGCTGAGAGCAGGGCACGGACTGCTGCTTCGCAACCGAAACGACCCTGACAGATCACGGGCTTGTTGATCACGATGGTGATGTGGTTCAGGTTCGGTTGGCTGTCCAGCCACTGGGCTACCTTGGTTTCCACGTGGCTGGCTGAGGGCACAGCCTTAGCGCGCGGCGATATGGACGGGAACGCTGGGCTTGCCCGAAGTTCCTGGTCGTTGTGCTCGAACCAGACGTCGTGTTCCCCGCTTCGCCACGGTTCGGTGTTGATCTGGTTACCCTGGTCGTCGAACACGTTCCCGGCGGTTTCCGACAGGTCGGTCAAGCTTGTGACCTTGTGTTCAGCCCATTCCGGGGTGCTGAACTCGGGTTCGTCGTCGCGGTGGGGCGTAGCATCCGGCTGGTGTGGGTCGAGGCCCGTAGGCATGGCGGCTGATGGTGAGTTCGCCTCGTCATCGCTGGGAATTCCGGCGGTTTCGGCTCCGGGGGCGCCGATGCTGGTCATGTAGGTTCGAATGGTCTTGTCCACCGAAACGAGTGTTTTGCTGGTCTCGGTTGTCGTGGACCAAGCTTCGCGGTAGGCCGGGATGCCGGCCGCCAGGTCGGGGTGGGTGTGCTCGTCGACGACGGCTGCCAGAGTCTGGCCGCTTTCGCCGATCCGTTGGCGGGCTTGGGCGAGAGCGGTCTGGCTTTCGGCGAGTTTGGCCAGCACCAGGGCCAGCTGCTCGCCGAGCTTCTCGAGGCTGCTCACAGTGCCTGCCTGTGTTTCCGTCCCGGCACGAGCAAAGGCGGTAACTTGCTTCCTCCTTGGTCTGGGCGAGGTTCGGGAGCCTCGCTGTCGTCGCTGAAGGTCAGCTTCTGAGAATCGCTGACGGCTTGTTCGGTCCTCGCGCGGATAGCGGGGAGAATGGGCAGCTGTCGCATGGCGCGACGGTAGCGCCGCCGACCGACAGTGGATGCTCTCCAGCGGAAGAAGCCGTTGCGAAAGACCCTCTCCCGCATCAAAAATCAGTCGACTGGGCCGGAATCGCTACGTAGGCAAGCCACACCGGTCGCGGTGTAGTGCGGTCCGCTGTGGATGATCAGCGCGTTGGGGATCAGGAGCGCGGCCAGCGACGCGAGTTCGATGGCTTCCGGGTGGGGACCGAGCACAAGCGCGACGGTCACGGGATCTACCAGAACAGGTGGGTGCGTTCACCCGCGCAGTAGCGGCGGGCGGTGACGAACAGGCGGAGGTAGAGCTGGTCGAGCGCGAGGTAGTTGGGCACGAGCTCGGCCCGAGACAGGGTGCCTCCTGTGTGGACGAGACCGTGCTCGCCGTGGCTTGCGAACCGCGCGGAGACGGTCTCGGTCTCGCCTGCGGCCAGCGCGATGGCGTCGTCGAGATCGACCTCGACGATCCCGGAGACTTCGGCATCGGCAAGGGGGATAGCGTCGAGCTCCAGGTCAAGCGGCAGCAGGTGCCAGTGTTGGAACTCGCGCTCGATGTGATCCGCAGTGAGGGTGACGGCGGTCTGGCGCAGCCCTATCGGACACAGTTCGTCATAGGCCACCGGAAGACCGAGTTCTTCGTGGACTTCCCGCACGCCGTCCTCGACGCGCTCACCCGCGTGGTAATGCCCACCGACGCTGATGTCGGCATAGTCCGGCCGGTCGAAAGAATACCGCCCCGGGGCCTTCTGCTGCAGAAACACACGTCGGCGGCTCGGATTGATCGCCAGCGCGGAGAAGGTACGGTGCCACAGCCCCTGGCGGTGGGCTTGTTTCTTGTTCTCGATGCCGACGTGTTCGTAGCGGTCGGTGAAGATGTCGATGTCGGTCACGGGGAGCAACTCCTGCTGTGTCGGAGTGGTGCTGCCAGTAGCTGATCAGGGCGCCGACGTAGTGGCGGGCCTGGCGAGGTGGGCGTCGATGAGTTGTTGTACTTCGGCGCTGACCGGATGCTGCTCGGTGGTGACCACCCAGGCGGACTCGTCGTGTTCGCTGAGGTGTACCTCGGCGGGGTTGGCCACGGTGACGGTCCAGGTGTGTTGGCGGGTGTGCTTGCCGGAGCCGGAGGTGTAGTCGAACGCGCCCAGGTAGCCGGTGATGGTCGAGACGGTCAGGCCGGTTTCTTCGGTGACTTCGCGGTGTAGCGCGGCGTACAGGTCGGTATCAGTGGGTTCGACTTTGCCGGAGGGCAGTTCCCAGGTGCCGCCGCGAAAGTCGTCGGCGGGGCGTTTGAGCAGGAGGAGCGTGCCGCCGTGGTCGATGACGGCGCCGACGACGTGTTGGTCGATGCCGTCGGCGGCGTCGGCGCTGGTGAGTTCGTCCAAGCCGGGTGTGTTCATGCGAGGATGCCTTCTTTCAATTCGTGACGGTGGGTCCGGATTTTGTCGAATGCGGCGAGGTAGTACTCGGCGAGGGCGTCATCGTCGTGGGGGACTGGCAATCCGAAGCGAACCCGATGGAGGCCGTAATCAGGCTCGGCTACGCCGCCGTCGTCGACACCATGTCGGAGCCGACCGCTGGTGACGACCCGATCGACGCCCGGTGAGTCGCGTGCACCGCCGCCTGTTCCGACCTCCCCGAGGCGTCCGACGCTTGGTGGGTGCGGTGGCTACAGTGCGGGGATGCACACCTCTGTGGCGGGTCCGGCAGTGACGGTGGATCTGCGTCAGCAGCCGCACGCGCACGCGTTCGAACGGGTCGAGCGCTCCCTGGGCTTGGTCGTGGACCGGGAATCGGCCGTGGTCAAGCGGCGCTCCGTCGGTGCCCGTAGTGACCGGAACACGTGGGTGCGTCTCGAGGTTCAACCGTGGGATTCGCTGGGTACGCGGGGGTGGAACGGAGTTGAAGCCGCCGAGGTGCTGCGGGGTGTGGCCAAACCCGCCTGGTACCAGGGAGTGTCCTGGCTTGATCGGGATGCGGGTTTGATGTGGCGCGCCGATGAGACACAGCTGGTCACCGCGGCACCGATCCCGGCCGCGGGCGTGCTGCGACACGCCCCGGAACTGCCCGAGTCCTGGTGGGCGACGTTCAACGCCTCGTTGGACGCGCTGGCCACGCACGGTCCGGCGCATCCCGCGACCCGGCACACCGCGTTTTTGACCCAGCAGCGCATCGCGAACCTGATCACGCGGGTGTTCGGTGCCGATGTGGACACGACCGTCGAGGAGTGGGTGGCCGTCCACGGCGACTTCGCGTGGCCCAACCTCACCGCGCCGGAGTGCTGGCTGCTGGATTGGGAAGACTGGGGCGCGGGCCCCAGGGGTTTCGATGCCGCGTGCCTGTGGATGGGGTCGCTGGCGGTGCCGGAGCTGGCCGAGCGGATCGCCGCCGAGCGCGCCGTCGATCTGTCCACGCGCTCGGGGCGACTGTCGTGGTTGTACGCCTGCGCCGGAATCCTGGACACCGAGACAGATCCGGTGTTCACCGAGCCTGCCCGGCACCGGACCGAGGCCCTGTTGAGCCAGCTTCGATAGTCGGCACCAGTCCCGTCCTCAGATCGAGGGGATCGCAGCCTTTGGAGCCAAGCGGTGCCCGAGTGGGGCGTCCCTCGCGACTCCCCCCCCAGGAGAGACGGACGGCGGCCTGGTTTCGGGGCGGCGGAAGACTGTGGAGGATCGCGGTCCGAGAGCAGCACCGAGTCGGCACGAGCGTGGGAATCAGCGGAAAACCGCGAGGGCCAACAGCTGATTCACAGCGGGCAAGACAGTGCCTTACCCGCTGGGTTGGCCGCTTTGTCCAGGGGAGACGAAGACGCTCCCTTATCGGGTGCTCGTTTCCCCTGCGGGCGTTCTCAGAGTTTCTGGAGGCCGTCGAGCACTCGTTCCAGGATTGAGTGCGGCACTGTGGTTCGTTTCCTCGGTGGTTCGTGCAGCTCGCCGGAGAAGGCGGGGACGTAGCCGCGTACGCCGTCCGGCTCGCGGGGCCGTCTTGTCACTGTTCCCCCTCGGCGCTGCCGGTGTCCGATTGTTCGGCGTTCCCGCTGTCCGGCTGCCCGGTACTTCCGGTGGCTGACTGTTCGGTGATCAACAGTTCGGTGCAGTCCTGGCACGTGGGTGCTTGGAACCAGTCCAGCTCGCTGGGTTTGGCCATCGCGCACGGCGTGCCGCACACCGAGGTGTCGGAGCATCGGCCGTCCCAGTACTTGCCCCGGAAGGCGTGCCGGTGCCATCTGAAGCCGGTTCGATCCGGCACGGGCAGCCAGTAGTGCCGTCGCTCGGTGGTTTCCATGATTACCCCTTCCAGCTCGGCTGGGCCGTGTGGAGCTTGAGGTACTCGGTGAAGCAGAGATCGCAGAACGGTCGGATGTGGCGCATCCGGCGGTCCTGATAGGCCGGGGCTTCGGCGTAGTCGTGCCCGCCGAGCGTGCTCACCCCGCCGCCCTCGGTCGGCAACGCGTCCACCGTGGCGTGCTGGTGGGTGTCGCCGTCCGGCACGAACCACGAGACGACAACCCGCTCGGTCTCCGCACTGAGCTCCACAGACTTCCCCCGTTCCACGGCAGCCCGACCCAGGGCCCTTCCCTCCTGAAAGCTGCTTAGCGTGCTCATCAACTAGGAACATAGCCAACTGCAATTGCAATTGACGATCCCTCAATCAGGGGATCTTGTCTGACGAAGTTTCGCGATAGTCTTCCTTGCATGAGCAATACGCCACCCGCAGTGCGCCGTGTCCAAGTTGGCTTGATCTTGCGAAACCTGCGCAACGCGGCAGGGGTGTCGCCACCCAAGATTTCCGAACGGCTCGACTGGTACTCGGGCAAGCTGACCAAAGTGGAGCGCGGTGACTTGACCGCCAGCGCGGCCGAGATCGAAGTCATGCTTGAGATGTACGGCGTGGCGGACGACCAGGAGCAAGCCGAACGACTGCGAGCGCTCGGCAAGGAAGCACGGCGCCGGGACCGGCCATCGACGGTCCCGGACTGGGCGAACACGTTTCTGGCCTTGGAAGGAGCTTCCTCCGAGATCAAGGCGTACGATCCCGAGGTCATTCCCGCGATCTTGCAGACCGAGCACTACGCGCGGGCGGTGCTGTCCAACCCGCTGGACGAGTCCGTGGACCCCGAACCGGGCGTGGCTGAGCGAATGATGCGTGCCGACCGCGCGCTTCACGACGAAGGCCCGCGGGTCTGGGTGGTTCTCGGTGAAGCCGTGCTGTACCGGCAAATCGGTGACTACCAGGTGTTGCGTGACCAGCTGCAGCACCTGCGCAAGATGGCGAAGCGCTCCAACGTCACGATCCAGATCATCCCGTTCACCATCGGCGAGCATGTCGCGCTCGGTACTGGTTGGGTGCTGCTCACCTTGGAAGAGCCCGAAGCTACCTACGTGTACACGGAAGCGCTTACGTCAGCCGACTATATCGACCGTCCCGCCCACACGGACGCTTATAAGCAGGCATTCGATAGGCTGCGCGCGGCGGCGGCGTCCGAGCGCGAGACCGCGACGATGCTGGACCGCCGAATCAAGGAGCTGCGACACCAGACCACGGAGTAGGTAAACATGGCTGATCTGACCGGCGCGACCTGGCGGAAGTCCAGCCGCTCGCAGGGTGCGAACAACTGCGTCGAAGTCGCGGTGACCACCAACACCATCGGCGTGCGCGACACGAAGGACCGTGCTGCCGGTTACTTCACCGCTACCGGCTCGCAGTGGTCGGCCTTCCTTGACGCTGTGAAGACCAGCCGGTTCGACTGATCCCCGGCCGAACAGCTTCGCACCCTCGGATTCGCTCCGGGGGTGCTTTTTATGCGTGCCCACTCGGTAACGAACAAAGAAGAGCCTCCTGATCGTGACCAAGAGGCTCGTGCTACCTCGTATCCGGCGAGATTCGCAGCGGCAGTGCTGAGTCCAGTGACGCGGGGAAGCCTCGCGTGGCGCTGCCGGTGCTCGAATACTCTGTGATCCGGCATTCGGCGCAGTCCGAGCAAGCGAAGGTTTGAAACCAGTCCGTTCCGCTACGGGCAGCCAGCAGTGCTGTCGTTCCACGGGTTCCACACTCGTTCACCTTCTCCAGCTCGGTGGCAGACTGGCGAGCATGGTCGGCAACGATCACCTCAAGGCCGCACGCCACGCGGCGGAATCTGCTCGCGTGCCCGGTGAGCACATGAGCCGCGCCGAGTTGGCCGAACGGGTCAACACGTGGCTACTCGACAACACCGGCAGGCCGGGGGCGCTGGACCGGCACTACCTCGGCAGGCTTGAGCGCGGGCAGATCCAACGGCCGGGACGGGACTACCGGGCGGCCTTCCGCGCGGTCCTACAGGCATCCGATCGCGACCTCGGGTTCACACCCGACCCACGCACCGAGCGGCTTCACCGGGCCGCACAGCACCCCCGCAGGGCCGACACCACGGCCCTGTCCCAAGCAGCCGACATGCTCTCGACCGTGCGCAGGCTCGAAGACGAAACGAGCGCGAGCGCCGTGCTGCCCAGCGTCGCGGCCCACGCCGAGCTCGTGAACCACCTGGCCGACCAGTCCAAGCACACGGCCGAGGCGGTGGGACTGGCCTCGGAGACCAGCCAGTATCTCGGCTGGCTCAAAATCGCACGGGACGAATACGGCGACGCGCAAGCCCACCTGGACCGTGCGGCGCGGCTGGCGCTGGAAGCCGACGACCCGCAACGGCTCGCCACCGCGCTGAGCTTCGCCGCGTATCGCGCACTGCTGCTCGGAAACTACGGCCAGGCGGCCAACCTCAACCGAGCAGCGATGCGTGACAGCCGGGTTGATCCGGGGATCTACGCGTACATGCACTGCCAGGCCGCCGAGATCGCGGCTTATCAGCGAGACACGCGCTCGGCTACCGACCTGCTCGCGAAAGCCGACCACCACGTGGAACGTCTTCCCGCCCCGGAAGAGCTGCCGGATTCCTCGTACTGGTACGTGCCTCCCATCCTCAATGGACACAAGGGGTTCGTGCTCCATGCCCTCGGGGACTTCGAGCAGGCCCGCCAGGCAGCACGCGAAGCCCTGTCGAACATGCCGGAAGCTTGGGTCCACGCGGAATGGGCAGCGGCGCACCGAAAGCTCGCGGGATGGGAAATCGACCAGACCTCGACGCGAGGTGTCCTTGGACCCGGCTGAACCCTGGTCGACTGACCAACAGCCGAACAGTTTCGCACCCTCGGATTCGTTCCAAGAACGCTTCTATCGCGGTCACACTCGGTCACGAACAAAAAAGAGTCCCCTGATCGTGACCAGGGGACTCCGTGTTATTTTGTATCCGCCAAGAAGACAAAACAACAGTGCTGAGTCTAGCACGGAATAGACTTCCCTCCACGCGCACCCCAGGCAGCGCGTGGGTAGGGCCGCAAGTCCTGGCCACGGTTCACAGCCGTGCGGATCCCGGTTAGAGCGGGTGAAGTTCGCGCGTCAGGCAACGCACGATCTAGGCGAACCCGGCCGTGTCCTTGGTAAGCCCTGGCGCTCATGCTCGTGTAGCCCGGCCATCATCCCGGCACTGCGCGTAACCCCCGGCTCGGCGAGCCCTTAATCCGGCTCGCGGGGTGAAGCTCCAAAGTCACAATTCCGGTATACCGAGAAGCTTCACCTCCCCCTCGATCCCGGCAGAACTGTGTCCGTTTCACGACACCCCCGAGATCGAGGGGGGACTCGCAGCCTTACGGGTCCACGCGGGACCCGAGCCCCAGGGTCGCCTACGGCTCGCAAGGAAAAACGGACGGCGGCCCGGCACCGGGGCCGGGTGAGGCTGTCGGGGGCCGCGGTGCGAGACCGGAAACAACCCCGATGGCTGGGAGGTCTCTGGACCCCCCGGGGAGCCGGTGCGCTGCGACTTCACCGGAAAGCCGCCAAGCCTCGGAGCAGCACAAGCGCGGCAACCAGCGGGAAACCGCCCTGTTCGACAGACGAGAGCCGACAGGCGAGAGCCGACAGGTGAGGCTCGACAGGCGGATCGCAGCGGACGACACAGCGCCTCACCTGCCGGGTTGACCGCCGCGACCGGGGTTGATAGTGATCAACCGTCCGGCTGTGTGTTCGTGGCAGGGCTCTGCTCCTTCGGTTCGTGCTGGGCTTTTCCGGTTCGTTCGGGGCTGTCTCGGCCCGTTCGGACTCGCCCGCCGGAGTGGTGCTCGGGTGCGGCGAAACGGGGGAAGGTGACGAGGAGGGAACCGGTGGGCAGCAACCGGGTGGTCGCGCGGCGATACGAGTTGACCTCGCCGATCGGGCGGGGATCGATGGGCGAGGTCTGGTCCGGCTACGACCAGCGGCTGGACCGGCGCATCGCCGTGAAACTGTTACCCCCGGCCAAACTGGCCGAAGCCGACGACCCGCAGCTGCTGACCAAGCGGTTCGTGCGCGAGGCCCAACTCACCGCCAAGATCGAACACCCCGGCGTGCCCGCCGTGCACGACGTCGGCACCGAGGGCGACGAGCTGTTCCTCGTGATGCAGCGGGTCTCCGGCACCGACCTCGCCGACATCGTCGCCGAGCACGCGCCGCTGTCGGTCTCCTGGTCGGCGTCGATCGCCGCGCAGATCGCCGCCGTGCTGGCCTCGGCCCACGAGGCCTCACTGATCCACCGCGACCTCAAACCGCACAACGTGATGATCGCCGACAGCGGCACCGTCAAAGTGCTCGACTTCGGCATCGCGGCCGTGCTGGAAGGCGGCCACACCAAACTCACCCGCACGGGCGACAGCATGGGCACCCCGGCCTACATGGCCCCGGAACAGGCCATGCACAACACCGCCACCCCGGCCGGTGACCTCTACTCCCTGGGGTGTGTGCTGCACGAGCTGCTCAGCGGCGAGCGGGTGTTCGACGCCCCCGGCGCACCGGGGATCGTGCACAAGCACGTGAGCGTGCCGCCCACCCCGCTGCGGGAGTGCGGCGTGGCGGTTCCGGCGGAACTGGAACGGCTCGTGCTCGATCTGCTGGCCAAGAACCCGCAGCACCGGCCCGCGGACGCGCAAGAGGTCTACCGGCGACTGCTGCCGTACCTGCCCGCGCCGGAGGAATCCGACTCCGTCGTCGACAGTGGTGACCCGACAGCGCCCTACCGGCACCCGCACGCCCCGCGATCCCCACGACGTGGCCCCGAGTCCGCCGAGGCTTCCGGCGAAGTTCCCGCCGCCGATCCACGAGAGGCCGAGGAACGCATCCGCTCGGAGCAGCAGCGGGCCAACGAACTGGTCGACGAGGCACGGTTCACGCAGGCGGCCGAACTGCTGCGTTCGTTGCTGCTCGACCGCTCGCTGCGGCAACAACTCACCCCCGACCGCAGGACCAAGATCAGGCGCAACCTCGCGACGTTCCACTTCCTCGGCGGCGACTACCGGGCCGCGCTGGAGGAATACACCACGCTGCTCGCGGAGCTCGACGACGAGTCGGGCGTGACGACCGCTTCCGTGCTGGAATGCCGGTTCATGGCCGCCACCTGCCGCATGGAGCTCGGCGAGAACCAGCGAGCCGCCCGCGAACTCCGCTCGCTGCTCAACGAATACCTCCGCCTGCTGCCCGGCGAGCTGGAACGCATCCTGGAAGTCCGGGTGCAACTCGCGACGCTGCTGTCGAACACCGGGGAGACGGACGAGGCCAGGCAACTGCTGCGGCAGGTGCTGGCCGTGGCCACCACCGAGGAATCCGAACTCCACGTCGAGCAGGCGAACCGGATGCTGGCCCGACTCGACGAGCTGGGGCGATGAGCCGCACGGCCGTGCGCCGGGCTTTTCGCAGCGTCGGGAAGCGCCGCTGCCACGGCGGTTGTCCCCGCACGCCACGAACCGAGCCCGCACAGCTCGTCGGCGGCGGTGCCGGTGTGCTCAGCCGAAGAGCTTGGCGATGAACCACCCGACGCGGCTGACCCTGCGGACTTGGGGATTACCTTCCACGCCGTGGATCTCCCACTGCTGCCCGCACTCCTCGCAGCGCCACAATCCCATTCGTGAAGTGTCCGGTTCGCACGGATGTCCGTTACGTCCACGTGGCATGTTCCGATCACACCACGGATCCGCTGGGTTGTCCTGGGTTCCGTCGGAAAAGCTCGGCTCGCTCCCGCTGCCCGGACTCAGCGGTCGGGGAGCCGCACGCCGCGCTCGTTACCGGCCACTGTGGTGGGTCGGCCGTCAGGAGAACGGAGTCTCGGGCCGCCGTTGCGGCTCGCCGTCGAGGAGGACGTCCACGCGTTCGTCGTAGAAGCACGCCAGCCCGGCGATCTTGTGGCTCTCCGGCAGCGGGGTGCGGTAGGTCCACACCGTGTCGGGGTGCTCGGCCTCGCCGGTGTGCACGTGCCAGTAGCCCGCGGTCCCTTTGTACGGGCAGTGAGTCTCGTGGTCACTGGGACGCAGCAGGTCCATCCGCACGTCGGGCAGCGGCAGGTAGTACCGGGGCGGCAGGCCGGTCTCGAACAGGATTCGCGGGTGGTGCGAGTCGGCGACGGTGATGCCGTCGAGCCGCACCTCCACGTGCCGCGAACTCTCCAGGATGTCCACCCGCTTGTACGGGTCACGGGGGTGGACGTAGACCGGCTCGTCCTCCTCGAACCACTCGTCCATCGAGTTCCAGTCCAGCCGGACGAGCTCACGCAGCTCGGGCAGCGGGCAGTCGCGATAGCTGATAGCGCCCGCCGGTGCCGTCGTCGAGTCGATGACCACGTCGTAGATCGTGCCCTCGCCCAGCCGCCGCGAGTGCCGCACCTCGCCGGTGTCGCCCAGCTCGGCCCGCACGTCCGCGCGCGGCACGTAGTAGGTGGGGTAGTAGGGGTGTTCCCAGACCAGCACCGCTCGCCTGGTGTCGGCCACCACGTGGCCGCCGAGCATCGCGCGCACCCGCTTGCCGGAGGTCTCGACCCGGATCTCCTCGTCGCCGCCCATCTTTCCCACCCCGTTTTCGCGTAGCCGTGCTGCCGGATTCGGTGCCACTCTCACCAGAGCAACGAGGAAAGCGAACTTCCTGTTCCGGCGCGCCCGGGTTCGGCGGTGTGGCCGGTGGTCCCTCGGAACGGAGCGGGCGGGGTGGGGCCGGGAACGGCGAGATGTCGATGCTCTCGGGTCACCGCTCAGCGGTTTCGACATCCGTGCCGCGAGGGAACAGCCCCTGCAGCATGTCGGAGATGGTGACCACCCCGCTCGCACGTTCGGGAGTGCGGACCAGCGCCAGTTGGGTGCTGGTGCGGCGCATCCGGGATAGGGCGTCGAGGACGCTGGTCTTCGGATCCAACTCGGGACACTCCCGGACCAGCCCGTCCAGGGGGTCCGCCGGATCGAGGGTGAGGGTGTCGCGGACGTGCACCAGGCCCTCCGGCGCGTCGGGAGCACCCACGAGGATCCGCAGATGCCCGGAGCGCCTGCTGGCGGCCTGCACATCGGCGACGGTGGCGGTGCGGGGCACGGCGGCCACGGATTCCTCGCCGGTGAGGTCACCGACGCGCAGCCGGGTCAGTTCCAGCGCGCCCGCGAGCTGGCCGGAGGACCAAGTGTCGAGCTCACCGCTCTCGGCCGAGTGGCGCACGAGCTGGCGCAGCTCGTCGGGAGACTGCTCGATCGCGACCTCCTCGACCGGCCGCACCCCGACCGCCTCGACGAGTTTGTTCGCGGCGTTGTTGAGCAGCAGCAGTACGGGGCGGAACAGCCACATGAAACCGCGCATGGGGAAGGCGAGCAGGGTGGCCGAGCGCTCGGGGTGGGCGATCGCCCACGACTTGGGCGCCATCTCGCCCACCACCAGGTGCAGGAAGGTCACCAGCAGCAGCGCGAGGACGAACGACACCGTGCCGCCGAGCCAGCCCGGCAGCCCGAGCGCGCTCATTACGGGTTCCAGCGCGTGCTCCACGGCCGGTTCGGTGATCGCGCCCAGCGCGAGGGTGCAGGCGGTGATGCCGAGCTGGCAGCCCGCCAGCAGCACCGACACCTCGGAGGCGTTGCGCAGCGCAGCGCGGGCCGCTCGGCTGGTACCCGCCCGCTGCTCCAGGCGGGTGCGCCGGGCGCCGATGGTGGCGAACTCGATCGAGACGAACAGCGCGCTGGCCGCGATGATCGCGATGGTGGTCAGCGTGGCCAGCATCAGGAGTCCTCCTGCCCGGAAGGCCCGGAGTCGGGGTTGTCCGTCCGATCGCCGGGGTCGGTCGAGTGCTCGTCGGGGGTGTTCTCGATCAGTTCCAGCACCAGCTCCGAGGGCACGTGCTGATCGATCTCCACGACCGTGGCGCGTAGCGTCCGAACCGGTGGGTGCTGCGCGTGGGCGAGTTCGGCCGGATCGTCCGGAAGTCTGATGTCGACCACCGTGTTCTCCGCCGGCAGTGCCCCGTGGTTGGCGATGACGAGTCCGGAGACGGTCTCGTAGTCCCCACGGGGCAGCTCGTGGGTGAGTTCGCGTTCCACCTCGTCGAGCGGGGCGTCGCCCCGGACCCGCCACCGCGCGTCACCCTCGTCGGTGCCGACCAAGTGGGGTCGTTCGTCGACGTCGTGCTCGTCGGTGAGCTCGCCGACCAGTTCCTCCGCCAGGTCCTCGACCGTGACGATCCCGGCGAAGCCGCCGTACTCGTCGACCACGCAGGCCATCCTGCCGCTCGATTCGGCCATCGCGGTGACCGCGTCGGGCAGCGACATCAGGGTGGGCAGGATGGTGGCCGGTCGGGTGAACTCGGTGATCGGGCGTTCGCCGTCGCCGGTCTCGGTTCCCATCGACTCCAGCACGTCCACCAGGTGCACGATCCCCGCGATGTCGCCGTCATCGTCGAGCACCGGATAGCGGGAATGTCCGCTGCTCATCGTCCCGCGCACCTCGTCGAGCGTGGCGGTGTCGGCGAGCACGTCCACCCGGGAACGCGGCACCAGGGCGTGTTCGACGTCCCGCTCCGGGAAGTCCAGCACCCGGTCCAGCAACAGCGAGAGTTCCGGCGGGAGCTCACCGGCCTGTCGGGACGCGATCACGATCCGCTGCAGGTCACTCGGATTGGCCGCGTGCTCCACGTCGTGCACCGGCTCGATCCGCAGCAGCCGCAACAGCCCGGCCGAGGCCCGGTCGAAGAACCAGATCAGCCAGCCCGCCAGGCGCATGTAGACCACCGTGGACGCCGAGAGCCACCGCGCCAGCGGATACGGCCGTGCGATGGCGAGGTTCTTCGGGAACAACTCGCCGAACAGCATCTGCACGAAGGTCGAGAGCACCAGCACGCCCGTGGTGCCGATCGCGATGCCCACGCCGGGAGCGACGCCCACCCCGCCGAGAAGCTCGCCCACCGCGCGGCCGACCAGCGGTTCGGCGACGTAACCGACCAGCAGGCCCGTCACGGTGATCCCCAGTTGGGCGCCGGAGAGCATGAACGAGGTCCGGTGGGTCACCCGCAGCATCCGTGCGGCAACCCGGTCGCCCTGCTCGGCCCGATCCGCCAGCCGGGCCCGGTCGACGGTCATGAACGCGAATTCCTGGGCGACGAAGTACCCGTTGGCCGCGATGATCACAGCGATCAACAGCAGGCCACCGAGCAGGGAGAGTGCGATCACCACGCGCCCATTGTGCCGAATGCCCGATTCGGTCTCGGCTGTCCGGTGGTCAACGCCACTCGTCCGCCGCGAGGGTCGAGCCTCGGGTCTCGACCTCTCGTGGACTCCGCGCTCTGTGACGGTGGTGCGGCGGTAGGACTCGGTTTACGGGGCGTGTGCGGCTGTGCGGTGCGGTGCCGTGGCAGCCGCACGAGGCCCGCGCTCGTCGCGTCTTCGTCACGGCGAGGGACCCCAACAATCCCGAAAAGTGACACAAGTCACACATGTAGCGTATGTCGCACCCTCGCGGCTACCCGCAAGTAGTTGTTACCTTCGGTAACACTATTTCGGCGGCACCGGAATATCGTCGTCATTTCGGTAGGGAGTGCCCATGACCAGCAGTATCACCGGATCCGACGCCACGGACGCGGCATCCGAGCGTGAGGACGTCGCCCGCAGGTTGCTGGACTCCTCGGAGACGCTGTCCTACGACCCGGCCCAGGAAGTCGACTGGGAGACACCGCTCGACACCGACTACCACGGTGCGAGTCCGGAGTGGAGCACGCTCTACGGCACCGCCTACTGGTCCGAGATGAGCCCGGAACAGCAACGCGAACTCACCAGGCAGGAAGCGGCCTGCGTAGCCAGCACCGGCATCTGGTTCGAGATGATCCTGCAGCAGATGGTGCTGCGGGACTTCTACGCCAAGGACCCGGCCGACCCCGCCTTCCAGTGGGCGCTGACCGAGATCGCCGACGAGTGCCGACACTCCATCATGTTCGGACGCGGTGCCGAGAAGCTGCGCGCACCCGCTTACCGTCCGCCGCGCCCGGTGATCGAACTCGGCCGCGTGTTCAAGACGCTGGCCTTCGGCGAGGCCGCCTACGCCGCGATCCTGGTCGCCGAGGAGGTCCTCGACGTCATGCAGCGGGACTGGATGCGCGACGAACGGGTCGCCCCCTTCGTCCGCACCATCAACAACATCCACGTGGTCGAGGAATCCCGGCACATGAAGTTCGCCCGGCAGGAGACCAAGGAGCGTCTGCGCGGGGTGGGGCCGGTGCGCAAGCAGCTCCAGGCCGTGGTGGTCGCCGCCGCCTCGTACTTCATCGTCACCAGCATGGTCAACAAGAAGGTCTACGAGAACGCGGGGCTGGACGTGGAGCGAGCCGTCCGCGAGGCCAAGGCGAACCAGCACTACAAGTCGCTGGTGCGCTCCAGCTGCGCCGGGCTGATGGAGTTCCTCGACTCGGCTGGACTGCTCACCAAGCCCGCCACGTGGTTCTACAAGCGGGCGAACCTGATCTGAAGCCATGGCCTACGCGATCACCCAGACCTGCTGCACCGACGCCTCCTGCATCGCGGCGTGCCCGGTCAACTGCATCCATCCCACCCCGAACGAGCCGGATTTCGGCACCACCGAGATGCTCTACGTCGATCCGAGCACCTGCATCGACTGCGGCGCCTGCGCCGACGCGTGCCCGGTCGACGCGGTGTTCCCGGTGGACCGGCTGACCGGCTCGCTCCGGGCCTACGCCGACATCAACGCCGCGTACTATGCCGACCGTGCTGCGGTCGTCGAGTCCGACTCCAGTGGGGCTCCCGATACCAGCGGTGCTCCGGCGTCCGACCGCGCTTCGGAGCCCGGCGACCTGCCGGAGGTGACCGGCGCGGGGTCGAACGGCGCGGGGTCGAACGGACTGCCAGCTGCGAACGGCGCCTCGGAGACGGGCACCGCCGGTTCCTCGCCCAACTTCCACTCCTGGGGACCGCCGGTGTTCGACCACTCGATCCCCAGTGATCTCGCGCCGATGGACGTGGCGGTCGTGGGCACCGGCCCCGCCGGGATGTACGCCGTCGAGGACCTGCTGCTGCACACCAACTGCCGGGTCACCCTGCTGGACCGGTTGCCCGTCGCGGGCGGTCTCGTGCGATACGGCGTGGCGCCCGATCATCCGTCGACGAAGCGGATCAGTGAGACGTTCGCGCGGTTCCACCACCACCCCCGGATGCGGCTGCGGCTCGGCGTGGAGGTCGGCAAGGACGTTTCCGCCGCGGAGTTGGCCAACCGGCACGACGCCGTGATCTACGCGGTCGGGGCCTCCTCGGCCCGTGATATCGGCGTTCCCGGCGAGGAGCTGGCGGGCAGCGTCAGCGCCACCACCCTGGTCTCCTGGTACAACGGCCACCCGGACGCCGTCGCCGAGACCGTCGACCTCTCCGCCGAGCGGGTGGTCGTGGTGGGCAACGGCAACGTCGCGCTGGACGTGGCGCGCATACTCAGCACCGACCCGGAACGGCTCGCCGACACCTCGATCTCGCCGCGAGCGCTGGACCTGCTGCGTGCCAGCAGGGTTCGGGAAGTGGTGCTGCTGGGACGCCGTGGTCCCGAGCACGCCGCCTTCACCAGGCCCGAACTGCTCGAACTCACCCAGCGAGAGGACATCGAACTCGTGGTGGACACGCACGATCCGCGGATCGAGCCCACCATCGACGCCGCCGGGGACGACGAGAAGGCGGGGCTGCTGCGGGACGTCTCCCGACAGACCGTTGACTGGTCCGCCCCTGCCGGGGAGGCCGCGGTGAACGGGCGGAGTCGCGTCGTGTTCCGGTTCCACTCCGCTCCCGTGGAGCTGGTGGGGGAGAACGCGGTTCGGGGTATTCGCGTCGGCGGTGCCGGTGGCGAGGACGTCGAGATCCCCGCCGGGCTGGTGGTGCGAGCGGTCGGTTACCGGGGCGTGCCGGTTCCAGGCCTGCCCTTCGACGAAGGCACCGCGACCGTGCCGAACTCCGGGGGGCGGGTCACCGACCGGCCCGGGACCTACGTGGTGGGCTGGATCAAACGTGGCCCCTCCGGTGGGATCGGAACCAACCGCGGCTGTGCCAAGGAGACGGTCAAGGCACTGCTGGACGACGCGGTGGAGGGTCGGCTGCCGGAGCCGAGTGCCCGGCCATCCGGCTCGGGCGGACCGCTGGCGCGGCTGCGCGCGAAACTTTCCGGTAAGGCGGGCAGCGTCGGCTGAGGACGGTGATGGCAGGTGCGCCCCGTCGGTGAGGGGACCGGCGGGGCGCACGTTCATGTCGGACCCGCACTGTTTCCAGTGGTACTCCGCCGGTTTGGCTGTTGTCCCCCATGCGGGTGAACTCCGGGTGTTAGAAATGAACGTCGTTCAAGGGCGCGATCGGTGGCCTCAGTGGCCGCGCATCCGGATCAGCCAGTACCTCACGAGGAGCATGTCTTGTATCCAGGGGGAGTACCGCCGCAGTCGCCCGGTCCGGGCGCTCCGCCGCAGCCTTACCAGCCGACCTGGGCGGGACAGCCACCCGGCCAACGGCCGCGCAAGCGCCCCCCGTGGGGCTTGATCATCACGTTGCTCGTGCTCGGGCTGGTGGTGTTGCTGGTTGCCGGTGTGTTCGCGGTGCGGATGCTCTTGGTGAGCCTTTCCGGCCAGGGCGGGCAGTCCGAGGAATCGCCGAACGCGGGGCTCTTGGCCGGGAAAGTGAGCTGGAAAAAACCAGGCAACCCCGGTGACGAGAACGTGCTGTCCTCGGTGGCGAGCGGGAAGGTGCTCGTGCAGGTCACGCGGAACCGGGTTCTGGGGCTCGACAAACGCGACGGTGAGCAGAGCTGGAAGCTCTCGCCGCCCGCGTTGTCCGGTGCTGATTCCACGGCGTTCTGCGGTGCCTCGCGTACCGCCCGACGCGGAGTGGCCGCGATCAGCTACGGACCCACCAGGCAGAACCGGTACTCCGAACGGTTGGTCACCGTGACCTGTTCCCACCTGGCACTGGTGGAGCTGAGCAGCGGAGAGCTCCGATGGAGGCACGGTTCGGCCAATCAGGACAGCGGCATGATGTCGGGCCTGACAGCTGATCGTGTCGTGTTCCGAAACGGGGACAACGTCGCCGCGCTGCGTCGTACCGACGGCACTACCAGTTGGAAGTATACCGCGCCCGAACAGGGCAGTTGCTATGTGAACGACCTGTACGTCTCCCGGTCGGCGGTCACGTTGGTCGAATCCTGCGTTTCCGAGGGGCGGAAGCGGTTGGTGATGCTCGACCCCACCACCGGTAGGACTCATGCCACCGTCGACCTTCCCCAGGCCGACACCGTTTCGCTACTGTCCGGCGATCCGGCCGTGGTGGAGGTTTCCCGAGGAATAGGTCCGGAAGCCTCCGAACTGCTCTTCTTCGACCGTTCCGGGAAGAGGACCGGCTCGGTACCCGTGCAGCCGTCCTCGGAACGAACCCTGGACACGGCGTCGATCGACGGCATGATACCCCGCAACGAGTACCACACCGTGGTCACCAACGGCATGCTGGTCATTTCCACCACGCCCCGTAAGGTCAGCAAGCTACGCAGTGAGAACAGGATCGTCGCCTACGAGCTACAAGGCGGGGAACGGGTGTGGAGCAGCAGACTCGCCCCGAAAACGAGCATCTACCCCTTCGCGGCCACCTCGAAGGGAATCCTGGCCATCAACAACGGCACCTACGAGAACCCACCCGCACTGCTGCGGTTGGCTTTCGACGACGGGACCGTCACCCGGCTCGGGCCGCCCGCGCCCACCAACGAGATCAACGCGCAGGACAAAACCGATCTGTACTGGGACGGACCTCAGCGCCGCCTGTGCGGGGTGACGTTGTACTCCCTGGACATGCAGGCATTCTGCATGACCTGAATGGGGCGGGGGAGAGGCTGTCTCGGCTCCCGGTCGAAGAGGCGGTCCTCGGCTTCCGGCCGGGGCGGCCGTTTTTCGAACAGTGCCGGGGAATGGCTCACTCGCCTCCGGCGTCGTCGGCGTCGGGGGCCAGCATCCGGTACAGCGTCCGCAGCTGTGCCCGGGCGATCCGCTCGCGTTCCGGTGCCGAGTACTCGTGCAGCTGGTGCAGGGACCAGTCGTCCAGACACCGCAGCAACGCGAACACCAGCGATGCCTGCAACGAACTCGGCAGATCGTCCCGCACCGCCCCGCATTCGCGGCCCGCTTCGAGCGCCCGAGCGAGCCAGTCCCGCACGGCCGCGATCGCGTCACGCAGTGCCGGACTGTGCTCGATCGGAGTGTCGGAGACATAGAACAGTTTTCCGGCCTCGGCGGTCCAGGTTCCCCGCCCCGCGAGTTCCAGCAGCTGGGTGACCAGACGCGTGACCCGCTCCCAGAATTCGGTTCCAGCCAGCTCACTCGGGTCCGGCACGGCCAGCTCACTCCCCAGTGCCCGCATCGCTTCGGTCACGACGGTGTCGAACAGCTCCGCCTTCGAGTCGAAGTAGTGGTAGAACGAGCTCTTGCTCATCCCGCACGCGCGGATGATCGAGTTCAGCGAGGCGTGTTCGTATCCCCGCCGGACGAACTCGCTCGTCGCGTTCTCCAACACGCGCGTACGCCGTTCCCGGTCGAGTTCGTGCAGTGCCATAGTCGCATCCTAAATTATTGGACCGCCCGGTCCACAGGGTGCTACCGTTTCGAGTGGACCAGCTGGTCCACTCAAAAACGGAGGTCAACAGCAATGTTCGTCCCAACATCCGTGACCGCGCAGCTCGCCGCTACAGGGCAGCACGAACCGCGAGTACTGATCGTCGGTGCCGGGGTGGCCGGCCTGACCCTGGCGCAATCGCTGCGTGCTCGGGGAATGCACCCGGTGCTCGTGGAACGGGCGGAACAGCGGCAGGACTCCGGTTACATGCTGGGGCTCATGCCGTTCGTCGACCCGGTGCTCGACGACCTCGGTCTCGAACGGCACTACCTCGAACAGAGCGTGGCGGTGCGGCAGTACCGGCTGTGCGCCTCCACCGGCGCGGTGCTGCGGAGCTTTTCGGTGGACACCGCGCTGGGAGAGTTCGGCCACTACCGGGGGATCGAGCGTGGCCGATTGCTGGAACTGCTGACCACCGGCGGGGCACCGGTGGCCTTCCGAACCGCCCCGAACGCGGTCGAGCGGACCGGTGGGACGGTTCGGGTCTGCCTGACCGAGAACGAAACAGAGTTCCGGGCGGACTTCGACGCCGTGATCGCCGCGGACGGGGTGCACTCGACCACCAGGGGACTGGTGCTCGGCGCCGAACGGGTGGAGACCCACGACACCGGTTGGGGTGGCTGGGTGACATGGGGCGAGCCCGACGAGTGGCTCGACACCTATCAGGAAATCTGGGGGCCGGGATGCTTCGTGGGCCTGTACCCCGTACCCGGTAGAACCGGCGTCTTCACCGGCGGCCCCCGTACGGACACCACCCGCGGTCCCGCGGCGTTCGCGCAGCTGGTCCGCGACAGGCTGCGCACCGTCGAGCCCCGCTTCTCCCGAGCGCTGACCGCGCTGGCGGATACCCCCGAGAGCCATTACTGGAGTCTGTCCGATGTGCGGTGTGCCGATTGGACGGTGGGGCGCTTCGCGTTGCTCGGCGACGCGGCGGCCGGTTTCCTGCCGACGGCCGGGGTGGGCGCGGCCATGGCGGTCGAATCAGCGGGGGCCCTGGCGAGGCGGCTCGCCTCGGCCGACAGGAGCACGGTGCCCCGGGCACTACTGGACTACGAACGTGCCCAACGGCCCCGAGTCGAATCGGCACAGCGCAACTCACGTCAGCTGGCGGCTCTGATGCTGTGGCGCGGCAGGCTGTCCTCCCGCGTCCGTGACTTCGCCACCGCGCTGGCCGGGGTGGACACCGCACTCGGGCCGATCCGAAAACTGCTCGCGCAGCGGGACCACGACCGCGCCGTGCCCGTCTCCTGATCGACGGTTAGGCCCTATCGGGCGTCGCGAGGCAGCGCGCCCGCGAACTGCATCGCCCGGTAGGGCCAGTTCCGCCCGGTGTTCCACTGGCTTATCACCAGATGAAGATCATCCAGAGTGGAGCCCGGGACGATGTAGGCGCCGTAGAGCTGGGCCACCTGCCCCGTCTCGTGATTCTCCTCGTGCCAGGCGGTGCCACGCAGCACCGTGGTGCGCGGCACCTCGTAGAGATTCGAGGTGGGGTGAGCGAGCGACAGCACGTCGATGCGGTAGTTACCCGCGTCGAACAGGCACAGCAACCATCGGTCCTCGACACGGCGTAGACACAGCTCACCGTAAGCCCCGGTCAACGCGACCGTCGGCGGATTGCCCCAGGCCCACGCGCCCCGCCGAAAACCCCATCCCTGCCACGCGCCGGGCTCGGTGAGCCGTTCGGCGGGGACACGTCGCAGCACCAGTCCCTTGTCGCGTTGGAAACCGGTGGAGAAGCAGTAGACGTAGCCGTCGTCGCCCAGCTCCCAGGTCAGCATCTGGAACAGGCCGCCGTGGTGCTCGCCGGGCCAGCTCGCTTCGGTGCGGATCCAGGTCTCCCCGTTGTCGGTGGAGCGGTGTATCTCGGTCCAGTGCACTTTGCCGATACCGGCGCAGACCATCACGTGCAGATACATCGTCCCGCCGAGCGTGATGACGTCGGTGGGAATCACGGTGCCCACCCGCCTGCCGCGAACGATCGAGTTGTGCCGGTAGCGCAGCGCCTGCTCGGCGTAGCGACCTCGCCCGGTCGAACCGGTCCAGACGATTCCGGTGCGCACCGTGGTCGGGTCCCCGAACAGCACCACCGGTGAACGCCAACCCCTGCCACCCACACCGGCCCGTTCGAAGGTGTCACCGAAGACCGCCACCAACCGGCCGTCCGGCGCGGTGGTCACCACCCCCAGATCGGTACCACCGATCCCGAACTCGTCGGTCACGCCGGGGCCGGTCAGGTTTCGTATCTTGCGCACCGTTGTGCCTCCCGTCCGCCGCCCCTCCGATCCTGCTCCGGTGCCGTGGCCAACGGAAATCGGTCATCGTCGCCCGCCGTTCTCGGGTATGTTTTCGACATGACCGACCGAAGCGAGGGCGGCGAAACGGGCGAGCGCGGCATGGCGGGGCTCGAATCGGGAGTGAGCACCGCCGAGAACTACCGCAGGTTCGGCCTGGCGGTCGCCGCGAAGTCCCCGGAATACGGCGCGCTCGCCGAGGCGGTCGCCTCCGATTCGGAGATTCTGGGGCTGCTGGAGACGCTGCCGAGCGAGAAACGCCAACCGAACCTGCTGTTCGCCGCCGCCCGGTACCTGCTCGGTCGCCCCGCTGACCCAGCAACGCTGCGTGAGCTGGCACGGGAGCGTGCGGCGGAACTCACCTCGGTGCTGCTTACCCGGCGCACCCAGACAAACGAGGCGGGGCGGTGCGCCACACTGCTTCCCGCACTGGCCCGGCTACCGGAACCGCTGGCGTTGCTGGAGGTGGGGGCTTCGGCCGGGTTGAACCTGCTGCCCGACCTCTACTCGTACGATTTCGCCGGGCACCACGTGAGCGGTACCGAGCCCGAAGCACCGACGTTGCGCTGCCGTCCCCTCGGGCCGGTTCCATTGCCCGAAGGGGTTCCCACCGTCGTTTGGCGGGCGGGCCTGGACACCGCCCCGCTCGACGCCGCGGACGACGAGCACGCGAACTGGCTGGAATGCCTGCTGTGGCCGGGGGAGACCGAGCGGCGGGACCGGCTGCGTGCGGCGCTGCGCGTCGCGGCGCGGCACCGTCCGGTGGTCCACCGGGGTGACCTCCTCGACGACCTCGGTCGGATCGCCGCGAGCGCACCGAGCGAGGCCACCCTGGTGGTGTATCACTCGGCGGTGCTGGCCTATGTCTCCGAATCCGTTCGCCGCGAGTTCGCCGCCGCCGTGCGGGAGCTCGGTGCGGTGTGGCTGTCCAACGAAGCCCCCGGTGTGGTCGGCCCGGCGGCGGTATCCGCGGGTCCGGAGAACTCGTTCGTGCTGGCGCGGGACGGGCACGAGACGCTGGCCACGACCGATTCGCACGGTGCCTGGATTCGGTGGCGTTCCTGATTGGAGTTTTCCGGTCGGGTTGTCGGGTCGCTCGCTCGGCGGAACCTCTCGCACGGCTCTCGCTGCGGGGAGGCCCGACATCGGGTAGCGGCCTACACAACGTCGGGCCTTCCTCGCGAGAGCCGCACGGGAGAACCCGCGGCTGGTCGTGTTGGTAACGTGGCTTTCGACGTGTCGGAACCGACAATGCCCCACCCCTGTCGACAACACGACAGGAAAGCATCAGTGAGGCCCGGCGGCACTCCGGGGTGGCGAAACTCCGCTGCGGCGTCGAGAAACTCGAAATCGTTCGATTGAACAGGTTCGGAGACGGAATATTCCGTGCGATTTCGCTGTCGGAAATCGCGTGTCCGGCATTTCGGTTCATCCCATCATTGGTTCTGTCGTGCGGACGTTCCGTCGAGTTTTCCGGAGATTGCTCCGAAAGTGTCTATAATTTTTGGGAGCGCTCCCATAAACTCATTGCCGTTCGCTTCGCGAAAAGGAAAGGCCAATACTCCGCGTGGCGGATAAGAACAGCAGTGTGGTTTTTTCCCTCCGAACAGGAGAAACAGGATGCTCAACGGTTTGATCGCGTCCGGAATGGCGCTGTCCACTCTTCTCGCACCGACGTCCGGTCCGTTCGACTCCCCACCTTCGGACGAGATCGTCATCGACGTCGCCACCGTGAACGGTTCCGGATGTCCGGAGGGAACGGCGGACGTGGCCGTTTCGCCCGACAACAAGGCCTTCACCGTCACCTACAGCGACTATCTGGCAGAGGTGGGGCCCGACGCGGATCCCACGGCTTTCCGGAAGAACTGCCAGCTCAATCTGGTCGTGCACGTTCCCCAAGGGCTAACCTACGGGATAGCCCGGGCCGACTACCGTGGATTCGCCCACCTGGCGGAAGGCGCCACCGGAACCCAGCAAGCCAGCTACTATTTCCAGGGGGATTCCCGGACCACGCATTCCAGCAAGACGTTCGAGGGCGCCTACAGCGACAACTGGCAGGTCACCGACGAGACCGAGATCGCCGACATCGTTTACAAGCCCTGCGGCGTACAGCGCAACTTCAACATCAACACCGAACTGCGGGTGGACGCGGGTAGCTCGGACTCGAGCGAGACCAGCTTCATGACGATGGACTCCACGGACGGAAGTATCGAGACCACCTACCACTTCGCATGGAAGGAGTGCGCCTCCTGATCCGAGGTCGCCGCCCGGCCGGGCCTTCGGGCCCGGTCACGTCCGCTCCAGCCGCAGCGTGCGGATCTCGAACGGGCGCAGTGTCACCCGGAACCCCGCTGTGTCGTGTTCGATCTCCCCATCGGCCCACGGTCGTTCCAGCAAATCGGTCGCCCGTACGTTCATCGGAACGAAACCGGTGGTGATTCGACTGGTGGCGCGGCCACCCGACGATTCGTACAGTCGCACCACCACGTCCCCGGAACCGTCCTCGGCCAACTTCACCGCTTCGAGGACCACGGCGGCGTTGTCACTGGTGACCAGCGGGTCCACCGGCGAGGCACCTCGCACGGTTCGGGAGGGCAGATTGAGGCGGTAGCCCTCCCGAACCGCGTCACCGATGTCGGCCCCCGGCACGAGGACATGCCGGAAACGGTGTGTCCCCCGGTCGGTGTGCGGATCGGGAAACCGCGGGGCACGCAGCAGCGAGGCCCGCACTGTCGCCGCGGTACCGCCGCCGTTCTTGGCCCAGCGGGTCACGTCGTGGCCGTAGGTGGCGTCGTTGGCCAGAGCCACGCCGTAACCCGCCTCACCCACGTGGACCCAGCGGTGGGCACACGTCTCGAACTTGGCCGCGTCCCAACTGGTGTTCTCGTGAATCGGCCGGTACAGGTGTCCGAACTGGGTCTCGGCGGCCATGCGGTCGGTGTGCACATCCACCGGGAAAGCCAATTTGAGCAGCGTCTCGGACTCGTGCCAGTCCACCTCGGTGTCGATCTCCAGCCGTGCGGCGCCGCCCCGCAGCGTCAGTGTCTGGGTGATCCGCGAGTGGGAGAAGGCTCGTACCACGCGCACCGAGACACGATCCGCCGCTTCCTCCACCACCGCCACTTCCTCGGCGTCGAGTAGTTCGGTGACGTTGTTGCGATAGAAGGAGTCGATGTCCCAGGCGTCCCACCGGTTCGGCAGATCCGGATGCGCCCGCAGCACGTTGCCCGCCGAGCCCGCCGGGACGACCTCGCGGTCGGCTGCCAGGTCGCGCAGCGAGGTGACGGTGCCACGTCGATCGATCGTGACCCGCAGCGATTCGTCGCGCAGCACGAACCCGTCGTCCGTTTCGGACAGTTTCACGAACGCGGCCGGTTCGACCGACGGTGCCGCGCCGCCCGACGGAACCCCGGCACGCTCGTGCGGAGCGCCGTTGAACACCAGCGGTGTCGAACCCGAGCCGGCCAACTTCCGCTGCGCCCGGTCGATGATCTCCGCCAGTTCGCCCCGGACGAGTTCGTGCTCCCGCTCCGCCTCGTGATGCACCCAGGCGATGGAGGAGCCCGGCAGTACATCGTGGAACTGGTTGCGCAGCACCGCTTTCCAGAGCCGGTCCAGTCGCTCGTACGGGTAGGGGAGAGCGCGGTACACGTTCGCGGTCGCCGCCCACAGCTCGGCCTCGCGCAGCAGGTGCTCGTTGTGCCGGTTGCCCCGCTTGGTGCCCGCCTGGCTGGTGTAGGTGCCGCGGTGGAACTCCAGGTACAGCTCACCCACCCATACCGGTGGCGCCGTGTACTCCGCACGTGCCTCGCGGACGAACTCGGCGGGGGACTCGACGGTGACCCGTGGGGATCCCTCCAGATCGGCCAGTCGCTCGGCCCGTGCCAGCATCTCGCGGGTGGGGCCGCCGCCCCCGTCACCCCAGCCGAACGGGACCAGCGAACGATTGGCCCCACCCTTCTCGGCGAAGTTGGCCGAGGCGTGTGCCAGCTCGGCCGCGGACAGCTCGGAGTCGTAGACATCCACCGGGGGCAGGTGAGTGAGAATCCTGGTGCCGTCGATTCCTTCCCAGTGGAAGGTGTGATGCGGGAACGCGTTCGTCTGATTCCAGACCACCTTCTGGCCCAGGAACCAGCTGGAACCGGACAGGGTGATCAGCTGCGGCAGCGCCGCGCTGTAACCGAACGAGTCGGGCAGCCACACCTCGTCGGTTTCCACACCGAACTCGTCCAGGAAGAACCGCTTGCCGTGCACCAGCTGCCGCGCCATCGCTTCCCCGCCGGGCATGTTCGTGTCTGCCTCGACCCACATGCCGCCCACCGGAACGAACCTCCCCGCGGCCACCTCGGAGCGAACCCGGCGATGGAGCTGGGGATAACGCCGCTCGAGCCAGGCGAACTGCTGTGCCTGGGACATGGCGAAGACGAACTCCGGGTGCTCCTCCAGCAACCCGAGCACGTTCGACACCGTTCTGGCGACCTTGCGCCCGGTCTCGCGGAACGGCCACAGCCACGCCGAGTCGATGTGGGCGTGGCCGATCGCCGACACGCGGTGCGCACTGGCGTGTGCCGGTTTCCGCAGCACCGGGCTCAGCACCTCGCGCGCGCGGCCCGCGCTACCGCCCACGTCGCGCGGGTCCACCGCGTCCATGCAGCGGTCGAGGGCGCGCAGTATCTCCCAGCGGCGCGGCTCGTCCGTGCCGAGCTGCCGCATGAGCTGGTCGAGCACTTCGATGTCGTGGACCAGCTGCTCGACCCGGTTGTCGAAGAGGGTCAGCTCGGCACGTTCGATCCGGTACAGCGGTTCCGTGCCGGTGGTGGCCGGATCGCCCAGTTCGGTGGGGGTGAACGAATGGTCGCCGAGGATCACCGGATTCGCCGCCGCTTCCACGTGGAACTCCACCGGTTCACCACCGGCGACGGCCTCGCTCACGCGTACCCACTCGTTGCGCGGGTTCAGCCCCTTCACGATCGAACCGTCCGGTCGGTAGACCAGCCCTTCGCACTGGAACCCCGGTCGTCGGTGGTCGAACCCCGGGTCGAACACGAGCTCCACGGCACGTCCGGCCCACTCGACGGGGATCTCACCGCGCAGCCGGAACCAGGTGGTGCTCCACGGCGGCCCCCAGCGCTCGCCCACCTCCGAGCCGTGGTACTCCCCGCCAGCACTCCTGTCCGTTACCGGTACCGGTGCGCTCGTGCCGTGCCAGGCGTCGAGCGTGACCGGCGCGGACTCCGGGCGCAGCGCGGGTCGGACGCGGTCGCGCAGCATCCGCTCGATCCGTTCCTCGGTCAGTTTCCTGTCGTCGTGCACCTGCTGCTCCTCGTTGGTGGGGCGGTTGCTCCCGTGCTGCGCGTCCCGGCGGAAGGGCCGATCGTGTCCCTACGGAGCATCCTCGTGGATCAGCGGACCTCGGTTCCAACCCGGTCGGTGCCCGACCGCGTGCGAGGAGGCGATCACCGGCCGGTGGTCGGGGAGGGAACCGTGCTCGGTTCCGGTGCCAGGCATGTCCGGGAGGGGGGGCATGTCCGGGGAGGCCTATTGGGGGAGGTAGTCGTGTCGGGGGAGTATCGCGTCGTCGTGGGAGTCGACGGCTCGTCCGGGGCCGAACAGGCACTGCGTTGGGCGTTGTGGCACGCCGAACTGGTCGGTGGCTCGGTGGTGGCGGTGCGCGGTTGGGACTATCCCGAGCTGTACGACCGGCCGGTGGCAGGGCCCGACGCGGTGGCCCATCGTACGGCCGCGGCATTGGACGAATCGGTCGCACGAGTGGTGGCAACGGACGGGCCGGTACCGGTGCGCCGGGAGGTCGGCTACGGACACCCGGCCAAGGTGGTGCTGGACGGGGCGCGTCGGGTCGACGCCGACCTGCTCGTGGTCGGCAGCAGGGGACTGGGCGGCTTCGCCGCCGCCCTGCTGGGATCGGTGGCACAGTACTGCGTACGGCACGCGCACTGCCCCGTGCTCGTGGTTCGGCGGGAAAACGGCGACTCGGCTCCCTCGGAGAGCCCGTCGTGAATCCCGAGGCTCCTCGACGGGTGCCCGAGGACTACAGCAGCAGCTCACGTGGCTCGCGGCGCGGCGTCGGTGCGGTTCGCGAACCGTGGCCGACCCGGAGCAACGCCTGCGGGCGCAGGCTACCGTCGAGCATCCCGCGCAGTTCCTCCCTGGTTTCGTCGATCTCGATCACCTGCGACATCAGGGAGGCCACCAGGCCGTTGGCGGTGGCCGTGAGCAGCATTCGTTGCAGTGCCTGTCCCGCACGCAGGTCCGCGGCTCGGCCCTCGTAGTAGGAACAGACGACCAGCAGCAGCGGATCGTACTCGAAGTCCTTGCCCGGCACTCGCGGCTTCGCCTTGCCCGCCGAGTAGTCCCGCAGCACCCACTGGTCCTGTGGTTCGCGTTCGGGCCCCGCTGCCGAGGCGGGTATCCCCTCGCTGACGTCGGCGTCATGTCCGGTCCAACCCGCCAGTTCCTCCCGGAAGCGCGGATCGGCCAGCTGCGCCCGGTGCGCGCGGTGGACCATGCCCTCCAACCTCCCGAGCTCACCACGCTCCACGATGTGCAGCCAGCACCCCTCCCGCGCCACCGATTCGAGCAACGAGTGTCGTTGTTCCAGGGTTACCGGGGTTTCCCGGAAGGGACGTCTGTTCGTGTGCCGATCGGCGATCGCCCGATACAGCACCCGCTGTCCCGGTGGCATGTTCGACGAGCCCTCACCGCGTATCTCGGCCAGCACGGACTCCGCGCCGGTGTTCGGCAGCAGGGTCACGACCGGGCTGACCCCCTCGTGCTCCAGGGCGAGCCGCATGTTCAGCAGCGCCGCACCACAGCCGATCCGCAGTTCCCGCTCCCGCGGATCGGTGGCGGGCAGCCGCGCTCGCGGATCGTAGTGCAGTTCGATCGAACGGTGCAGCAGCCGGAATCGCCACGGTTGCCGGTTGTGCAGCGAAGGCGCCTTGCCCGCGATCCGGACCACTTCCTCGGCCCGTTCGGCGGACAGCCCCAGCGTCGGTGCGAACTCCGCCATGTCCGTCACCCCTCCCAGTGATCGTCCCGGTGACGCGGGAGTAGGCTGGTCAGCCTCTCGTCGGGCCGTCTCGTCGGCCGGTTCGGAGGTGTCGGACCGTTCTCTCGCATCACTCCGGTTCACCGGCCTCGGGAACCATCGCCACCGGGCAGGAGGCCCGGTGCAGCACGCCCCGTGCCACCGAGCCCAGCATGAGTCCGCTGAAACCACCGCCCCCACGACGACCCACCACGGCCAGGTCCGCACCCCGGGAGAGCTCGAGCAGGGCGGTCACCGGATGCTTGTCCACATCGAGGCGGCGTGCCGTCACATTCGGAAACCAGGCGCCCCAGCGTTCCAGTCGTTTCGTGAGGTCGTGTTCGACCCGTTCCGAGGGGATCTCCCGCCGCGAGGTCGCCTGTCGGGCCTGCGGATGACGGGACATCGCTCGTAGCACCAGCAACTCCGCGGCACGGGTGCGCGCGCACGTGAAGCCGAACTCCAACGCGGCCTCGCTCCGCGCCGAGTCGTCGACTCCCACCACGACCTCGCCGCGTTGTTCGGTCTCCTCACCGCGAATCACCACGAGCGGGCATCTCGTTCGCCGTGCCACCCCCACGCTGACCGAACCGAGCAGGGCGTCCGCCACCGGACCGTGCCCACGCGAACCGAGCACCAGGAGATCGGCCGTCGCGGAACGACGCACCAGCTCCTCGATGGGGTGCCCCTCGGCGACCTCGTGGGCCACCTCCAAGGAGGGCTGCGCTTCGCTGCACCGCGCGGCGATGTCCGCCACGGCCTCCCGGGCGTAGCTCTCCCGCGCCGGATCGTCGTTGATCAGCACCAGCGTCAGGGAGGCTCCGGTGCGCCGCCGAGCCTCCGCGGTGGCCCAGTCGGCCGCTCGTCGTGCGGAAGCCGAGCCGTCCACACCGACGAGGATGTCGTATCGCGAGGTGTCCATGGCAAACACCTTGTCCGAGAATCAGGGTTGTCGACGCTCCATCCGCTCCAGGTTGCCCCGGGGGCGTTCAGATCGCAGCACCGAAGCGGTGGCCGGGTGAGCTCCCGAAACGAACGGAAACCACTCGTCAGAGCCCTTCGGATCTTTCGCACCCGCTCGGCGGTTGAGTTATTCGACGGACAACAGAGCTCGTAGAATGCGGGTGGGGTGCCGTATGACCGGTAAAAGTGAGCCCACGCCGGCCACGATGCGTTCCGCGCTGACAGTGGCCTGTCGAGCACCTTCGTTGCACAACATCCAGCCCTGGCGCTGGGTTGTCGGACCACGTTCGGTACACCTGTTTCTGGACCGTTCCCGCGTCCCACCCGTGCTCGATCCCACGGGAGAGCAATCGGTGATCGGTTGTGGTGCGGCGCTCTATCAGGCTCGTATCGGTTTCGCCGCCGAGGGATGGCGGGCACTGGTCCACCGCGTGCCCAATCCGGACCAACCCGATCATCTGGCTTCGATCGAGTTCAGCAGGCTCGCCGACATCGACGCCGAGTCCGTGGTGTTGGCCGGGCTGGCCGCGCGGCGGCGGACGGATCGCAGACCCTTCCTGCCCGACCCGGTTCCCCCGGAGTCGCTGAGCGAGTTGCGGGAAGCCGCGGCAGCCAAGGGGTGCGTGCTCGATTTCGTGCACTCGGATCCGGCCAGGAAGCAGCTTTCCCACGCGATCCGCCAGGCGGGCAAGGCGCGCGAGGACGATCCGGACTACCGCCACGAACTGGCGAAGTGGTCGATGCGGCACGCGAGTTCGGACGGGGTGCCCGCTCGCTCCATCTCCGAAGCTCATGCGCCGAGTGCCTTCGAACGGGATTTCGGTGCCGGTGAGTTGCCGATCCCGGTGCTCGACGACGGTGCGGAACTGGCGCTGCTGTACACCCTGGAGGACACCCTCGAAAGTGAGTTGCTCTCGGGTGAGGTGTTGGGCGAAGTGACGCTGTCCGTGGCCCGGGAGGGGTTGGCCTGCTGTGTGCTGAGTCAGTTCGCCGAGGTGTTCTCCGCTCGTGAGTTGGTACGCGAACAGGTGCTCGGTGGTACGGGAGTCCCCCGGTTCGTGCTGCGACTGGGATGGCCGGTCACCGAGCGCTTCCCCGCGCCGCCCACACCGCGTCGACCGCTCTCGGAGTGCGTGGAGAACCTGTTCCCGATCCACTGATCCCGCCGCGATTGTGTTCGCCGGATCGAGGTGGTCGATGCCGGGCGGTTCCCGATCCCGTCCGGGGCCACTGCTACGAGCGCGCCACGGAAACCGCGGAAATCATTCTTCGGCGTGCTCCAGCGAGAACACGGTCGTCTCGCCCGGACCCAGCGTCACCGCACGGGCACCACAGGCGCATCGGATCGGCGACTTCCCACTGCCCGGCGCGGTGCGTACCGTCGCGGTCCGTCCGGTGACGGTGATGTCGACCGGAATTCCGCGGAATCGGATCGCCAGCTCCAGCGCCCCGAGTGCCGCGGGCCAGAGCGGATTCAGCACGAGGGTGTGATCCCGTATTTCGATGCCCGCGAAGCAGCGCTGCAACAGATCGATGCTGCCCGCTATGGCGGCGAGGTGGATTCCCTCGGCGGTGGTGCCTCGCTGCACGTCGTGCAGATCACCGGCCAGTACGTTGTCGAAGAACTCCAGCGCCTGACGTCGGTTGGCGCGGGCGAGTACCCAGGCGTGGACCACCGCGCTCAGCGTGGAACCGTGGCTGGTGCGTCGAAGATAGTAGTCGATGTTGCGCGGGATCGTCTCCCGAGGCATCGCGTAGCCCAGCGTCGTGAGCAGTTTCTCCAGTTCCTCGGCCGAGAGCAGGTAGAACAGCATCAGCACGTCGGCCTGTTTCGACACCCGGTAACGGTTGGGGGAGTCGCCCTCGGCTTCCAGGATCCGGTCGAGTCGACTGATGTCGCCGTAGCGGTCCCGGTAGTCGTCCCAGTCCAGTTCCGCCAACCGCTCGTAGCCCTCGAACTGGCTGACGATCCCGTCGTCGTGGAAGGGCACGTACATCCGTCGCGAGATGTGCCACCACCGGTCGGTCTCGCTGTGGTCGAGATCGAGTTGGTCGGTGAGTTCGGCGCGGCGTGTGTCGTCGAGCTCGGCCAGGGTTCGCAGCGCCGTGCGGCACAGCCACGCCGTCATGATGTTGGTGTAGGCGTTGTTGTCGATACCCGGCGAATCCCGGTCCGGGTAGCCGGTGTGGTACTCGTCCGGGCCCATGACCCCGCTGATGGTGTAGCGGTCGCGTCCGTGTTCATAGGTGGCCAGCGAGGCCAGGAACCGAGTGGTCTCCAGTATCGTTTCCGCGCCCTGCTCGGCGAGGAACTCCTCGTCGGCGGTGGCCTGGTAGTAGTGCCACACGTTGTGGGCGATCGCGATGCCGATGTGGCGTTGCAGGTGCGTGTGGTCGGCCGTCCAGCGTCCCGAGCGCGGGTTCAGGTGCCACGACTGGCTCTCCTCACGGCCGTTGCTGCCGCTCTGCCAGGGAAACATGGCACCGGACAGTCCCGCTCGCCTCGCCGCGAGTCGTGCCCGCGGCAGCCTGCGAGAGCGATAGCGCAGCAGTGCGCGGGCCACCCACGGCATGCGCAGCGTCAGGGTCGGTACCACGAACAACTCGTCCCAGAAGACGTGTCCCCGGTATGCCTCGCCGTGCAGCCCACGGGCGGGGACACCCACGTCCAGGTCCGCCGTGTTCGGCGAGACGGTCTGCAGCAGGTGGAACACGTGCAGCTTCACCGCCTGCCGGGTGGCCGCACTCGTCGACAGCCCGCAGCGGAAGGTACTGCCGAGACGGGCCCAGGCCGCGACGTGGGAGTTCAGCAGTGTGTCGAAGTCCTCGGCCTCGCGGGCGGCCTCCACCGCCTCGGAGACCGGCTCCACGATCGCCGAGTCTCGTGAGGTGTGGATCGCCACGATCTTTTCGAGCCGTATCTCGTCGAGCCGGTTCGAATCGAGCGTGAACTCCTGGAAGACCGCTCCCTCGTCGGGAACGGTTCGACCTTCGCCCACCGGCGGTACCTCGTTGCGGAACAGGCGGGACCTGGCGGCCTCGGCCACCCGGATGTCGGACCCCGAGGTGCGTGCGTGCAGCATCACGAGGTTCCCCCCGGCCTCGCCACCACGAACGTCGACCAGATGACGCCCGTTCAGCTCCTCGTAGCGCCGCACGCCGTGGTTGCGGACCCGCCCGTCCAGTCCGGAGCGGAACGTGATGGTCCCTGACCAGGTCTCCGGCACGAGCGTGGTCTCCAACCCCGCCAGATGAGGCCGACTCATGTGCACGAAGCGGCGCTGCACCATCCTGGTGGTTCTTCCCGCGCTGTCCCGCAGCCGCGCCCTGCGTACCAGGAGCCCTCGTTCCAGATCGAGCTCCTGCTCGTGTTCCAGCAGCTCCACCTCTGCGGGCTCCATCCAGGGGCCGTCGTCGACACGGAAGGTCAGCGCCAGCCAGTTCGGCAGGTTGACCAGCGACTCGTGTGCCAGCTCCCGCCCGGACACCGTCGAGGTGACCCGGTTGTAGCAGCCCGCCACGTAGGTTCCCGGATAGCGCACGCCGTCGTCCTCGGCCTCCGGCGCGCTACCCCTGGTGGCGAAGTAGCCGTTGCCCAGCGTGCAAAGCGCCTCCCGGCGCTTCTCGTCGGCCGGATCGAAGTCGGTGAAGACGAGCCGGTGTGGACTTAGTGGATCGTTCATGACCCTGTCCCTCGCGGGCACAGCGGCGGAGCAACGCCCCGACCCCACGTGGCGATCGGTTTTCACGCGACGACGGGATTACCCGGTGAGGATAGTCGACCGGCTTTCGGGACGCCGTTTCGAACTCAACAGAACCCACCCGCACGACCCGAGGCGATGTGTCCCGACACGTCGGTGAGTCGTACTGCCCGTCGGCCACACAGTGTGCCCAGCCGAGGTGATCGACTTGTTTCGCGCTTTCACTCCGGATCGGGCACCGGGGCCGCACAACCCGACCCCCGGGGCGGGCGTCCCACGGACGCCGAGCGAGTCGGTGCGTTGTGCACGCTGTTCGGTTACGGCAGCATCCGTACGTGTCGGCACGAGGAGTGGTTCGGTGACCGGGACGACCGACGGAGCGCGACAGACGCGGCTACCCGAGGATTTTCCGCCCATGGTGTACCTGCCCTGTGAGGCGCACGTGGCTCGGGCGGAGGACGCCGTGGTGCAACTGCGCGAACTCGACGACGGCAGGCTGGTGCTGCCGGTCTACTCGGCCCTCGACCGGCTGCACTCCCGCTGCGGACGGCAACAACCCTGGTTGGTCATGCCTGCCACTCAGCTGGGGAAACTCCGGCAGGTCGCCCACTTCGATCTCGTGGTGCTCGACATGGACATTCCCGAGGAACAACGTGTCCAGGAGGTGAAGCGATGAACTCCGGTTTCCGCGCCGACCCGGTGATTCTGGACGAGATCACCGGCACCCTGCGCCAGGCGGGTGAGGAGCTGCACCGCACACGCGCCATCGCTCCCGCCGAGCCGGATGCGGGTGAGGCGAGCGCCGCCGTGGCCACGCTGCTCAACCAACTCGTCGAGGAAGCGGATCGGCTCTCGGCCACCGCTTCGGCGACCGGCGACGCGGTGGCCGACAGCGCGGCCGCCTATATCGAGTCCGATCGTCGGGCTCGCGAAGGACTCCCCGGCTCAGGAGAGCAGTAGGACATGTCGATCCGGACCACAGTGACCGGTGACCCGTCCGGCGTGTTCGCCACGGCGGAGTGGATACGCGGCGGGTTGGCCAGGGCCGTTACCGACACCGCCGACCGAGTGTTCACCGCCCGCAACCGCGCGGACTCCGGCTGGCAGGGCACCGCTGGGGAGGCGTTCCGTGACACGCTGACCCGAGGCGGGCGACTCGCGGACGAACTCGCCGGTGATGCCGAGGCGATAGCCGCCAGATTCGAGGAGGTCGCCGTCAGTCTACGGTGGACCCAGCGGGAAATGCGCCGCATCCGTTCCGAAGCCGTCGCGGCGGGACTTCCGGTCACCGAGCACACAGTGGAGGAGCCGGGGCCCGTGCCGCTCGATCCCGGCCCCGCACCGACGGGGAGCGCTGCCACCCCGGACGCGCTGCGAGCCCACGCCGACGCGGTGACAGCGAGGCAGACCATCGCGAACCGGCAGCGGGTGTACGAGTCACTGCGGGTGCAGGCCGAGTCCGTGTTCGCGGACTGGCGCGCCACCAGCGCCGACATCAGCAGTACAGCCGAGAACTTCCTCCGGAAGCAATGGCCCACCATCGGCAGTTCCGTGGTCGCGGCCGGTGAGAGCGCCGCGAACTACGACCGGTTCATCAAGTCCGGGCGGGTCGGGATGCTCGGTGACGAGGCGGCGCTGCGCAGCAGCTGGGCCGAAAGTGCCTGGCGCGCCGGTAACCGGGGCGAGTTCGAACGCCTGCTCGGCCAGTCCGACGAGTTCGCGGCACGGGCCGGTACCGCCTCCGACGACGTGGCCGCCTACGGCAGAACGATCGGCAGAGCGGGGCTGGCATTCAGCGGTGCGCTGACCGTGGGAGCGGTGGCCTACGACATGTCCAACGGCGAATCGGCCGTCCAGGCGGTTGCCTCCAACGGAGTGGGGCTGGCTTCCTCGGTGGTCGTAAGCTCGGCCGTGTCGGGAGCGTTGGCCGGGACCGCGGTGGGTGGCCCGGTCGGATTCGCGATCGGTGCCGGCGCCGGTGTGCTCGCCGGTGCGATCACCTCGGGAGCCGTGGACCACGCCTTCGAGGAGGGCAGTGACGATGTGCGGCGGTTGGCCGACGACGCGGGTGAGGCACTCGACTCGGGGATCGACGACGCGCGGGGTGTCGTCAGCGGCTTGGTCTGAATCGTCCGTTTCGCGTGTCCCGGATCGGTTTGTCGGCGCGTATCCTGGCCGAATGATCCCTTCGGAGGCGGGAGGCCGGATCGGCGGCGGTGCCGACGCCGAGGAGATAGCCGGACTGCTCGATCGGTTCCAGCGCGAGTTCGGCGACTTCACCCCGGGAGCGGTTCTGCTCGCAGAGCGGGTGCGCGCTCACCTCGCGTCGGAGGTTAGCGTTTTCGTGCTCGCCGCGCCGCGTCACGTGGGAGTGGCCCAGCTGCGGTTCCGCGATCACCTGTTCACCGCGAAGCCGGTGTGCCTGCTCGAGGAGTTCTACGTGGTGCCCGAGTATCGCGGGCGGGGTTACGGAGCCGCGGTCCTGAATGGCGCGATCCATTTCGCCCGGCAGCGTGGCGCGGCCACGATGGAGCTGGGCACGGCCCAGAACGACACGACGGCGCGAAAGCTCTACGAGAAGTCGGGGTTCACAAACCTCGAACGTGCGGGGTGCCCCGAGACACGGATGCTGTACTACGAACGTGAACTCTGATCGCGCTTCTTCGCCGGGGGGAACTTCCCGCCGGCTTGCGCTGTGGATGGTCCGATCTCGGGTGGCTGTCCTGCGACGTCGGTGGGTCGTGGGCGTCGATTCCGGATGGACACATGTCCTCCGAACGACGGCACCGGACCAGCGAAGTCCGGTGCCGTTTCGAGGGCGCGCTGCCCGAGCCGTCAGCCGCAGTGCTCGAACGGACTCGTGTACGACTCGGACCCCGCGGAGCCGCCCCACTGCACGCAGGTACCGGGTGCGTACTCGCGCACCGGCCCGGCGTAGTAGCCGTAGTTACCCGAGTCGGTGGACCTGCTACCGCCTGCCACCTCGAGGAAGGCCGAAGTAGAGGTGTCGCTGCCGATGTCGCTGGTCTTCAGCGTGACCACGCAGTTCTTCCCGTTGGAGCTGTTGTACATCAGGTGTATCCGCGCCTTGCTGCCGAGCGCGTGCGAGTCGATCTGCTCGTAGTCGTCGCCACAGACTTCCCCGGCGGTGTAGGGGTTGCCACCATCTCCGCAGTTCCGGCTCGTGTAGTCGCGACTGCCGAAGTAGTGGATTCGGCTGCCGTTCCAGTCGATACGCTGGGCAGTACCGTTGTAGCGCTCCTCGAAGTGCAGGTGCGAGCCGGTTGATCCACCGGAGTTGCCCACGTCACCGATCGTCTCGCCCTGCGCCACGGTCTCCCCGACGGACACGCGTTGCACGGACAGGTGCGCGTAGCGGGTAGTCCATCCGCCGCCGTGGTTGATCTCGATCCATCTGCCGTAGCTGGTGCTGCCCTCGTTCTCCACCCGGCTGACGGTGCCGGAGGCCGATGCCACCACGGTGTCGCCGTAGTCGTTGGCCCGGTTGAGGTCGACCGCGTTCTGCGGGCTGTGTCCGCTGCGGGTTTGTCCCTGCCAGGTCTGACCGCAAGGGAACGGCATCTGGAAGTTCGTCGCGGCCTCGGCCTCCTCCGCGCCTACGGTGAGGCCCCCGATGCCGAGCAGCAGACCGAATCCTGCCGAGGCGATTTTGCTGAGTTTCACTGTCGTCTTCCTCCGTGGTGGGTCAACCGATCAATCGGGACAGTGGGCATCGGTTCGCCGCGGCCGTGCGGCTCGGCGAGGTGGACGCTGTTGTCGTCACGGGGTGGTGCGGCCTCGATAAACCCGTTCCGTCTCAGCACCGCAAGCTCGTGCGGGCATCAGCCGAGGCGGAGCCCAGCGTTACGCTCCCCACCGCACGGGTGCACTCCGACAGGGTGCTCGCCCCGCTGGACCACGTCTCGACTCCGTAGCCACACCGCAGATCCCGCAACGTGCCACCGGTTTCGATGCTGGTGCAGACCCGGTAGCCCGAGTGATCGGCGCGGAATCCCTGCCAGACGTAGGTGTAGGCCCAGTTCTGGCCGCATCCCTTGAACTGTTTCACCGAGGCGGCGGTCTCCCCGTCCAGGGTGACGTAACCGGTGGAGCCGATCTTCGTGACACTCGAGCAGTACGGGTTGACCTCGGCGCTCGCCGGGGCGGCCATCGCGAAAACGCCTGCCAGCACGAGGGCTGTCGTACCGACCGCTCCGGTGATGCGGCCCAGGATCGTGTTGCCTGACACCAGTTGTCTCCTTCGGTTCGATCTTGTCGGGAATGTTGCGGACCAACTGTTGAAAGCATGTCGTCGTGCACTGGCGAATTCCTGACACCGCGCGTTCGACCGCCGTGCCTCGGAGTCGGCACCACCTGGTGACATTCGAAGTATTTTCGTGAAAAAGACCAGGTGGAAGCGTTGCTTACCACACTTCGCTGACAGTCCGGTGTCATCTCTCGTGTGGCTAGACTGACCGAGCTCGCACGGGCCGCTCCGGAAAGGACAGTCGCGATGTCTCCCTCCTGGGACTTTTCCGTTCTCGGTCCCCTCCGGATACGTCGCGACGGGGAGGTCGTGCCCCTGCGGTCCGCACTGCAGCGAGTCCTGCTCGCCGTGCTGCTGCTGCGTGCCGACCGGATCGTCCTGGCAGAGGAACTGATCGAACATCTCTGGGGCGACAACGTCACCGACAACACCAGGGCCAGGCTGCAGACCCATGTGATGCGCCTCCGACGCCGCCTCGATGATCCACAACTCCTTCGCACCGTTCCTGGCGGATACTCGATCACCCTTGCGGTCGAGCAGTTCGATCTCGGCCGGTTCCACGCGCTGCGTGCGGCGGCAGCTCGGTCCGAGCAGCACGGCGAGACCGCCGAAGAGCTCCGACTGCTCGGTGAGGCACTCGCCCTCTGGCGTGGCCGTCCCCTCGCCGACGTGTTCTCCCGGCGGCCGGACTGGATCGAAACGGAATCGCTCGACGAACTCCGTCTCGAGACCGTCGAGCGGCGAAACGAGCTCGAACTGGCCCGCGGCAACCACCATCGCGTCATCGACCAACTGCGGACGCTGGTGATCGAGCATCCGCTGCGTGAACGTTTCTGGGCACAGCTGATGCTCGCGTTGTACCGCTCCGGACAGACAGCCCAGGCGCTGGACACCTATCAGCGAGCCAGTACGGTTCTAGTGACCGAGCTGGGAGTGGATCCCAACACCGAACTGCGCGAACTGCACCTGAAGATCCTGACCGATTCCGGTGAGCCGCGCGCGCCGCGTTCGGTCCCGGCACGACTGCCACCCGCTGTCGCGGACTTCACCGGCAGAACACGTGAGGTCGCGAGACTGTGCGCTCTCCTCGACTCGAGCGGCCGGACGTGCACGATCACCGGGCCTGCCGGGGTGGGCAAGACCACCTTGGCCATCCACACCGCCCATCTCGTACGTCGGAGTTATCCGGACGGTCAGCTGTACCTGAACCTGCGCGGGGCCGACCGTGTCCCGATGAGTACCGCCGAGGCCCTCGAAAGGCTGCTGCGAGGCCTCGGCGTCGCCACGGAATCCTCCACCGGAGAAGTGGAGGAACTCGTCGAACTCTACCGCGACAGAGTCGCGAACCTGCGTGTCCTGCTCGTGCTGGACGAGGTGACTGGTGCGGAGCAGGTACGTCCGTTGCTTCCCAACACCACCGACTCGGTCGCCCTCCTCACCGGTCGCACCACGTTGGCAGGACTGGAAGCGGCGCATCGGGTACCGCTCGAAGTGTTTCCGGAGCGGGAAGCGCTGAGTCTGCTGGAAGAGACCGTCGGCGAGTCGCGCGTGCGGGCGGAGGCCGCCGCGGCCTCCGAGATCGTTCGGCTGTGCGGTTACCTCCCGTTGGCGTTACGCGCTGCCACGGTGCGGCTGCTCGCACGCCCACACTGGCGGTTGACGCAGCTCGCGAGCCGACTTTCCGAGGAATCACGCAGATTCGACGAACTGAACGTGAGCGACTTGGACGTGCGGGCCAGGCTGGCCTCCTGCTACGAGAAGCTGGACGAGCCCCATCGCCGTGCGTTTCGACTGTTCGCTCTGCTACGGGTTCCCGATTTCCCCAGGTGGGTGGCTGCTCCGTTGCTCGCCCGCGATCGCGACACCGCCGAGGACGTGTTGGAAACACTTGTCGACGAACGGCTTGTCGACTGCGTCGGGCGGGACCGGCTCGGCCAGGCACGCTACCGCGTACCCGAGCTGTTCGGCGTTCTCGCTCGTGAACTCGCTGCGGAAACGGATGTTCGAGGACCGTTCCTGCGGATGTTCGATCTCTGGTGGGATCTCGCCGCCCGGGCAGCCCGTTCGTTGCCGCGTCGGTTTCCGCTCTTCGCCCCCCTCGTTCGGCGCCACGAACCGTGGAACGTGACTCTGTCGGGCAGGTTGTTACGCGATCCGGAACTGTGGTTCGAGGTCGAGTGGCACGTCCTGCGAGCGGTGGTGTCGCAGAGCGCTGAGCTCGGGCTGCACGAGCAGGCGCACGGTCTGGTTATTGCTTCGGCGGTCTACTGCGACCTCCGAGCCCGCTTCGGGGACTGGGAACGCCTGAACCGCGTAGCACTGGGCCGCGTCGATGCGCGCACCGAGGCGCTCCTGCTCCAACAGCGTGGGGTCCTGCACGGGAGGCGACATCAGTTCTCGGAGGCCGAGAGTCTCCTCCAACTCTCCAGGAACCGTTTCGACGCGCTCGACGACGCTGAGGGTGCCGGCCACGCCTGCCGCGCCTTGGCGTGGTTGCAGCAGCAACAGGGTGGGACCGCTTCCGCTCGGGAGTACTACTCGCTGGCCGCCGGTTACTTCGAGGGCGCGGGGGAAGAGGGCATGCGTGCCGAGACGCACCGTGCCCTGCTCACCCTGGAATGAGCCCGAGATCACCCGAAAACCTGTTCGGTTCGGGCCGGGCGCCGCCACGGAAAGCAGCCGGAGCCGGACTACTCGCCACAACGGCTGTAACGGTCGGCCCCGCGTCACCGGTGCCGCGTGCCTCGCTCGGCCAGCACGGCCCGGTAACCCGCACGATAGTCGGGGTAGGTGAAGCGGAATCCCGATCCGAGGAGCCGATCGTTGCGGCACCGCTTGCCCGATCCGCCCGGCGCCGCCGAGTCGCGCACGGCGGGCGGAGCCGTGCCGAGCTCCTCGGCGAGGAAACGCAGTATTCGGGCGCGGTCGACCGGTTCGTGGTCCACCCCCATGTAGACCGGCGCGGGGTTCGTTACCTCCGTCGTGAGGTGCACGATGGCCGCGGCCGCGTCGTCGCGGTGGATGCGATTGGTGTAGCGCGGAGTGGGATCGACAGTGGCGGTGCCGTCACGAATCCGGTCGATCAGCGAGGTACGGCCGGGACCGTAGATCCCCGCCAGCCGCAGGGCGATCGCCTCGGGAAACCTGCTGTGCAGCCTCTCCTCGGCGGCCACGAGCATTTCGGCCGTCGCCGAAGCGGGTGCGGTCGGGGTGTGCTCGTCGACCGTGCCGTCGACATCGCCGTAGACCGCCGTTGACGACACGAACAGGATCCGTGGCCGGACTTCCGCCTCCTCGATCGCGTCGAGCACGTTGTTCAGACCGTCGAGATACGTCGAACGGTATCCCGCGGCCGTGCGCCGATCGGCGGTGAGCACGATGACGACGATGTCGGTGTCACCGGGTACGGCGGGGCGCTGCCTGGCGAGATCCACAGCCTGCCCCTCGATGTCCCCGGGAAGCACCTCCGGAGTGCGTCGTAGACCGAGCACGTGGTGCCCCGCGGCCGTGAAACGCAGGCCGGCCTCCGTGCCCAGATCACCGCATCCGGCGAGCAACACCCTCATCGTCGTCGCTTTCGATCGTCGTCAACCGTTCCACGTGGCCTGTCGGTATCGTCAACACTCCGCCGACGAGCGGGACCGCGCACCACGAAACACCCGTGAAGGGCGGGTGCGTGCGGTTCACCCCGTCTTGTCGGTGCTCGCGGAACCGACCGCCTCATTGATCATACGCTCGGCGACCTCGCGGAGTTTGATGTTGCTGCGCTGGGAATAGTCGACCAGGGTGGCGAAGGCCTGTTCCGCGCTGTAGCTGTGCAGCACCATGAGAATGCCCTTGGCCTGCTCGATCATCGGGCGCGACTCGAGGGCGGTGCGCAACTGCTCGGTGAGTCTTCGAGTGGCCAGGTAGCGCTGCCAGGTGCGCAGATGGCCCTCGATCGCGGTGGTGTAGAGATCCAGCACGGTCGCGTCCAGCTCGCGGTAGCCGTGGTCCTGCCGCGAATACAGGTTCACGGCCCCCTGGTACTCGTGGTCGATGAACAGCGGTGCGGACAGGTAACTGCCGAGCCCTGCCTCGGTGGCCGCGCTGGTGAACTCCGGCCAACGCTCCTTTGCCTCGGTGAGCTCGACTCGGACGATCTTTCCGGTTTCGGCGGATTGTAGCGAAGGCCCGTTGCCCGCTCGGTACTGCTCGGCGTCGACCTCGATCACCGTCTCGTCGGTGCAGACGAAGGTTTCCGGCCCGTTCTCCCGGTGTAGTGTGATTCCGGCCATGTCCACATCGGGTATGGCTCGCAACACCTGCCTGCACACCCGAGTCAGCAGTTCCTCGAGCTTCTCCTCGCGCTCCATGGAGTCGGTCACGGTTTCCAGGGCCCCGGTGATTTCCTCCAGCTGAGCCTGCCACTCCGTGTCCTGCGTCGGATACTGCTGCATTCGGGCCTTCCTTGCCGTGAGCTAGCCGAGGACGATCCTACTCGTGCGGCCGTGATGCTCCCGCGGAATCGCGTGCTGCCACCACGCGAGGTTCCACACGGATACGGAAGTCCCGTGGCAACCGAACCGGCAGCCGGTTGCACGGTCGGCGGTTCCCGTTACCGTTCCCCGTTCGACGGGAGTCCTGCGGACGCGGCGATTCCGGTGGAACCGATCCTTTCGGGCACGCGTTCCTCCGGGACGGCTTCCAGCGCGGATGTCACCGTCGGATGGCTCTCCAACACGGTGGTCAGCCCCGTCTGCCACATCGCTCGTCGAACCGCGTGTGTGGTTACGACCAACCGCAACAGCATACCCCGGTTGAACGCCTGGGAGTGGGCGTAGCGCAGCAGCTCCAGGCCGGAAACGTTCAGGAACTCCACGGCACCGAGATCGACAACCAGGAGTTGGGCGGTGGCCGACAGCCGGGGTAAAAGCACCTCCCGGAACCGCGTCACAGTGGTGGAATCCACCTCGCCCGCAGCGGTGAGCAGGATGGCGTCCGGCCCCGGGCGCGTGACTCGCAGCCGCAGCTTTTCGGAGCGCTCGACAGGCTTCTGCCGGGCCGGCTCGGGCACCAGGGGCGTGAAGAACGGGTCGGAGCCCGAGGAAACGGGGTGTTGTTCGAACGGTGTTGGCGTCATGGGTTTTCCTCTTTCCTGTATCGACGTGTGTCGTCGACCCAGGCGTGAAAGCCCGAAGCGGAACCGATCGAAACGAGGCCTGAGTCCGTGCCCGGCCTGAAGGCAGCCTTGCGAGCCTGGATCCAACGACACCCGTGCTCGGTGGAGATCCGAGCTGGATGTGGTCCGGCTGACTGCTCAACCTTCTCCACCGATCGTACCAGCGAACGTGGGGGTGGAACATCCGGATGTCACGGATATGTCACGGACATGACACAGCTCATAAGCCGCTGTTGAGACTCGCGGGTCCATCGTCGTGGGCCCGCTGGGAAAGGAAGGGCGCTCCCGCTGCTGGTTCGAACGGGAACACCCCACGTATCCCCGGGAAAACGTGGCTGTGGGTTCAACCTCGCCTCCCTCGGCCAAGTAGCGCCCGGGCGCACCGATGACCTGCCAACTAGGGTTTCCCGAAACGGGCCGCTCTACACATGGTGGGCGGGTCCGATTCGGAAATCCCGGTCCACCCCGTGAAGCAGTAGCGTGGTTCGTGCGCGAGAGGGAAAACACCCGCCAACATTGTGAATCGATTTCGTGATTTTGGTCCGGGCGGTGTTTCTCGGGATCTCCGTTGCGGTGCCAGTAGCTCGTTCGTGTGTTTCCCGGAGCGTGCGTTTGTCGATGTCCACGTTCGCTGTATACGCTTTTGATCAGGGAGTGCGATGCAAGCTTTCCGTGGTGTTCCTCGGTACCGGCTCGACCTCGCTTTGTTCGGAACGGGCGTTGACCGGGGCATGGCTGACCGGAGGGCACGGTGGAACAGCGTGATTCCGCGAAGGAGGTGTAAACATATGTTGCACGGGTTATAGCATCGCTGGTTACAGGGAGAACACATTTACCGTCCGGATGAACACCGCGCATCATCGGTCAGGATCAGGCGTGGGGGCGCGTGCGAGGGCGATCACCGATCGTTTATTTTCCGGCTGATGTTTTTCGTTGTGCAGCCGACTGACGTGACGCGTCCTGCGTCGGAAGCACCGAACATCCGTCTCGGGATCCTTTCAGGACCGAGGGAGTTTCGATGACACTGGGTTGGCTCGTGTGTTCATCCTGATCCGGTCGAGTGGTTCCGGTGCGTGAGTCGACTCCATCGCATGGGCACTGGGCACGTGGCTCAGATGGTTACTGGATGTGTCCGTAGTGCGGCGAGGAGCCGACTCGCGTGCCGGTAACCGACCGACGGGCGTACCCTTCCGTGAGTAACCCCGGCGCGCTCGGCACTACTACGGACTCTCCCAACTCTCCACTCGGGAGGAACTTCCGACGCGACGTAGTGATTGACCCGGTATTTGGTATCCAGCGGCGACAGCGGACAAGTCCTCGATGTGCTGAGCTACCGCACCGATCTTTCGGGAAGGGTTCGCAGGTAAGATCGCGGCAATTTTCGGTGAGTCGCCGAGCCCGATTTCCGCGCGGTCGCGGCGGGGGCGACCAAAGACAATCCACGTGAGGCGAGTCGGATTACTTCCATCGCGGCGTGCCTCTCGATAGTGATTCGATGCGTTTGTCGCGCATCACGGCGCTGTCCGCGCCGCGGGAATGCGGTCCACTGCCGAGAGCAGATCACGACCGCGCTACTTTCGGTATCGAATCGTTATTCCTGCTGGTTGGATTCGAACCGAAAATCCTACTGTTCTCCGTGAGGTCCGGAGAAGTGGCAGCGAACTCGTGAGTCGCTGGCATCACATTCCACAATCGGATTCCCGGTTATCGGTTACCGCTCGGGCTGCCTGCTCTCCGCACACGTGCTCAGGGTGGCACGGTTGCCGGACGCGTCCCGTGTGGCTGCTCCCGGGGACTCTATTGAGGTAGCCGTCTCGGGCGTGACATGCAGGCAGTCGTGTCCTCCGCACCCCGAAGGCAGATATTCCCTGGCGGGGGAGCCCGCGTCGACGGCGTGACCAGTGCGGAATCGAATTTAAGTTTCGCTAACAGATCTTGTAGGAAGATTCACTTGTGCTACTGTCATCTCGTTCGCATCGTTGAGGGAGACAACGAACTGTGGCTGTCGGAGTCGGGGGAAGGTTCCCGGCGGTCGCGACCGAGTGAGCCGGGAGCGGGGAGACGACGATGCGCGATCAGGACGTCCAGAGCGAGACAGTCCCTTCCGAGAGTCGAGCACGAGAAGAAGCCGAGGTTCCCGAGCCGCCCCTCGCCGGGGCCGATTCCGTGTGGAAGCCGCGCTCCTGGTTCGCCGAGATCGGACGCTGGCGTGCCGACCTCGTCAAGTGACTTCGCCGGGAAGTCGTACGACATCGAAGAGCGTGTGACTGATGAGCGGTGTCTTCGCGCGAATCGTTCTCAACCGCGGGCACCAGTGCTCGTGCCTTCGGTTTCGGTGAGCCTCGCGAAGTGACGCAGCATCCGTTCCGTGTCGGGCTCGACACCGGTGAACAGGCGGAACGAGTCCGCGGCCTGGAACACCGCCATGCGTCCGCCGTCCAGCACTCGACATCCCCTGGCGAGTGCGGTGCGCACCAGTTCGGTGCACAGCGGGCGATAGACCACTTCGGCGACCCACATCCCGGGGCGCAGTGATTCGGTCGGAACCGGCATCCCGGGGTGCTCGGCCATGCCCGTGGGGGTCGCGTGCACCAGGCCGTGAGCACGATCGAGGACATGTTTCGGCAGCATCCCGGCACGGTCCATCGAGGCGCTGTGGGCCCGGGTGGCGGAGCAACGTTCGTTGACGGCCTCTGCGAGCTCGGAGCTTCGGTCCGGATCGGCGTCGGCGATGTGGAGTGAGCCGGTTCCGAGCGTCGCCAGCGCGTGTGCGACGGCCGAGCCGGCTCCGCCCGCTCCGAGTAGCACCACGGTGCCGAGCGGAGCGTTCGGCAGTCCGCTGTCCAGCGCGCGAGCGAAGCCGGACCAGTCGGTGTTGTGCCCGACGGATCCGCGGCTGTCGAAGACGACGGTGTTGACGGCGTGCAGTGCCGCCGCGTTCGGGGAGAGCTCGTCGAGGTGCTCGGTCGCGACTCGTTTGTACGGATGAGTGATGTTGAGCCCGTCGAAGCCGCAGCCGCGGGCGGCCCGCAGCAACTCGCCGAACGCATCGCCGGGGTGATCGTTCGGGTCGAGATCGAACCGGCGGTAAAGGTAGCGGAGCCCCAGTGCGTCCGCTTCCCGGTGGTGCAGCGCAGGGGACAGGGACGGCCCGATTCCGGAACCGATCAGTCCCGTGAGGTGGCCGGGTGTGTCGGACATACGGATCTTCCTCAAGGGGTGTTCGGGATCTGCTGAGGCAGGTGCGGATCAGTTGGTGAACGTACCAGATAGTTAAAAAAGTGACGAGCTGCCGCGCCTCCGGTGGACGAGTCCTCGGCACGCATCCGAGCGGTGGCGGAACCCCGCGTGCGCCAACACCGGGGGTGCCCCCGATCCGAACGGGCACGGTGGGGTGCGGGAGAGCCCTACTAGGGTTGGATAACCCGATGTTCGCGGCGGTATAGGGGGAGCGGTGGATCCATCGTCGTTCGACGAGCCACATCCGGAAGCGGCCACGCACACCGCCGAGCGAGTGCGCGACGCGGATCGCACCCGGGCCGACATTCTCGACGTCGCCACCACCGAGTTCTCCGAACAGGGGTATGCGGGAGCCCGAGTGGACGAGATCGCGGCCAAGACGCGTACCACCAAGCGGATGATCTACTACTACTTCCACAGCAAGGAGAATCTCTACCTGGCTGCTCTGGAACGCGCCTACGAGGTGATCAGGGCGAGCGAGCGGGAAGTGGACGTCCAGGGGCTCGGTCCCCGGGAGGCCATCCGGCGGTTGGCGGAGCTGACCTTCGACCACCACGAGTCGCATCCCCACTTCATCCGACTCGTCACGATCGAGAACATCCACGGTGCCAAGCACATCGCCAAGTCGGAAAGTCTTCCGGGGCTGGCCGATCCCGCGCTGGAGGTGCTGAGCGAGATCCTGCGCAGTGGGCGCGCGGCAGGCGAGTTCCGCGATGATGTGGATGCCCTCGACGTGCACATGATGATCAGTGCCTTCTGTGTGTTCCGCACCGCCAACCGGCACACGTTCAAGGCGATTTTCGATCGCGACATGCTGGATCCGAAGCACCGCGAGCACTACCGCACCATGCTCGGCGACATGGTGCTGGACTATCTGACCGCTCGCTGAAGCGAGCGGGTCGCGGCGACGAGGGCTTGACACAGGGCGTGAGCCACCCCACGCTGCTGTATTTAACTAACTAGTTAATACGTAGCCCATCACCTGTAGCCGATCCGAGCGGATTCCCGTCACCACGGGACCGGTGGTTCGGCGCACGAGCGGAGTTCGCCCTCACCTGTGCGAACCGGAGCTCGGCACACGGAATCGGGGCTCGGCACACGGAACCGGAAAGGGTCGGGACCGCGCCCCTGGCCGACCACACTGCGACACGGCGACGAAGGAGCCACCGTGAGCGATTACGCGGATGCCTCGACGGAGCGAGGGATGAGCCCGGAGGCAGGAAGACCGCGCAGAGCGGCACTGGCGGGATGGATCGGCAGCGCACTCGAGTATTACGACTTCTTCATCTACGGTACGGCGGCCGCCCTGGTGTTCCAGCGGATCTTCTTCCCGGAGGCCGACCCGGTGACCGGCACCCTGCTCTCCCTCGCGACCTTCGGAGTGGGGTACGTGGCGCGCCCGCTGGGCGCGCTGTTCCTCGGGCACTTGGGGGATCGGCTCGGGCGAAAGCGGGTGCTCGTACTGACCCTGCTGTTGATGGGGGTGTCCACGTTCCTGGTGGGATGCCTTCCCACCTACCACGACATCGGAGTGGCCGCCCCGATCGCGCTCGTCGTGCTGCGGTTGCTGCAGGGAGTTTCGGCAGCCGGTGAACAGGCCGGTGCCAACTCGATGACCCTCGAGCACTCACCCGAGAACAACCGCGCCTACTACACGAGCTTCACGCTCAGCGGCACCCAGGGTGGTCAGATCCTGGCAACGGCCGTGTTCCTGCCGATCGCGGCACTTCCGGAGGAGCAGCTGTTCGCATGGGGGTGGCGAATCCCGTTCTGGATCAGCGCAGTGGTCGTGCTCATCGGCTTCGTCATTCGCCGGACCCTCGACGAGACCCCCGAGTTCAAGAAGGAGGTTTCCGGCAGCGAGGTCGCGCAACTGCCGACAGCGGTGCTGTTCCGGGACCACTGGGGTGCCGTGCTGCGTATCGTCGTCGCCGCCGTTATCGCTTCGGTAAGCACGATTTTCACGGTGTTCGCTCTCGATTACGCGGTCAGTATCGGCGTGGACCGCACTTTCATGCTCTGGGTGGGCGTGCTGGCCAACATCACCGCGCTGTTCGCCATTCCACTGTGTGCGAAGCTGGCCGACCGTATCGGACGCAAACCCGTGTTCATCGCCGGATCGTTGGGCAGCGGCGTGCTCATGTTCGCCTATCTGTGGTCCATATCCGTGGACAACAGGGCGCTCATCCTGGTGTTCGGCATAGTGATGTTCGGTGTCGTCTACAGTGCCGCGAACGGGGTGTGGCCCGCCTTCTACGGGGAGATGTTCACCACCAGGGTGCGGTTGTCCGGAATGGCGATCGGCACCCAGGTCGGCTTCGCCATCGCGGGTTTCATGCCGAGCCTGGCGGTGTGGTTGGCCGGTTCCGGTGAACGGAGCTGGCTCGGTGTCTCGGTGTTCGTCGGCGTGCTCTGCGTGGTCAACGCGCTCGCGGTGGCCTCAGGGAAGGAAACCCACCGGGTACCGACCGCCGAGCTCGGCCGGAAACCCGACAGGGAGAGCACGCGGGAGCCTGCCGTCTCGGGGAGTGTGTGAACACCGGGTCTTCGGGGGCGGTGGCCCGGATGGGCCGCGCGGTCGTGGACGGTCCCGGCACGCGCCGGCCACCGCCGAGTCCGAAGGCCGGGTAGCCCCTCGCGGGGCCACCCAACAGGTAATGGGGACACCGGAACGCCGCTCGCGCGGGGCCTGGCAGCTGCCGCCCCACCGGCCGCTACCAGGGGAAAGCCACGTTGTTGTTGAGCGTGTTCTTGCGGATCTCGCCCGCCTGGGCGACGAGTACCACGGCGGCAGGATCGGCCAGCCCCGCGATGTCGCGCAGCGGGTCGACGTCGGTCACCACGAAGTCCGCGAGCATGCCGGGGCACAGCGTTCCCACCTGGTCTTCCAACCCCAGTAGTCGTGCCGAGTCTCCGGTTCCGGCCGTGATCGCCCGCAGCGGGCTCAGCCCGACATCGACGAGATGCCGCAACTCGTCCAGGTTGTTCGCGTGGGGGCCGATCCCGGAATCGGTTCCCAGCACCACCGGGACACCCGCCGCCACGGCTTCGGCGATGTTGGACCGGCAGCGATCCGCCCAGCGGTGCTTCTGCTGCCACAGGTAGTCCGGCACGGTGCCGCGTTCCGGCATCCGCAGTGCCGCCGAGAGGGTGGGGACCAGTACGGTCCCGTTGCGCAGCATCAGTTCGCTGCCGTACCGGTCGAGTCCGTAACCGTGTTCGAGGCTGGTCACGCCCGCACGCAGCGCGTTGTGGATTCCGACGGTTCCCTGCGAGTGCGCGGCCACGCCGTCCCGGTGGCGCTCCGCTGCCTCGCCGACCACGATCCCGATGGTTTCCTCGTCCAAGCCCACGTCCTCCGGCTCGTCCGACGGTGTCGACATCCCTCCGGTCGCGCAGACCTTGAGCCAGTCCGCCCCGTCGCGGAGCAGCGCCCGTGATTCCCGGCGGGCCTGCTCCGGCGTGTCCACAATGCTTCCGAGCCCCGGATCCGGGCACGAGCCGTCGGGCAGGGTGAAATCGGAATGCCCACCGGTCGGACCCAACATGCGGCCCGCCACCCGCAGCCGGGGGCCTTCGAGCAGCCCTCGTTGCTGGGCCTGTCGATACCCAGCGTCGATACCGCCGAGGTCGCGTGCGGTCGTGATTCCCGCGTGCAGTGTTTCCCGCATCCGGTGGGCGGTCTCGAAGCTTCGCAGGCTCGGTGCTGCCGCCAGGTCCCGCAGGGACGACATCATGTTTCCACCCAGGCCGAAGTGCACGTGGCAGTCGAAAAAGCCCGGCAGCAACGTGTGCCCCGACAGGTCGACCACCGGTGTCTCTTCCCGGGGCGGGGCCCCGCCCGCCGCTCCCGCGTAGGTGATCCTTCCCCCGCTGTCGACGATCAGCACGGACTCGGGGACCGGATCCTCACCGGTGCCGTCGATCAGTACCGCACCCTCGTAACGTGCGCTGACTCCGTTCGGTGCGCTCAACTGGTCACCGTCCCCGGTGGATGCATGGTTTCGACCAAGCTGCCACGAGCCGTTCGGCCGTGCATTCCGAACGAGTGGCACCCGGTCCTGCCGTGCTCGTTCGGACCGGGTGTCTTCGGTGGTTTCGCCGTTCGCTTCCACCGAAGCGGTCGCTACGGGATCGCGCGGCGGATCGTCAGGTATCCGGCAGCGGCGAACACCACTGCCAGCCCCAGCGGGTAGGCGAACAGCAGCGCCAGGGGTGACTGTTCGACGAAGAAGGCCCCGACCGAGCCCCACCATCCCCGCCAAGTGGCCAGAAAGGCGAACAGTACGCCCAGCAGGCCGGTGCTGATCACTACCGTGTAGACCCCCAGCTGCCCCCACCGCTTGAACACGAGGCCGACCCAGACGCCGATGAACGACAGCAGTAGGAACGGCGCGGTGTAGATCAGCAACTGCAGCAGCGGATTGTCCCGCACCAGGAAGGGGATTCCAAAGAACCGCATCCCCAGTCCCCAGCCGTCGGTACCGGCCTCGATCAGCTTCAGCAGGGTCAGCAGAACTCCGTAGAGCAGTGACTGCCCCAGCACCACCAGTGTCGTGGCACCGAAGAACGTACGTCGGGTGACGCTGAGCCCGGCGGCGAACGGAAAGACCTGGGTCATGGTCTGCAGATGCACCGACAGCAGGACGAAATAGATCGACATTAACGCCCCGCTGACCGGTTCACTCGCCTGGGCCGAGTCGCTGATCATCGCGAAGATCGCCAGATTGGTGAGAAACGCCAACCCGAGTACCAGCAGTGGCAGGCCGAGCATGACGGGAACGTTGACCAGTTGGATCCGGCTGACGTTGAGTAGGCGCCTCATGAGCGGGTTTCCTTGTTGTTCGCGGCGCCGACGAACTGTTCACCGGTCGCCTGGCGGGTGGTCTGTACGACGAGTTGTTGCAGGGAGACCGGCTCCACGTGCAGATCCTCCGGGGGGTGTTCGGGAAGCGCGCCGCTGAGGGTGACCCGGAGGAAACCACCGAGTTCTTCCCGGTACAGCTCGGTGTGGTTCGCCGCGAACTCCGCCACGGCCCGCGCCGGTCCGGTTACCGTGACCGTGCCGGCACGAAGTTTGTCCGTGTCCTCGTCGAGCAGTACCCGACCCTTCTCCACGAGGGTGACGTGTTCCAACAGGTCACTGATCTCGTCGATGAGGTGGGTGGACAGCACGATGGTGCGCGGATGCTCGGCGTAGTCGGCGAGCAGCCGGTCGTAGAACCGGTGCCGCGCCACCGCGTCCAGGCCCAGGTACGGCTCGTCAAAGAAGGTCAGCGGTGCACGCGAGGCCAGTCCGATGATGATGCCCACCGTCGACATCTGGCCGCGGGAGAGTTTCCTGATACGTCGTTTCAGCGGCAGCGCGAACTCCTCCACCAGCTCCTCGGCGAGTTCCGCGTCCCAGTTGTCGTAGACCAGGCTCGCCGCGGTCAGCGCGTGATGGACCGCGAACATCTCGGGATACTTCTGCGATTCCTTGATGAAGCAGACGTCGCGCAGCACCCTCTCGTTCTCGTAGGGGTGCTCACCGAAAACCTCCACTTTTCCGGAGGTCTCGAAATTCTGCCCGGTGAGAATCTGCATGATCGTCGTTTTTCCCGCGCCGTTGCGGCCGAGCAGTCCGTGAATCCGGTTCTCGGTGAATCCCAGTGACACGTCGTCGAGTGCGACGAAGTCGCCGTAGCGTTTGCTCGTCCCGCTCATGCCGGCTACCATCATGCCTCTTCCCTCCAGGCGTCGATCATCTTCTTTAGATCCTCGGCGTCCATCCCCAGCTTCTGTGCCTCGCCGAGCAGCGGCGCGATGAACTTCCGACCGAAGTCCTGCCTGCGGCGTTCCAGTAACTGCTCGCGTGCCCCGCCTGCCACGAACATTCCGATCCCCCTTCGCTTGTAGAGCACCCCGTCACTGACCAACTGGTTGATCCCGTTCGCCGCGGTCGCGGGATTGATCCGGTGGAACGCGGCGAGCTCGTTGGTGGAGGGAACCCGTGTCTCCTCGGGCAGTGAGCCGTCGATGATCGAGCCCTCGATCTGCTCGGCTATCTGGAGAAACAGCGGGCGGCCATCGTCCATCACGTCCACCACCGTCGTGCGAACCAGTTAGTTGGTTCATTAGTCATGTAGGTAACCATGTCACCAACTTACCGTCGAGTCAACCCACGGCACCCGAACCGAGCTGTTTGCGGGGCAGCTCACCGCGCCAACGGCGCGTGAAACGAGGCGGCACCTGCAACGAGGCGGGGAGCGGTGGGAGTCTTTGGACTCTGGTGGGGAAGCGACCGAGGGGAGCAAGGTCGGAAGTGGGGGCACCGGGGCTGCTGTCGAAGATGAGCCCGGCGCCGTCGACGCCGTGTACCAGGGCGGCGAGTGCGAACGGAATTCCGGCGCCGGGATCCGTGCTCCTGGAGGAGTCATGAGACACGCCGAGACGCACCTGAAGCTGCACCAATTGTTCAACGAGCGGCAATTCGACGACATGGACGCCTACGTCGGTGAGCAGTACGCCTATATCGACCACGCCCGGGGAATCACCATGCACTCGCTCGACGAGTTCAAGGACTGGATGAGGGAGTGGACCACCGCCTTCTCCGACGCTCACGTGCTCGGCGAGTCGTTTGTCGAGGGAGAGAACGTCTCCGTGGCCTACTTCCACGGGCGTGGGGAGAACGACGGCCCGATGGGGTCACTGCCCGCGACGCGACGGCAGATGGACATCCCCTTCTGCGAGACGCTGCGCTACGACCAGCAGGGCAGGGTCATCGGTGGCGAGGTCTACTACGACCAGCTGGGCATTCTCACCCAGCTGGGACACATCGAGAGTTCGAAACTGACCGGGACGGCCTGAACCGATGGGGCTTCCCGAGTTCTCGTGAGTGGTCCGCGTGGCGGGCGGCCGTTCCGAGCGGCTTGCCCGGCCACGCGTGACCTGTCCGGTGTGATGTCGGTCGTACGGGGCGCTCAGTGCGCCGTCTCGTCGCCGCGTGCCCGCAGCCTGGATTCGTGCGTGGGTGCCTCGGGCACGTGCGAGGGCTTGAGCGCGTCGAACTCCTTACGAAGGACCGGGACCACTTCCTCCCCGAGCATGTCCAGCTGTTCCAGCACGGTCTTGAGCGGCAGTCCAGCGTGGTCGATGAGGAACAGTTGGCGCTGGTAGTCGCCGACGTACTCCCGGAAGGACAGGGTTCGGTCGATGACCTGTTGCGGACTGCCCACGGTCAGCGGGGTTTGTGAGCTGAACTCCTCCAGCGAGGGTCCGCCGCCGTAGACCGGCGCGTCGTCGAAGTAGGGGCGGAACTCGGCCACCGCGTCCTGGGAGTTGCGGCGCATGAACACCTGACCGCCGAGACCGACGATCGCCTGGTCGGCCGATCCGTGCCCGTAGTGCTCGAATCGTTGCCGGTAGACCTCGACCATCCGCTTGGTGTGCTCCGGTGGCCAGAAGATGTGGTTGTGGAAGAAGCCGTTGCCGTAGTAAGCGGCCTGCTCGGCGATCTCGGGGCTGCGGATGGAGCCGTGCCAGACGAACGGCGGCAGATCGTCCAGCGGTCGAGGCGTGGCGGTGAACCCCTGCAGCGCAGTACGGAACTCGCCCTGCCAGTCAACCACTTCCTCGTGCCACAACCGGTGCAGCAGGTGGTAGTTCTCGATCGCCAGCGCGAGTCCCTGCCGGATGTCCTGCCCGAACCACGGATACACCTGGGGCTGATTACCCCGCCCCAGCATGAGGTCCACCCGACCGTCGGCCAAGTGTTGCAGCATGGCGAAGTCCTCGGCGATCTTGACCGGATCGTCCGTGGTGATCAGCGTCGTCGAGGTCGAAAGGATCAGCCGTTCGGTCCGCGCCGCGACATACCCCAGCATGGTTGTGGGGGAGGAGGGCACGAACGGCGGGTTGTGGTGCTCACCGGTGGCGAACACGTCCAACCCGACCTCCTCGGCCTTGCGGGCGATGGCCACCATCGCCTTGATCCGCTCGTGCTCGGTGGGAGTTCGGTTGGTGGTCGGGTCCGGCGTGACGTCGCCGACGGTGAAGACTCCGAACTGCATAAACCCGACCTCTCGGTGCGCTTGGACAATGGTTTCCGCGTCGAGAACACGGCAGCGGCCCCCGGTTGTTCCGGGATGTCGCCTTCGTTACAACGTTGCGATTCAGGCCGAGGTGACCCGTACCGTCTCCGCTCCGACACTGACCCGGTCACCTGGTGACAACTGCCTGCCACGTCGCGTCTCCGGCTCGTCGTTTACCAGGACCTCCCCGTCCTGGATCAGGCTTTTCGCCTCGCCGCCGTGTTCGACCAGCCCCGCCAGCTTCAGCAGCTGCCCGAGCCGAATGGTGCCCTCGCCGATCTCCACGTCCTCCATGCGTGCGATTGTCCCCGACCTCTTCGTCGTTCGACGAACCGTTCCGGGACTGTCCCGACGGGCGCACCGTGGGGCGCACCGTTGGGGTGCGTCGCTGGGCCGCGCGGTGCGTAGCCCGGTCCGAGTCCTTCGGGGTCTCGTGAGAGCGGACGGAGCGGGTCTTGCCCCGTTCGGTGCTCGTCGCGGGTTTCGGCGTTTCGCCGTGCGGGCCGTGGTCAGCCCTGTTCGGGATCGCGAAAATATTTTGTCGATTTGCCGTGTTTCGGTTCGGTATAGATTGTTCGTGTTCGAGTGTCTTTCTCGTTGTGGGGGTTTTTTGGTGATCGCGTACGTGAATTGGTGTCGTTTTGCGTGGTGAGGAGCGAATTGTTTTGGTTCGCTGTCCCCGAAAAGTGTGTATAATATGGAGTCGCGCTGCGGGAAAAGAAGGATTCTGTTTGCCTGTTGGTGGCTCGGGAAGAGTCGGACAACAGGAGGTTTTCGTGTCCATCACCACCAAGACTCTGAGTGCGTTGAGTCTGGCCGCGCTGACGTTGACCGCTCCGGCCGCTGTGCAGGCCGCGGAGCAGACCACGGAGCAGAACACAGGGCAGACCGCGGAGCAGAACGCGGAGCGGCCGCCCTCCCCGGAGCGGGGAGTCACGGCGCTGATGAGCATCCACAACGAGAGCTACAGCGCCAAGCATGTCGAGATCAACAACGTCAAGTGCCTCTACGACGACGGGGAGCAGGGCTCCAACATCAGCGTTTTCGAGGGCTGGTACGGAGTCAACGAAAGGTACCCGGAGTCCGGCCCGGGCCAGTACATCGAGAAGAAGGAACGTGGCAAGTGCGCCAAGCGTTCCGCTTCGTTCAAGGTGAACTTCGCCAAGGTGGGCTGGGTGAAGATCAAGAGCAGCCACACCAAGGGCTACCACGTGGTCAAGAACACCAACAAGAAGCACATCGATGTCGACATCACTCCCTACAGTGGTTACCCCCACTACACGCAGCAGATCGAGGTCTCGGTCGACTGATGTGGTGAGCGCGTGATCGCTGGAGCGGCGCCCACCGGAGAACTCTCCGGGGGCGCCGCTCTCACGTGTTCGCCGCGATTCCGGGCGCCGTTTCACCGGGCGGCCCGGAAGGCGATCGGACCGGGAATCGTGTTGTGTGAATTCCGCTGTGTGACCGGACGAGCCTTTCCCCGTAACGACCACCGAGCATCGGTGATGCCCTTTTCTCGAATACCGCACGAGCGAGCGAACTTTTCGTTCGGTCTCCGAGTAGGATCGTGTCGGTGGTAAACGGCACGGAGGTGCCGAGGAAAGGGGCCGCGGTGTTCGTGCGGGACGTGGAACGCAGTCGCGACCTCGAAGTCGAGGAACTCGCTTCGAGCTATGCCTATCCCGAGTCGTTGACTCATCCTTGGACGAGAGTCAATTTCGTGTCCAGCGTCGACGGCGCCTCCAGTGTCGAGGGGCGCAGCGGCGGGCTGGGACATCCCGCCGACGGGGTCGTCTTCGAACTGGTGCGGGACCTCGCCGACGTGGTGCTCGTCGGTGCGGGCACCGCCGTGGCGGAGGGCTACAGCGGAGTGTCCCGAACTGCCGAACGTGTGCGACGCCGACGTGCGTTGGGACGTTCCGACGTGCCCCCGCTCGCCGTGGTCACTCGCGGAGCTCTGCCACCGGACGCCGGGGTGCTCACCGACACCGAGGTGCCAACCGTGGTGGTCACCTGCGCCACGGCGGGCAGGGAACGCCTCCAGGCTTACCGCGCCGCGGGCGCCGAGGTGCTCGTGGCAGGCGAGTGGGAAGTGGACCTGTCGTGGACCGTCGCCGAGTTCGGCAGGCGCGGGTGGTGTCACGTGGTCTGCGAGGGCGGCCCCGGGCTTTTCGGCAGAATGGTGGGCAACGGTCTCGTCGACGAGGTGTGCCTGAGCGTCTCGCCCATGCTGGCGGGGTCCGGCGCGGGGCGCATCGTCAGCGACCTGGTGGAGGACACCCACAGGCGACTTCGGCTGTGCTCGGTCGTACGCGCCGAGGACGCACTGCTGCTGCGGTACTACACCCCACAGGCGGTCCGCAGACTGGACGAGGTGTGTTGATCACGCCAGCGCCTCGGTGTAGAAGTAATCGAGGACCGCTGTTTTGAGTGGCGCACGACAAACGAGGCCGTGGTCGGCCCGTTCGGTGTGGCACATTGGGCGGGGTGACGGCCCCGACGAAGCGGATTGGTGGATATGCGGACGACCGTGCGCTTCCGGGGACGTGACCTCGGCACTCAGCGGCCACTGGTGATGGCGATCGTGAATCGCACACCGGACTCCTTCTACGACCGGGGCAGGACCTTCGAGTTCGACGCCGCGTTGTCCGCCGTCGACGAAGCCGTGGCCGATGGTGCCGACATAGTCGACATCGGCGGCGTGAAAGCCGGCCCCGGGACCCTAGTGGGGGTGGACGAGGAGATCGAGCGTACCGCCCCGTTCGTGACGGAGGTGCGGCGGAACTTCCCCGATCTGGTGATCAGCGTGGACACCTGGCGCCACGAGGTGGGGCGTGCTGTGTGCGTGCAGGGAGCCGATCTGCTCAACGACACCTGGGCGGGGGCCGACCCCAAGCTGGTCGAGGTCGCGGCCGAGTTCCAGGCGGGTTATGTGTGCTCGCACACCGGCGGCGCCGCGCCGCGCACCCGGCCGCACCGCGTGTGCTACGAGGACGTGGTTCGCTCCGTGGTGGACGAGACCACGCGACAGGCCGAACGCGCCGCCGAGCTCGGCGTTCCCGAGGACGGCATCCTCATCGATCCGACCCATGACTTCGGCAAGAACACCTGGCACAGCCTGGCTCTGTTGCGCCACACCGACCAACTGGTCGCAACCGGATGGCCGGTGCTGATGGCGCTTTCGAACAAGGATTTCGTCGGTGAGACGCTCGGCACCGAGTTGTCCGAACGTGTGACGGGCACCCTGGCCGCCACCGCACTGGCCGCCCGGGACGGAGCCGCCGTGTTCCGGGCGCACGAGGTGCGGCAGACGCGCCAGGTGCTGGAGATGGTCGCGGGCATCGCCGGGGATCGGGAACCCGCCTCGACCGTGCGTGGCCTGGCCTGACCGCGAGGCCGTTCCCCGCGCGGACGAGGTGTTCGGGCGGAAGGATCCGAGCAGCTGGGAGCAGTGAGCGGAAACATGACACCCGAGGCCGAGCGGTGGTTCGCCGCCCGCAGCTGGCAGGACCCCTCCTGGTCGGTCGAAAAACTGAAACCGCTGAAAGGCGCTCGTCGCGTCAGTGTCGTACTGCCCGCGCTGAACGAGCAGGACACGATCGCCCCCATCATCGCCGAGCTCCTGCCACTGGCGGAACCGGACGGCGCGGGGAAAGCCCTGGTCGACGAGATCGTGGTGCTCGACTCCGGTTCCACCGATCACACCCGCGAGTACGCCCTGGGCGCGGGCGCCCAAGTGGTGGCCCGCGAGGACGTGCTGCCCGAGTTCGAGCCCCGACCGGGCAAGGGAGAAGTGCTGTGGCGCTCGCTGGCTGCCGTTTCCGGTGATCTCCTGGTGTTCCTCGACTCGGACCTGGTCGATTTCGACGCCCGCTTCGTCCCGGCGTTGCTCGGTCCGCTGCTCACCCGGGAGGAGCCGGTGCTGGTCAAGGGTTTCTACCGGCGACCGCTGCGGTTGCCGCGGGAAGGTGTACGCCAGGCCGAGGGAGGCGGGCGCGTCACCGAACTGCTGGCCCGGCCGGTGCTTTCCGCCGTCCGTCCCGACCTGTCGGGCGTGATCCAGCCCTTGGGCGGCGAGTACGCGGCCGATCGCGAGTTCCTGGAGTCCGTACCATTCGCCCCGGGATACGGGGTGGAGACCGGACTGCTCATCGACGCCTACGATCGCCACGGCCTCGACGGACTGGCCCAGGTCAATCTCGGGGTGCGCAAGCACCGCAACCGAGGACTGCTGCAGCTCGGGGTGATGTCGCGGCAGATACTGGCCGCGGCCCTGTCCCGCACCGAGGGGGGCATTGCTCCGGACGAAGTGCTCGACGATTCGCACGAGGAGATCTCCTACACCCAGTTCGTCCAGTCCGACTCCGAGTGGGTGCCGCTCGAACAGCCGATTCCGACGGCGGAGCGTCCACCGCTGCGTAGCCTGCGGCGGAACTCGACGCGATGAGCAGCACAGCGCTCTCCAACGGGCACGACTGACAGGCACGATTGAGACGAGGCGAACATGCTGGTAGCGGCCGGAGTATTCCCCCAACCGCCGGTGCTGGTGCCCGGGGTGGCCGGGCGACGGACGGCGGATCTCGACGGCACCCGAGCCAACTGCGCGCTGGCTCTCACCAGGCTGTTCGACGCCGACCCCGATCTGGTCGTGGTGCTCGGTGGGGACGATCACACCGCGTGCCACGACTCGGACGTCACGGGGACGCTGACCCCGTACGGGCCGGACACGACCTTCGGCGAGGGAAGCACCCGGCTGCCGTTATCACTGACGATCGGCCGCTGGCTGCTCGAGCCACACCTCGATCGGGCGGCCTGCGAATTCAACTCGGTGGCCTGGAACGCCACCCCGGCCGAGTGCTTCCGGCTGGGGGAACGAATCGCCGATCGCGCCGCGCGGGTGGCACTGCTGGTGCTGGGGGACGGTTCGGCGTGTCGCACGGAGCGCTCGCCGGGGTTTCTGGAACCGGACGCCATCGCCTACGACGATCACATAGCCGAGGCGCTGCGCGGCGGGGACACCACCGCGCTCGCCGCGTTGCGGCCGGAGACCGCCGAGCGGTTGATGGTGGCCGGACGTCCGGCCTGGCAGGTGCTAGCCGGGGCCGCTTCCGAACGTTCACCGGTCGGTGAGCTGCTGGACTACAGCGCGCCCTACGGAGTCGGCTACTTCGTTGCCAGCTGGCGGTTCGCCGGTTCCTCCCCGAGATCGGGCCGTCCGGAGCGGGATCGGGTGGAAATCTCCACCGAGTGAGCTTCTCGGCGCACCTCGGCGGCGGAGTTCCGCTAAGTCCGGGCCGAGCTCTGTGCCTCCTGCTCGCCACGCAGGTTCGGCAGCTCGGGTGAGGAGGTGTCCAGTGGCACTGTGCCGGAACGGACCAGTCCCAGCTGCACGCGCTGTCGTTTGGTGGTGGCCTCCAGCAGCCAGTCGATGGCCACCCGCAGCCGGTTCTTCGGCATCGCCATGAGGTGATAACCCCTGGTGACCGCTTTGGCGGTAAAGCCGGACAGCGGGATGTGCAGCGGATTGGCGGCTGCCTCGCGCGCCCCGAGGTCCACGACGAACCCGAGGTCGCGGTGACGGTACTCGCTGAGCCGCTCGCCCCGCAGCGAAGCGAGCACGTTGCTGCCGGCCAATTTGCCCTGCCGCGTGGCGTGCTGGGCGGTCATGGCCGTGAGCTGCCCGGGGTTGGCACGGTCGGGAACAGCCGCGGCGTCGCCGCAGGCGAAGACGTGCGGATGGCCGGGCACCGTCAGCGTCGCGTCGACCGTGATCCTGCCTTCCGTGGTTTCCAGACCCAACGACTGCACCAACGGGTCGGGACGCACACCGACGCACCAGATCAGCGACCGCGTCGCCACCTGTTGGCCGCTGTCGAGGGTTACACCGCTCTCGGTGGCTTCGCTGATCGAGGTTTCGGTCAGCAGCTCCACACCCCGTTCCCGGAGCACTTCGGTGGCGGTACTGGAGAGCCGCCGGTCGAGGCCGGGAAGCACCCGAGGCGCCACGTCAAGCAACTTCCAGCGGATCTCCTGGTCACGCAGCTCCGGGTGACGTTCTGCGAGGATACGGGTGAACACGGGGCCCTGTGCCGCGATCTCGGTTCCGGTGTAGCCCGCCCCGACCACCACGAACGTGCAGCGGGCGTCCCGTTCGGCCTGGTCGGCGGTGGCGGCCGCGAGCTCGATCTGCCTGGTGACGTGATCCCGGAAGTACAGTGCTTCCGGCACTCCCCGGAATCCGTGTCCGTGTGTGGCCAGGCCGGGGATCGGCAGGAGCTTGTTGACGCTGCCCGCGGCCAGGATCAGCCTGTCGAAGCTCAGCGACCCCGTGTTGTCCTCGGCATCGGTGTAGGTGAGGTAGCGGGCTTCCGGATCGATCCGGTCCACCTCGCCCAGCACCAGTCGAACAGCGGGCAGTGTGCCCGGCAGTGAGACCGTGATCGCGCGCGGGTCGAGAATCCCGGCGGCGACCTCGGGCAGCAGCGGCAGGTACAGAAAGTAGTCGGTGGGGTTGACGAGGATGATCTCGGTTTCATCCGGTCGAGTGTTCTCGGTGAGCTGTTTGGCCGCGTGGTACCCGGCGAAACCGCCCCCGACGATCACTACTCGATTGCGTCCCATCGCGTTTCCCCAACTGGTCGGTTCCTCTCCGTTTCCGCTTACCCGAGGCAGGACTCGATCAAACCGGCAATGCTGCCCGAACCGGCAGTGCTCTTCGGCATCGTCGTGTCCGGGACCGAAAGACCGAAGACTCTAGTACCTCCGAGGCGGGGGTCGCACGCTGAAGGGGACGAAGCGGTCGCGAGCGGAGCTCCTCCCGCGAACTCCGGTGCTTTCACCACCGTTACGTGCTGCGGGCATGCGCGGGGTACGGGCCTCGTGGCGCGGGGGCGTTCGCCGGCCGGTCACGTGACGAAAGCGCAGGTGCGGCAATCATGACCACCACCACAACTCAGACCCGGGCCGAGGTGGAGGCCGACATCAGGGACACCCTCGGTCTGGTACCCACGTTCTTCTCCCGGATTCCCGACGAGCTGCTCGCCCCGGAGTGGGAGATCTTCAAGCGCCTGGAACTCGGGCAGACGTTGATTCCCAACAAGTACAAGGAACTGATGGGGGTCGCGCTGCACGCCGAGACCAAGTGCTATTACTGCACCCTGTTCCACACCGAGGCGGCGAAACTCTTCGGCGCCAGTGACGAGGAGATCCAGGAGGCGGTGCACTACGCCAAGAACAGCCTGGGCTGGAGCGCCTACCTGAACGGTATCCGGGAGGACTACGACAACTTCGCCACGGAGCTGGCCCGTATAGGCGAGTACCTCGGCTCCCGGGGTTGAGTTCATGCGTCTGGAACGGATCCGCCCGACGGTGCTGCGGCTGGTACTGCACGCACACGAACTGGCCACGCTGATGACGGCCGCGCGCTGTGTCGCGGAAGCGAGCCCGACGGAAGTGCCCGAATCGGCGCGGGAGGAACTCCGCGCGCTGCTGCGTGACTACGACCAGCAGCTGCGGCGTCTCGACACAACGACGAACGAGGAAACCGGTCGGCCGCGAACGGGCTGACAGCGCTTCCCGGCGATACCGAGAGCGCTTCCCGGCGATATCGAGTGCGGTCCGGCGGGGGAGTCGCTCGTGTTCGACGGGGTGGAATTCGGTGACTCCGGTTGCTCCGGGCGGGAGTCAACGGCCGTGGGACAGCCGCCAGTACTGCTTCTTGTTCGAGTCCCGCACTACCACGCCGAGCCGGGCGAGTTCCTCGCGTAGTTCCCGGACGTCCTCGCTGGAATCACTGTGACGCAGTGCTTTCGCGCGGGCCTTGAGCAGTGCGTCCGCCCCCGTGGGCATGCCGGGGGTGTCGGGGACCCAGCGGCGGAACTCCTCCGCACAAGGGTCCTCGTCGGCCCAGCGGTAGCCGTGGGAGCGGAAAGCGGCGGCCAACCGGTCCGTATCGAGGTCGAACTCTTCCCGCGTCAGTTCCGCCGTGTCACCGTCCAGCAGCACGAGCTGCTTGCCGTCGCGGCACGCGATGTTCACGGTCTCGCCGGACCATTCCCGCGTGTTGCCTCGTCGGTGCAGCCTCACCCGCTCGGGAGTCACCGTCACAGTGAGACTGTCGTGATAGGCGTGCAATGCGAGCGTGGTACCGGCCAGTGCTCCGAGTACGACGAGGCCGAGAGTCACCCACGGTTCGGGTAACGAGTTCACCAGTTCGGCCGGTCCCCGCATCGGTGCCCAGGGCAGACTCACCAGCCAGTCGGCGAGCAGCCGCACACCCCAGCCCAGCCCAGCGCCGAGTGCGGTGAACACGACTCCCACCGCGGGATACGTCCATGACGGTTCGGCCACCACCGTGGGGCCGGTGGGCTGTGGTTCGGGATTGCGTGGCGAAGGCTCGTCGGTCACCCGCGAGATCCTACTGAACGTTTATCGCTGAACCGGGCCGCGTGAGGTTTCCCTCCCCGGAATCCGGTTCGACCCGTCCGAATTCCGCTCGGAGCCCCGGTGCCGCGCCATGCGCGGCACCGGGAGGTCGTTCAGATCGCTACCCGAGGTGGGGTACCCGCGACGAGGCCCGGCGGGTGGTGCAGCCGAGCGAGTATCCCGACACCCCGGGTGGAAAATTTCGATCAGCGGGGATGACCGATGTCACCCGAGGGTTCGTTCCGTCCGAAGTGGTTGCCGGAGGCCCACATGTGCATCCACTGCTCGTTCTCCTGGCGGTAGGCGTTGCCCTGCTTGTTGACCTCCACCGGTTTCGAGTCGTGGTAGAACCAGTTGTTGTCGATGTCGCAGCGGTCCGCCGGGATCCCCCGGATCGCGATGGCTTCCTGCGCACGGCTGTCGGGGAAAACGTCGTGGGTGAACCGGAAAGTGTTGTGGTGGATGTTGATGGTCCCACCCGCCACTTCGGTGTCGCTGCCGTCGTTCTGGGTGCGTCCGTGCATGTCGAAGGCGTGACTGATCGGGTGTTCGCCGACCAGGTTGTAGCGAGCCGTATAGCCGTTGGTGTCGTAGCCGTACCCGGCGACGGAGTGCCGATTGTAGTCGAAGTAGTTCCACTCGATCACGGACTCGCCGTTGTAGAGGTTCACGCCGTAGCCGAAGTGCTCCATCGGGTTGTTGTGGATGCTGTTGTGGTCGATCCGGGACGAAACGGGGTAGCTACCGGCACCGACCGAGATGGCGGCGTGGGTGAAGCCGTACAGCTGACAGTTGTCCACGCGGCAGTTGTCCCCGAGGAAGTGGATACCGCCGATGAGGTAGTTGTCGTAGGCCGTGTCATCGGAAGGATTGCCGTCGTAGCCCTCCGGGTCCCAGTAGTTCGCCAGCCGCGGCCCCTGGAGCCGCAGCCCGGTGAACCGGACCCGATCCCCGTAGGTCTTGAACATGGGCAGGGGCTTGTCCGCCACCGGATTCCGGTTCCTGGTGGTGTAGATGAGCCCGCCGAGACTGCCGTCGTTGCCGCGGCCCCCCGAAAGAATGACACCGGCGCCGATCGTGAGGGTGTTCTCCGCACCGGTCATGTCGATCGCCGCGTTGTCGGCCACGCGGATGATGTCGCCGTCACCCGCGTTCCGCAGCGCGTTCTTGAGCCCCTCGAAGTCGTTGACGTGGAACTCCGGCGTGTCCCCCGGGCTGGCGTGGTAGGTCTTGCCGCCACCCTGTTTCAGGTCCACGGGAGCGGGATCGGGCATCGTGGTCACAGCCGCGGTGTTGACCGAGGGGGACGTGGCCGCGCTCCGGGTGGACGCCGCCGCCGTGCTCGCGGTGGCTCCCGCCAGCGCGAGTCCCGCGGCTCCCGCCGTGCCCAGTTTCAAGAAGTTCCGCCTGCCGAGTCCGCCGTCGGCGTCCCGTTCCGTTCCCTCCGGACTCATTGATCCTCCTGTGCCTTGTGGGCCTGTTGCGGATGATCCTGATCGATCCGGCAGGATGATCGGTTACTCGACGAATTCTCGTCAACACCTGGAGTGTCATTCGTGGTTTCGGGGAGGCCCTTCCGGTGTCCAGGCCGAGTCCGGAACTCGTCCGGGCGTCGCGTGCCGATACCGCTTCCGCGGCGCTCGCTCAGTCCTCGCCCCGGGGGACGGTCATCGCCGCGAGCACGTCGTTCAGGTCCCCCCGTTTCCGGAACGCACTTCGTTGCGCGGCGGCACTCGTACTCCCGTTCAGCAGGCGGGAGATCCAACCGCGAACCCGCTCATCGTCACCGTGGGCACGTAGCGGCGCGTCCAGGTAGTCCAGCATGCGTCGTACCTGTTGTTCGGCGGGCCGGGCACGCGCCGAGATCGGGTCGACGAGATCGCCGGAGAGCCCCGAACGGGCAGCTCGCCAGCGAGCAGCGTGTTCCAGTTCCGGCCTGGGCAGGCGCGGCGGTACTCGGTCTCGCCGCTCTGCCACACACCGCTCGGTCAGTGCTCGGGCGAGCCCGGCCAGCATCACGGTCTGTTCCGGACGCGGATCCACGTCGCACACCCGGAATTCCACTGTGGAAAGATGTTCCGAAGGGCGCACGTCCCAGTAGAGCATCTCGCGGTCGCGCAGCACCCCGACGTCGACCAGACGCTGAGTCGAGGCCACATAGTCGGCGTAGGAGTCGAACAGCCCCGGCATACCCGCGCTCGGCCACTGCCACCAGAGCTGCGCCCGGTAGCTGGCGTAATCGGTGTCCTCGCCCCGCCAGAACGGCGAGTTCGCCGAAAGGGCCAGCAGCACCGAGAGCCAAGGGCGAACACGATTCATCACCGCCACCGCGTCCTCCGGGTCGTCGACCCCGACATGGATGTGGCAACCGCAGACCAGCTGTTGCCGTGCCACCACGCCGAACCTGGCCATCGTTTCCTCGTAGCGTGCCTTCGGAGTCACCGTTATCCGCTGGCTTCCCGGATACGTACCACTGGCGATCAGATTGTTCTCCCACTCGTTCGCCGCGGTAACCAACTCACCACGGAGTCGGAGCAATTCCGAGTGGAGTTCGGCCAGTTCGGTGCACACGGGGGTGGACAACTCGATCTGCGAGGACAGCATTTCCGGATCCACCCGGCCCGGCGCCACGGCTGTCAGGCGTTCTCCCGCGAGTCTGGGACCGGCGTCGGACAACTGCCCGGTGGTGGTGTCGACGAGGTGGAACTCCTCCTCCACACCCAGTGTGAGCGCACCGTTCACGCCATCACCTCCGGAGACTCCCGCTTCCATCCTTGCTGGTCGCTCGCTGAGCCGCCATCCGGAACGCTGGACCGAGGGCTCCGCTGTGGTGACCCGTACCGGGCTTCGCCGAGTGATCTCGGGTGTACCCGGGGTGAGGGCCGGCGTGAGGTTCGCCCCACCGTGGACGCCCCATCGCCCTGACCGACCTCTCGATCGCCGGTGCGCGGAAATCAGCGGTCCGCGGCCTCGACACACCTCCGTTGTCGGGTGGGTAGCTCCCGCTGGCGTTCGTTGATCTCGTCGCCGAGTTCGGCGAGTCGGTCGGGAAGGGTTGCCGGAGGCTCCGCCGCCCCGGTGCTGGCGAGCTCCCGCAGCTGGCGTGCCGTCGATCGCATGCTCGACACGATCCGTTGGGTGTGTTGCAGGCTGAACGCCTCGTCACCCCGTTCGATGTGAATGGCACGCTCGGTGGCACCGTCCACGAGTCGTTCCAGCACGATGATCGAGGTCCACCACTTCTCCGCGGTGCTCGCCGAAGTGGGTTCCACCAGGCGTTGTCGCAGCGCGGCACGCAGTTCGGACAGCTGCCGATAGCTACGACGGCGTGCCGCCGACCGCCCCAGCTCGAATCCGGCCAGCGACAGCGATACGTATTCCGAAACCGTTTCCACAGCCGCGGCGAACCGTCGAGCGAGCGGCGCCTGCCGCTGCAAGGGGGAGAAGAGGACCCCTACCACCAACAGAATGGCGCAGCCGAGCAGCGAGTCGACCAGTCGTACCGCGGGCAGTGCCGGTATCGGTTCCACCTGGACCATCTGCAGCAGCACCAGACACGTCACCACACCGGTGAACAGGCCGTAGTGGCGGCTCAACGAGTCGGGCACCAGCGCCGCCAGCAGCACCATGAACGGCAGCAGCCACCAGCCGTGCGGCACGAGTGCCAGCAGTGCGGCCGCGGCGACCACGCCGAGCACGCTGCCGATGCCGCGCAGCACCGCGCGCGCGAACACCGAGCCCGAGTTGGGCTTGAGGATCAGCGCCACCGTCAGAGCCACCCAGTACGGCTGTTCGAGCGGCAGTGCCAGCCCCACCACCTCGGCCACGGCCAGACACAGCGCCATCCGCGATGCCAACAGCCAGCCGCTGCGCCCCACGGCCAGGCTCTCTCGCCAGGCCCGGAACCGAGCGCGGCGATCCCGGTTGTCCGCCAGGCCGGTGGGGTCGGCGAGCTTCGCGGTGCGCAGCGAGTCGAGCAACCCCGCCAGGGATTGTTCCAGCGCACGCACGGCGGTGGAGGTCTCGTGCACCGCCGATCGGGAGGGTGGGGGAGTCGCGCCGGAGCGCACGCACCGAGCCAGTGTGCGCATCGTGGTCAGGGTGCGCTCCGGGGGTCTGCTCCCCGCGTGCGCGAGAGCCACGGATGCCTCCACCATCGGTGTGGCCTGCGAGAGCACCACGTGGAGCCGGTCGTGCACGCGGCTGCGCGCGGTGGCTCCCGCAGTGACGCTGATCAGGATGTCGTGTGCCTCGTCCAGTGCTCTGGTCAGGGCCTGCCGTGCGTCGGTACGGGCCCGGGAGTTCTCCGCGGTGAGCATTCGAACGGTTGTGTCGAAGATCCGCGCCACCGCTTGCCGGGCGGGGGCTGTGCGACGGAACGGCCAGGTCGCGGCGATCAGTGCGAACGCCATCAGCTCACCCGCCACGAACCACCACAGCTGTACGGTAGCGCTCATCGTCTCGACAGGGTGGCCGGTGGCCACGATGCAGAACGTCAGCATCTGGGTGCCCGCCGCCGCCCAGAGATCGCCCATCCGGCTCGCCAGTACCGACAGCACCGAGACCGTCACCACCACACCAGCGGCAGCCCACGGTCCGGGTGCGTGAACACCCAGCGCGAAGCCGATACCTCCCAGCACCACGGTCAGTCCCACCCGGCGCAGCCGGTACCGGTAGGAGCTGGTCAGGTCGGAAAAGCTGATGCACAGCGCTCCGAGCGAAAGCAGGATCGTCTCGGCGATCCACCCGCTCGCCAGCCCCACCGCCTGCGGAGCGGCTATTCCCAGCGCGGCCACACCGACCCGGCTCCAGTCCACCGGTATCGGAGCGGGACGCAGCATTCTGCGCAGCCAGGAAGGCGCGACAATTCGCAGTAGATACAGTAATCCGCTCCACCACGGCCGTGGTCGGGTAACCGCACCGACGGAGAACACTCCACCTCCCGATGATCACGAGCACGCCGCTCGGACTTTCGCCGCGTCTTGGGGCTCACTCCCATTATTGCCCGATTCGGCCGCGTCGAGCCCGGTTCACCACGCACATCACACCTTGTCGTGCGTCACTCCGAGATATTCGGTGAATGCCCGGTAAAAACGATGTGTCGGTCGTTTCGAAACGATTTTCGGCGCTTTTCGCGGGCGAGGCGACGCGCGTGTCGAATTCCGGAAAGTGCGAATTCTTTCTCATGTTCCGGGAATCGCCTAGCCCGCGATGCCGGGAACCCCCGAGGTGCCCGGCACACTGGGGCGATGACCCAGACACCGTTGCTGCTGGCCCTCGACCTGACCGGAACATTCGCGTTCGGGCTCAACGGCGCGCTGACCGCGGTACGCGCGGTGCGGCTGGACCTCGTCGGGGTGCTGACGCTGGGAATAGTCACCGCGTTGGGCGGCGGTATCGTTCGGGACGTTCTCATCGGCTCACTGCCCCCGGCCACCTTCAACGCCCTCAGCTATCTCGGAGTGGCCGCGGCCGGCGCGTTGCTCGCGTTCTTCCTGAGTCTGCCGTTGGAACGGTTCGCCGTACTGATCACGATCTTCGACGCGGTCGGACTCAGCGTTTTCTGCGTAACCGGTGCGAGCAAGGCCCTGGAATTCGGACTGGACGGGGTGCAGGCGGTTCTGCTCGGCGCGATCACCGCCGTCGGCGGCGGAACGATGCGCGACGTACTCATCCGTCGCGTGCCGACGGTGTTGAGCAGTGATTTCTACGTCGTGCCCGCCATGGTGGGGGCCGCGGTGACCGTGCTCGCCGAGCGGATGGGAATTTACGGTCTGGCCAGCGCACTGGTCGCCGCGGCCGTTTGTTTCGTCATCCGAATGCTGGGGCTGCGGTTCAATCTCTACGTGCCGAGCACGCCGCGTCGGACCAGTCGCCGAGATGGGGAGGCTTCCTCGTCGGCTGCCGAGAACGAGTGAGTCCGCCTCGCTCGGGCTCAGCCGGATGCCCGAACCATCTCGGTGCCGAGGGGCTCGCCGCAGGGGATACGCATAGTGAGGAGGGCGCAGTGTCGTTGGTCGGGTTCGGGTGGGCTCTCCCGACCCGATGAGCCGGAAGTGATTGCTCACTCTCCCGGCGTGCGGAGGTAGCCGATGTGGCGGGGCACGTTGGCCCGGGAGCCGTCATCGGTGCTTGCCGGGGCTTCTACCCCCGTCATGGTTCCGTCGGGCTCGCCGTACATCTGGAGTCGTTCCACGGTGCAGTGTCGCATGACCTCCCGGATGTACGGGTCGGACAGTTCCCAGTGCCGCAGCATCGCGGCCGTGTCCGGGTAGAGCTGGAAACTGTGCGCGAGCAGCTGATCCTCGTCGATGAACACCTGCACCATCAGTTGGGGACCGTGCTGCTCGACGAACCGCACCGCCCGCGTCACCGCCCGCTTGTACTCTTCGAGGTGGCCCTCGGCGATGCGCATCGTGTTGTGCAGCAGCAGTGGCTCGTCTCGGGTGGACCACTGGGACATGACCAATCCCTCCGATGCCGCTCGTGGCTCGGCCCGGTTCCTCGCGGAGCGGCAGGTTGGCGAGGTGGGACGATGTTCGACGAGACGAGCCGGTTTCCCGGCCGTCGCAGTGCTGTCCCCACGGGCGGAGCTGTCGAAATGCGCCGTTCCCCTGGGAAAGCCTCGGATCGCCTCGTTTCTTGGTCGCGAATCGGCGGTACTGACGCTGTGCGATCACGACGCGGATCCGTGGCGAGCGTCGCTGAGGGCTGCCTCGGACCGGGATCACGAATCTCCTTCCCGGCTCGGATCAGTGGAGGTCAACTGCTGTGAGTCGCCGGTCCGGCGCGGCTTCTCGAGGAGGGAAGTGGATTTGCCGGTGAGTGTGGTGGCCACGTAGCGGTCGATGACGGGAAGCCGCGCGAGGCGCAGCATCGCACGGCGTAGCCGAAGTCGCAGCCTCGAGGCGGGTAGGAACCAGCGTGCGCGCCACGCGGTTCGCCAGGGTCAGACCGGCGATACCGGCTCCGCAGCTTGCTACCTTCATCAAGTCTTCTCCTTCGCCTCTACCGGGCGATCCTGTGCATTACGGTCGCAACCTGCCCGGGATTCGGGCTGCTGCCGGGGAAGTCACCGTAGTCCTCCCCGCGGCCTCGTAGCAGAACTCGCGGGGATGGTTGATCACCGACCGAGTGGTCGGTGCCTCGCGGCGCTGGGGCATCGAGCGAGGAGCTTCGTCGAGCGCCCGCCGCCTGGTGGTGTACGCCCCGTGTGCCACGAATGCCGCGGCGGCACCGAACAACTGCCGTGGTTTCGCACAAGTAGCCGCTCCAGTGATCTTTTCCACATTCCCGGGGTCCGTTGGGCGATTGACACAGCTTGTTGATAACGGTTTTCATTTTCAGGTCACTGGCTGCTGAAAGGCCTGCGTGACCGATTACCCAACGTGACTGACTTCGAGGTGAACCGAGAGTTGTTCGAACAACGGCGAAAGTCCCGCGGCGTACGGAAGTCGCTGGCGCTCGTGCTGGCGTTATCCGGGGCGCTGGCCGCTGCCTGCGGTACCGGGGGAAGTGAGCAGAGCTCCAGCGGAGACGGTTCCGAGCCGTTGCAAGCGTTCGTGAGCATTCCACCGCAGCGCTACTTCGTGGAGCACATCGGCGGTGAGCACGTCGACACCACCGTGCTGCTGCCTCCAGCGGCCTCGCCCGCGCTGTACGAACCCAAGCCGTCCGAACTGCGGTCGCTGTCCGAGGCGGACGTCTACTTCGGCATGGACGTGCCCTTCGAACGCTCCATGGCAGACCGGATCAAGTCGGCCGGTGGTGACGACATGCGATGGGTGCGGACCTGGAAGAACGTCGACCGCGGCCAGTTGGCGGGCGGCAAGCCGGATCCGCACATCTGGCTCTCCCCACAGCGGGTCAAGACCCAGGTCGAGACGATCGCGACAGCGCTGAGCCGGGTCGACCCCGCTCACGAGGAGGACTACCGGGCCAATCTGCGGCAGTTCAAGGAACGCGTCGACGCCGTCGACGCCGACATCGCGCGGCAGCTCGAACCCGTCGCGGGTAAGACGTTCATGTCGTTCCACCCTGCGTGGAACTACTTCGCCGGGGATTACGACCTGACGATGCTCCCCATCGAATCCGGTGGTAAGGAGCCCAGTGCCGCGCGGCTGCGCGAGATCATCGAACGTGCCAACAATCATGACATCCGAGCCGTGTTCGTTCAGCCCCAGTTCTCGAAGAAGGACGCGCGCACCATCGCCAAGCAGGTGGGCGCCACGGTGCAGCCGCTGGACCCGCTGGCACGGGGCTGGGAGAAGAACATGCATCACGTCGCGACCGAACTCGCGAACGCCTTGCGGGACGGTTCCTGATGAGTCCGAAGACGAACGCGGTGACACTGGCCGGGGTGCGTGCGGGATACGGTTCCATCCCCGTGCTGTCCGAGGCGAACCTGACGCTGGCCACGGGCGAGTGTCTCGCGGTGACCGGTCCCAACGGAGGAGGAAAGTCCACCCTGCTCGGACTGCTCGTCGGTCTGCTGCGCCCGTTCGCCGGGACTGTCGAGATTCACGGTAGGCCGCCGCGCCGGGCTCGGGGGCGCGTCGGATACATGCCGCAGGCCGCGCAGCTCGACCTCGAGTTCCCGCTGACGGTCCGCGACCTCACCGCGATGGGGCGTATCCGTTCGACCTGGTTACCACAGCGACTGCGTGCCGCCGACCGCGCGGCGGTAACCGAGCTCCTGCGGTGGGTCGGTCTCGCCGAGCTCGCCGCGCGCCCCGTGGCGGCCCTGTCGACCGGACAACGCAGACGTGTCCTGCTCGCCAGGGCGCTGGCTACCGAGCCGGACCTGCTCGTGCTGGACGAACCCGAAGCGGGCATCGACGCCGAGTCGGCCGAGCGGCTCCAACAGCTGCTGTCCTCACTGATCGGCAGCATGACCGTCGTGGTGGCCTCCCACGACATCGAGGGAATCGCCACCCTGGCGACCCGCGGCGTGACGGTCGACCACGACCTGAGGCCCTGGTCCGACAACCGCGAACAGGCCGAGCCGTTGCGAGGAGTCGGGGAGCCACAGGCGAGCACCGATGGCCGCCTTCCGGAACACGCCGGTGCGATGGGAGGTTCGGTGTGATCGAGGCGTTGCGCCTGGAGTTCATGCAGAACGCGGTCATCGCGGCGGTACTGGCCAGTGTGGTGCTCGGGGTGGTCGGTTCCCTCGTGGTGGTCAACCGGGAGGTCCTGGTGGGAGGTGGTATCGCGCACGCCTCCTACGGCGGGGTCGGACTGGGCTTCCTGCTCGGGCTCGATCCGTCCGTGACGGCCATGCTCTTCGGAGTGCTCGCCGCTGTGAGCATGGGTGTGCTGCGGCGTTTCGTCCGGCAACGCAACGACACCCTGATCGGGATGCTGTGGGCCGTCGGTATGTCGCTGGGAGTTGTCTTCGTCCAGCTCACGCCGGGATACACCGCCAACGCCCGCAGTTTCCTGTTCGGCTCGCTGCTGTCGATCCCACGTGGCGACCTCCCGCTACTCGGCGCGGTCGCGTTGGTGCTCGTCGGTTTCGTCGTGCTGTACTACCGGCCGCTGCTGGCCCACTCCTTCGACCGGGATTTCGCCCGGAGCCGCAACCTGCCGGTTTTCCCGCTGGAACTGGTGCTGTTGGCGGCCATCGCGCTGGCCGTGGTCGTGCTCATCCAACTGGTCGGCGTGGTCCTGCTCATCGCGCTGCTGACCATCCCCGCCGCGACCGCGGGACTGTTCACCCGCACGCTCGCGAGCATGATGGCAGCCACCGTCGTGGTGGGCGTGGTCGTCACCCTCGGAGGGTTGAGCACCTCCTACGCGTTCGACCTGCCCTCCGGACCCGCGATCGTGCTCACCGCCTGCGCGCTCTTCGTCGCTGCTCGCGGCGTTTTCCTACCGGCACGGGGTGTGATGAGCGATCCGCCTGCGAATCGTCCGAGCCCGCGAAGTGACTCGATGCCCGGCGACCCGTCGCGGTAGCGGCGGTCGCACAGGTCGAGTTCGGTGTGCCGGCGTACGGCGTTCCGCACCCTCAGCCGCGCGGCGGTACTTGTGAGTCGTGCCGCCATTCGCCATGCGGTCAAGTTCGGTGGACGTATCAAAGCAGTACAGACTTGGGATGTGCCGACATCCTACGACTGGAGCATGCCCGGGTTGCAGAATCTCGGCGAGGACACCGAAAAGTCGCTCGCGGAAACCGTAGGCGAAGTCGCCGGTGAAAGCCCTGTGCCTATCGACAGGTCGGTTTCCCGCGGACATCCGACACGAGCGCTGCTCGACGTCGCCCGCGAGTCCGGCGCCGAGCTGATCGTCGTGGGCAATCGTGGTCACGGTGGCTTCGCCAGTGTTCTGCTCGGTTCGGTGAGCCAGCACCTGGTGCACCACGCCGACCGGCCCGTCGTCGGTCGGTGACACGAATCGATTGACTTCGGAGGCGTGAACACGGCCCGCCGGCTCGTGCCTCCCCGGCCTTCGGCAGGCTGTCTCAGCGGGTCCGAAAGACTTGAGCCGCTTCCACCGGCGCCGGCCCCCAGTACCGGCAAGGTCATGGACTTCCGTCTCTACAGTGACTCCGACGCCGAACAGCGACTGCCTGGGGAACGGAGAACACGGTGCGTCGGTCAGGAGGCGGCTCTCCCCGATCGCTCGCGAGCCACTCGGTCGGCATCCTCGATCAGGCGGCTCCCTGGGGTTGCTTGCGTGCTCGGACCCGTTCGAGTACGGCGGGTAGAACTTCGTGCACGTCACCGAGGACCGCGTAATCCGCACGAGTGACCAGCGGCGCTTCGGGATCGGTGTTGATCGCGAGGATGGTCTTCGCCCCCATGCAGCCCACCCAGTGCTGGGTCGCACCGCTGATACCGCACGCGATATAGAGGTCAGCGGCGATCTTGGTGCCCGTCAGGCCGACCTGATCGCTGTGTGGCCGCCAGCCGCTGTTCGTTGCCACCCGGGAACAGCCCACCGCCCCGCCGAGCAACTCCGCCAACTCCTCCAGGCTCGCGAAGCCCCCGGCGCTGCCGACGCCGCGCCCTCCGGAGACCACCACCCTGGCCGTGGCCAGCGAGACACCGGTACCGCTGGGCGCCGTGCGTTCGACGAGCCTGCTGTGGACCGGTTCGTCGGCGCGTTCGGGCACGAAAGTAGCTGTGGCGATGTCTCCGTGGACGGCAACCTCGGACGGTTCGACGGAACCTGCGACGAGGCTGACGAATTTGATCGCGCCTGCCAGTTCGGCGTCCTCGAGCAGCATCCCACCTCCGCGGAGCCGGGTCAGGGTCCACAGCTCACCCGCCTCCACCGCGACGCAGTTGCTGGCGAATGCCTCGCCCGTACGTGCGGCGGCGTGAGCCGTGATCTCGTTACCCCACTCGCCTGCCGCCACGAGAACACCGGTGGCTCGGATGTGCTGGACGAGCTCCGCGAGAGCGGCACCCTGGCACTCGGGGGATTGATCGTCGGCGAACGGTCCTTCGATCCGGTAGAGCGTGGTGGCGCCGTAAGCGGACAGCGTGCTCGTGAACCCGGCACCGGCGCTGAACGTCACCGCGTGCACAGGGACATCCAGCTTCGTCGCCAGTTCGCGGGCGAGGGTGAGTGTCTCGAGGGAAGTGTCGGAAACGGTTCCCTTTTCGTCTTCGACGAGGACAAGCAGCATGTTTCACACCAGTCCCTTCCGAGCGAGCAGATCGACAACGGATTCGGCGGCGTCGGCTCCGTGCCCGAGTACGACGGTTTCCTGCTCCTGTTCCGGAGGCTGTCGCAGTCGCAGCGTGCGCAGATTCCCCGGCGAGACCTCCGGACGGATAGTGCGCAGGGGTGCTTTCTTGGCTCGGAGTCTGCCCTTGATGGTGGGATACCGCGGCAGATTGAGTCCTTCCTTGACGGCGGCGACCGCGGGCAGCGGAGCCTGGTATGTCTCGATCCCGTCGGCACCCTCCCGACGCAGGAACACCTGGGTGCTCTCGTCGCTGATCCGGATGCCCTTGATACCGCCCACCACGGGGCGTCCCAGCGCACACGCGACCCGAATGCCGACCTGGTAGTTGCTCGCGTCGGCGGATTCGTTGCCGAACAGGACGAGGTCGAAGGTTCCGTTCTCCGCCTCCAGCGTCGCGATCGTCTCCGCCAACGCGGTGGCCGTGCTCTCCGGTGCCCGCGTCGTCTGTTCCACGAGTACTCCGGTGCCTGCACCCATGGACAGCGCGTAGCGCAGTTGTTCTTCCACATCGGGAGGTCCAGCGCTGAGAACGGTGACCTCGCCGCCGTGCTCATCGGTGAGTCGGACCGCCTCTTCCACGGCGCATTCCTCGTGGGGACCGATGGTGAATCCGATGTGGCGGGTGTCGATGTCCGTGCCGTCCTCGGTCAGCGGTAGCTTCCCACCAGGAGCGGGTACCCGCTTGATGCAGACCAGTATTCTCATGACCGTTCCTCCGTCAGGACTTCATCCGCTCGTCATCCGGGTCGAACAGTGGGGTGCGCCCCGCTCGCGCGACTGCGACGGGGTAGTGCTCACCCATGTACTCGACGAGCAGCTCGGTTCCCTCCGACGCGTACGCCTTGGGCAGGTACCCCATGAGCAGGTATTCACCGAGGGAGGGAGCCGACCCCGCACTGGTGACGTAGCTTCCTCGGCCCTTGCTGTCCACGAGGCGATCACCGTTTGTGCTCAGGATTGGTGAGTGAGCCTGCGGATACCGGGCCACTCCGGCGGAGTCGGTGTGACTTTTCAAGGAAAGTGTGCACAATGTGGCGGCGGCGCCCTGTTCTCTGGATTCGAGGTAGGGTTGCTTGCCGATGAATTCGGGCGATTTCACCTTCGACAGCGCCAGGCCCGCTTCCACCGGGTCGTATTCGCCCTCGAGCTCGGCGCCCATGAGCCGATAGCCCTTCTCCAACCGTCCCGTCGTGCCGTACACGCCGATACCGGCGGGCACGATGCCGTGCTCGCTGCCCGCTTCGAAAAGGGTGTCCCACAACTTCAATCCTTGCTCGAAGGGAGCGTGCAGTTCCCATCCCAGGTCACCGACGTAAGAGATCTTGACAGCGAGGGTTGGTACTCCGTCCACATCGATGTGTCTTGCCGTGCCGAAGGGGAAAGTCCCGGCTGAGAGGTCGGCCTCGGTGACCGAGGACAGCACGTCGCGAGCGTGCGGTCCCCAGAGACCGATGGTGCACACCGCCGAGGTCATGTCCGTGAACACGACCGATCCGTCCGCGGGGAGGTGATCGGTGAACCACTTCTTGTCGCGCGCCCCGTCGGCACCACCGGCGATGACGCGGAAGTGGTCCGTGGCCAACCGGACTATCGTCAGATCGCTGCGGAAGCCGCCGGAGTGGTCCAGGATCGGCGTGTAAATGATCCTGCCGACGTCCCTGTCCACCTGGGCGACCGCCATGCGCTGCAGGTACTCGACAGCGCCCGGTCCGGACACGTCGAACTGCGCGAACGCTGTCAGATCGATCATCGCGACGCGTTCACGCATCGCGAGGTGCTCGGCGTTGATGATCGGCGACCACCAGCGAGCGTCCCACTCGTGTGGGCGGTTGCTGACACGATCGGCGTACTCCTCGAGCAGCGAACTGTTCGACTCGTACCAGTGCGGTCGTTCCCACCCGCCGACTTCGAAGAACCGGGCCGAAAGCTCCACTTCGCGGGTGTGGAACGGGGAGAGCCGTTGACCTCGGTTGGACTCCCACTGCTCATTGGGGTGCACGATCCCGTAGATCTTGTTGAATCCTTCACGGGCGCGCTCCCGGACGTGTGTCGTGGTGCGCTGGCTGGGGTAGAAACGGGCTATGTCCGCGCCGTGCAGGTCGATCTCGGTGCTGCCGTGGGTCATCCACTCGGCGAGCAATCTGCCGACTCCGGGGCCTTCCTTGATCCAGACCGAGGCCGCTGACCACAGCCCCTTCACCTCCGGTGTCTCACCCAGCAGCGGTGCGCCGTCCGGGGTCATCGACAGCAGACCGTTGATGGAGTGCCGGATCCCCGCCCCGGGGGCGTTCAGGATCTCGGGGAAGAGCTCGAGGGCGTCTTCCATCTGTGGATCGAAGTCCTCCTGGGTGAACGGCAACTGGGTGGGCGAGAGCTGCGCGGTCTCGTAGGAGGGGATGTCGTCGGGATCGTGCAGGATCGCCCGGTGCGCGTAGGAGCCGATCTCCAGGTCGGCACCGCTTTGCCGCTCGTACATGAGCGGATCCATGTCCCGCACGATCGGATATCCGATCTCGGAGTGGGTCTCGGCCAACCACGGGATGGGGCCGACGTCGATCAGTTGGTGTACGGCCGGGGTGAGTGGGATTCGGGCGCCTGCCATCCGTGCGATGCGCGGGCTCCACACTCCGCACGCGACGACGACCGTGTCGGTCTCGATGTCACCGCGGTCGGTACGGACTTTGGAGACCCTTCCGCGCTCCGTGTCGATCCCGGTGACCTCGGTGTTGGCCGATACGGTCAGCGTTCCGAGCGCCTGAGCCTGCTCCCGCATGAGCGCCCCGCTCCGCAGCGGGTCGACCACCGCTACCGAAGGAGTCCAGAAACCGAGTTCGACGATGCTCGAGTCGATGAAGGGCACGAGTTCGGCTACTTTCGCGGGACCGATGAGTTCGGAGTCGATGCCCCACGCTCTCGCGGAGGCCATACGACGCTTGAGCTCCTCGACGCGTGCCTCGGTGCGGGCGATCTCCACACCGCCCGATGTGACCAGTGTGCCGAGCTTCTCGTACTGATGCATCGAGTCCACCGTGATCGCGGTGATCTCCTTGGAGTGATCGACGGGGAAGATGAAGTTGGACGCGTGGCCGGTGGATCCCCCCGGATCGGGCAAGGGGCCCTTGTCCAGCAGCACGATGTTGTGCCAGCCGGCTTGCGCGAGGTGGTGGGCCACGGAGTTACCCACGATTCCCGCACCGATGACGACGGCCTCGGTTCTGTCGGGAAGGTGGTTCATGGGGACTCCAATCGGGTTGTCGTGTGTCGGCTGTGCGGGAGCGCAGTCCAGTTCTCTTGGCCGAGTCCGGTGACGTGTTCACGCGGGGTCAGGTGCTTTCCGGAGTTGTTCGCCACCACGGCGGTGGGCGGATCACGGTGGTTGTCGGGCGCTCCCGGAGCGTGTGAAGAGCTCTCTCACCGAGACCGGTCGCGTTGTGACGGCCGGGCTCGGGCCTGACCGGATCAACCCGTTGGTGAGTACTCGCTTCGGGACAGCACGCTGTGACCTGAGGCACAAAAATACGATAGAAATATCACGCGTACTACGCAACGCGTTGCCTTATCCGAAACTACTTTCGTGTGTTGCTGGCCTTTGGTGGGAGTGGGCAGGCCACGCCCGGGGTAGCCTCCCGAGTCCGAACCGGGTCCGTCCGCTGGTCGTCGTGCGAGGGCAGGGACGACGAGCGCGTGGTCACATGGTGGGTGACCTCGGCGGAACCGTGGTAAGGCTGTGCGTTGTTTCCGGTGTTCGCACCGGGGACGCTGCCACGGCGGAATGCCGTTGGCGTTCCACGGCAGGGCGGAAGAATTCGAGAATTCCTCAACTCCTCGGTGCGGAATTCGCGCGGCTGATGTTCGTCGCTGAACGGGGGACGAGCGAGGTTCTGATTGGCCTTGCACGACTTTCCCCGCCTAATACTCGACAACGGCCCCGCTCGCGGTTTCGGCCGCGTTGCTGTCGAATCCATAGGAAAGTGACGAGATCCTCGTCGACGAACGGGCGCAGGGGACGTTCTAGCATGGTTCATACGGGCCCCTATATGGCACCGCTTTGCTCCGATGGGGGAACTAGGTTGTGGTACTGCCGCTTCCGATGGCACGAGAACACTCGCGCCGAGGATGTGCGCCGTCGAGTCCTGGAACAACACGACCTCGGAAACAACAAGGCCGACAAGATCCGCGGGTGGTACAACCTCGTCGTCGGCGGATCGGGTTTCCTGCTGGTCGAGTCGGACTCGCCGCACGAGGTTACCGATCTGCTGCAGCCCTACATGGATCTCGTGAGCTGGGACGTGCACGCGGTCTACGAACTTCCGTACGATCGGATGATCGAGGAAATCCGTAAGCAGCTGCAGGTCAGCGCTTGACGAGTTCGGCGTTTGCTCGTTGTGTGTCGTCTTGGCGGTGTGATGTGTCCTCGGGTGGGGAAACTGGTTATGTTCGCCAGGTTTCGCGGCCTGCCATCCCGTAGTGCTTGAGCGCGAGTGCCTTTCGGGGGTGAATGGCCAGAAAGCAAGCTTCAGGCGATTCGGGTCCGTCGGGCACGAAGTCGTTCAGGTCGTAGGAGAAGACGCCGCTCCAGAGGCGTCGTTTGGTGTCGATGTCGGTGTGCACGGTCGCGGTGCCCCATATCTCCACGCCGTCACCGCTCTCGTCGACCTGCCAATGCAGGGCGACATTCGGATTGTGAGCGATATTGCGAACTTTGACGGACTGCGCGCCGGTCGAGATCCATAGCGTGTCGTGTTGCCAAGCCGGCCATATCGGCACGACATCCGGATTGCCGTCGCGTCCTACCGTGGCGATGTGCGCCCAGTTCGACAGACGGGCGATCTCGGCTTTTACGTCGTCGAGTTCCACTGTGTCCTCCAGCTCGTCCGCCCCTTGCCGGGTGAAAGCACGATCCGCGTGCCCAACGTAACCCCGCCGTGGCAGTAGCGCTCGGTTGTTCTGTTGGTTGTTGTCGCGTTCGGGGTGGTCCCCGGACCGTGTAACGCTTGAAGTCGAGCCGGGGTTCATATCTTGGTGTGAGTCGCTCACTCGGTACAGTCGCGGGAAGCGGGGTGTTCGGTTCGGAGTGTCAATCCGACGAACTCGGGCAGTCCCGTTCACATCGGTTTTCGGTCGGAGTCCTGGCCTGTGACGTTCCTCAGGCGTTGCGGATCGGTCAGGATGTCGATCTCGACTATCCAACCGTCGGTGATCGTGAACGCCAGCACCGCTGCCGGGCGTCCCTTGAGCGTGGCCACGATGCCGGGACCGCCGTTGACCATCGCGAAGCGAGCGTGCAGCCCGGCTGCCCGGTACATCGTCGCTTGCTCGGCGATCTCGGTAGAGCCTCGCACGAGCTTCGAGCCGGCACCTCCGGTGTCGACACGTAGTACGGCATCCGGGTGCAGAAGGGTGACCAGCTCCGCGAAGTCACCGCCGCGTGCGGCCGTGAGCCACGCGTCGATGATTTCGCGCTGACGTGCGCGGTCGGGCTGCCCTACGGGGGTCGATCCCTGGACCCGCTGCCTGGCTCGGCTGGCGAGCTTTCGAGCCGCCGCCGGTGTCCGGCCCACCATCGGGGCGATCTCCTCGAAAGGCACGGCGAACATGTCGTGCAGGACGAACGCGAGCCGCTCCGCGGGATCGAGCGTGTCCAGCACGACCAGCAGTGCCAGACCCACGGAGTGGGCGAGGATGCCCTGTTCGGCCGGGTCGGCCGCGTCGCCGGACTCGACGAGCGGGTCGGGTACCCGCACATCCAGCGGTTCCTCTTGTCGGTTCGCCCGTGCGCGCAGCATGTTCAGACACTGCCGCGAGACGATCGTCGTGAGCCAGCCGCCGATGTTGTCCACATCGTCGCCCGACGCGCGTGAGATCCGCAACCAGGTCTCCTGCACCGCGTCATCGGCCTCGGTGAACGAGCCCAGCATCCGGTATGCCATCGCACGCAGGCGTGGGCGATGTTCCTCGAACCTCGCGGCCCAGAATTCTTCGTCCTGCACTGTCACAACCTCTCGTTCCGATGGGTCATCCCTGTGACCCGCTCCGACAGGGCGGATGTGACACCGGGAGGACATTATGCAGGCTCGGATGACCCACCCCGCGATGGTGCTGCCCGATGCCATGCGGGCACTGCTCGAACTGGGCAGGGTCGCGCAGTCGGGCACCGTTCCCGAAACCACCCACAAGCTGATCCACCTCCGCGTCAGCCAGATCAACGGTTGCGGCCTGTGCGTCGACATGCACTCCAGAGAGCTCAAGGAGGCGGGTGCGCAGGACGAGCGGATCTGGGGCGTCGGTGCGTGGCGGGAGTCGCCGTACTTCAACGACGCGGAGCGTACGGCGCTGGAACTCGCCGAGTGCGTGACCCGCATCGCCGACCGTTCCGAGGCCGTCCCGGACGAAATCTGGAACAGGGCGGCCGAGCACTACGACGAGAAGGAACTCTCGTCGCTGCTGCTGTCGATCGCGGCGATCAACGTCTGGAACCGACTCAATGCCGCGACCCGGCAGCCAGCGGGCTCTTCCTGACCTCGCCGGAACTGTCCGGCCAGGTAAGCGAGCTCGTATTCCCGTGAGGGGATGGCACGGCCCCGCCGTTCCGCTCGTGTTGCCGCGTGCATCGAATACATCCGCACTGCCGACACAGGCCACATTCCTACGGAACGCATGCCCGTGCTGCGGCGAGCGTGATCAGTCCGGACCGCTGTCTCCGTTTGGTCCCAGTCCGGCCAGCCCGCCGGTGGCCAGCAGTACCACCGCGGCGAACAGCAGGGCGCTCGCCGCTCCCAGCGAGCCGGACACCGCGCTCGCGCAGGCGGGCAGCACCACCTGGCCCGCGCGGTTGGTCCACAGCCGCAACGCCAGTCCGGAACCACGATTGGCCGCGCCCGCCGTACGTACCACCGCGGTCATGGTCAACGGTTGGCCGATTCCCAGCAGGAACCCACCGACGGCGAGTGCGGCGGTCATCGCCACCACCCCCACCCCCGGTGCGGTGACCAGTACCAGGCATGTCCCCGCGCCGAGACAACTGGTGACGATCAGGGTGCGCCGCTGCCAGCGCGCCGCCAGATACCCCAGCCCCAGTCGCGAGAGGATCGAGGCCGCCGAGCGCACCGCCAGCAGCACCCCGGCCAGGGCGGGGGCGATGCCGCGGTTCTCGGCGATCAGCGGCAGATAGGCGGTGAGCAGGTCGACCGCACCGAGCAACGCGAGGCTGGTGAACAACCCGGTGGCCATCCCGGGCCTGCGCAACAGGCTGAGCGTTCCCCGCCGGTTGCCGGACTCGCGGGCTCGGGGCGCGCCGGAAGTGTCGCGACGCAGCAGCAGGGCGGGCAGCAGACCGACGGCGGCCGTGATCGCTCCGACGAGGAAGGCCCTGCTCGTCGCTCCGGTCAACGCCGCTCCGGAAGCCTGTCCCAGCAGCAGCCCGGAGCCGAGCGGGCCGAGCATCTGCCCGACCGACACGGCGGCGGTGAACAGGCCGAAGTTGCGGTCCAGCGCCTCGTCGGCGGAGAACGTGGTGATGAAGCGCTGACCACCCATCATGAACACGATGTGTCCCAGGCCGAGCACGGCCGAACCGACTGTCACGCCCGGCAGCGAGCTCGTACTCGCCAACCACAGCGGGGCCGCGACGAGCAGGCAGGTTCCGGTGAGCAGTACCGGCACGGTGCCGCCGTTGCGGTCGGTGTAGCGGCCCAGCGGCAGCGCCACCACGAGCGACAGCAGCGCGTAGGCGGCCGTGATGAGTCCGACCGCGACCTCGCCGCCACCGAGGGAGATGGTGCGGTACGAGATCAGCGGTCGGGCCAGGTTGAGGGTGGTCTGGGTGCAGACGACGCACACCAGCAGCAGCGCCAGTCGCGGGGAGATGCTCTTCCCGGAAGAGGTGCCCTCGGTCTTCGTCGTGCTCAAGTGGCCGGACCGATCTCGACGTCGAACGTGCCCGCGCTGATCCCGGTGGTGAGCTGTTCGATGATCACCTGCCGGGTGCGGGAGAGGTGTTCGGTGAGCGTGGCCGCGGCCCCCTCGGCGTCGCCGTCGAGCACCGCACGGCACATCCGTCGGTGTTCGCGCGCTGATCCGGGCAGCCGCTGGGTCGCCGAGTGGGCGACCTCGAGCAGTCGGGCGGACTGGCCGCGCTGATGGTCGATCGTCCGGGCCAGCTGCTCGTTGTGGCAGGCGGCGGTGACGGCCAGGTCGAACCGCTCGGTCAGCCGGTGGAAGGGCGGTGCCAGTTCGGCGTGCGGTGCCGTTTCGATCCGTTCGGTCATGGCGTCGAGTTCACCTGCGATTTCGGTGAACTCGGTGAGCAGCTCGGGGTGGGTTCGGCCGTCCTCGGCGACCATCCGCACGGCCGCGGGCTCCAGGATCATGCGGAACTCGAACAACGTCCGCACCCCGTGCAGCGAGATCGGTGCGACGCGTGCGCCCGACCCCGGGGTGAAACTGATCAAGCCCTCGTGCGAGAGCTGCCGGATCGCCTCCCGTACCGGCGTGCGGGAGGCCTCGAGGCGCTCAGCCAGACTCGTCTCGCTCAGTTGCGCGCCGGGCGGTAGTTCCATCTTTTCGATCAGTTCGCGCAGGCGCAGGTAGACAGCGTGGGTCTTTCCGGACGACATGGCTCTCCTCGGTTGGGATACAGCCCAGTATACAAGCCGGTGTGCACAACGTCCGCCGGTGTCGTGAGCCGCGTTTTCGGGTCAGCGCGCTGCCCGGTGCTCCGGGACGTCGAGTGTGCGGCCGAGATTGTGGGCCTCGCGCAGCAGCAGGGCACCGAGTTCGGGGCGGCGTTCCGGGCGGAACCGGGTTTCGATGCCGGTCAGGGTCAGCGCCCAAGCGGGGCGGCCGGATCGATCGAACACGGCCGCAGCCATTCCCCAGCTTCCCTCGACCACCAGCCCCGGGTTGACGGCGTAACCGTCGCGCCGCGTGCGGGCGATGCGTTCTCGTATCGCCGTCGGGGAGTGCGCCCGGCCCCATTGACCGGTCAGGTCGGTGCGTCCGAGGTAGTCGTCGATCTCGGTGTCGTCGAGGAAAGCGAGCAGTACCAGCCCCGCCGAGACGACTCCCAACGGGAACCGGGCGCCCTCGTGGAGCACGAACGAGCGGATCGGGAAAACGCCGTTCTCCCGGAGGAGGCAAACCGTTTCCTCGCCCCGCAGCGCCGAGAAGAACGCGCTCTCGCCGGTCGCGGCCGCCAGCCGGTGCACGCAGGCACGGGCGTGCTGCGTCACGTCGTAGCGAGTGCTCGCGGTCTGGCCCAGCAGGTAGAGCTCGGGCCCCAGGAACCACCGCCCGGTTCGGCGATCGCGATCGACGAATCCCTCCTCGGCCAGCGAGCTGAGCAGCCGGTGCACCGTCGGTCGCGGTAGCTCGACCGCCCTGGCGAGGTCGCTGGTGGCCGCGCCCGCCTCGTTGGTGGCGGACAGCGCGCGCAGCACGGAGCCGATTCGGGGGACCAGCTGGGCGTTCGAACTGTCTCGCATGTCGTGATCCTAGCGTTCACACAGTGAACGCACTGTCGAGGAGACGGCCATGAGGTGAGCGGTTCGAGTCGTATTTCCCGTCGATTCTTGCGGCAGAACAGTGGTGAGTCGTTTACTGCCGACTGTTCGTTCAGTGGACCCTGGATCACGAGGTGACGAGTTGTCCGAGCTGTGGACCGATGCGCGACAGGCACTTTCCGGGTCGCTCACGGACGGGATGACGATCGCGGTCGGTGGCTTCGGACTGTGCGGTATTCCGAACGACCTGATCGAGGCCGTCCGTGACAGCGGAGTCACCGGCCTGACGGTGGTGTCCAACAACATGGGGATCGACGGCAAAGGTCTCGGGCTGCTGCTGGAGGACCGCCAGGTGGACAGGGTGATCGCCTCCTACGTGGGTGAGAACAAGCTGTTCGCCCAGCAGTACCTGGACGGGACGCTGGCCGTGGAGTTCGCGCCGCAGGGAACGCTGGCCGAGCGGCTGCGGGCGGGTGGTGCCGGGATCGCCGCGTTCTACACCCGCGCGGGGGTGGGGACCCCGGTGGCGGAGGGAAAGCCCTCGGCCGAGTTCGACGGGCGGACCTATGTCCAGGAGCGGGGGATAGTCGCCGACGTGGCGCTGGTGCACGCCCACACCGCCGATCCCGCGGGCAATCTCACCTATCGTGCCAGTGCACGGAATTTCAACCCGGTCGTGGCGACCTGCGGAAAAGCCACCGTGGTCGAGGTCGAGAACCTCGGCGAGCGGTACCTGGACCCGGAGCGAGTGGTAACTCCCGGGATTTACGTCGACCGCCTGGTTCGTGCCGAACCGCGTGTCAAGGACATCGAGAAGCGCACCGTGCGGACCGCTCCCGCCGCTTCGAGGAATTAGCAGTGCTCTGCCGACTCGGTTCTCGTGACCGCTTCCGTGGAGCGAGCTTGACGGAAAACAGAGTGGGCGCAATCTTCTCAGGAGGTAATCATGGCCTGGAGCCGGGACAGGATGGCCGAGATCGTCGCCGCCGAGATCGGCGACGGCGACTACGTCAATCTCGGGATCGGTATCCCGACGCTGGTCGCCAACCACATCCCCGAGGACGTCCGGGTGACGTTGCAGAGCGAGAACGGCATTCTCGGCCTCGGCCCGTTCCCGGAGGAGGGGGAGGAGGACGCCGACCTCATCAACGCGGGCAAACAGACCGTGACGGTTACCCCCGGAGCGAGCTACTTCGACTCGGCGTTCTCGTTCGGAATGATGCGCGGCGGCCACATCGACATCGCCGTCCTGGGAGCCCTGCAGGTCGGCCAGCACGGTGATCTGGCGAACTGGACGATCCCGGGCGCCATGGTCAAAGGCATGGGCGGGGCCATGGACCTCGTCGTCGGTGCCCGACGGATCGTCGTGCTCACCGATCACGTGGCCAAGGACGGAACCCCGAAGATCGTCGAGGAGTGCACGCTGCCGCTGACCGGTTCGGGGGTGGTCAACCGGATCATCACCGACCTGGCGGTGCTCGACGTGACCCCGGACGGCCTGGAACTGGTCTCGATCGCCCCCTGCGTCACCGAGGAGCAGGTCCGCGACAGCACGCGAGCCCGTATTCGGCAACGGATCCCGACCGGATAACTCCGGGAGCTCGCCGGTGACGAGTCGCCGAATCGGTGGTGCTCCACCCGCCTCAAACGGAGCGGTGTCGGGGTGCCGAGTGCGCTCGGGCCCCGAGGAAGCCCTTGATGCTCGCCGGAAACGTCTCGGGGTCCACGGCCGGGGTGCCGTTGGGCGGTGGATGGTCCAGGGCCGTGGCGACGGCTGCCTTCGCCGCGCGGATGGCAGCCGGTGGTTGGTCGACGATCGTGGTGAGCAGTTCCTCGGTACGTTCGGCCAGCTCGGCTTCGGGCACCGCCCGGTCGACCAGCCCCTCGTCCACCGCGCTCGCTCCGTCGAGCAGTTCTCCCGTGTACAGCAGCCGTCGAGCCCGTGCCGGGCCCACGAGCGCGACCATCCGTGCCGCGAACGACGGGCTGGTGTTGATGCCGAGGCGAACGATGGGCATCCCGATGCGGGCGGAGGTGCTCGTGTAGCGCAGATCGCAGGCGAGCGCGAGTTGACATCCCGCTCCGGCCGCGACGCCGCTGATCTCGGCGATCACCGGTATCGGGCATCGCTCGACGGCGCGGAAGGCCGCTTCCATCCGGGCGAAGGAATCCTCCACCGAGTCCATGTCGGCATCGAGCCATTCGGTCATGTCCGATCCGGCGCAGAAGGTGCCCTGGCGGCCGCGAAGCACCACCGCACGCACGGTTTCGTCGCCGCCGATCCGCTCGACGGTGTGCCGCAGCAGGTCCCACCCCGCCCGATTGAGCGCATTGCGCTTCGTGGCGTCGCCGACCGTCAGTTCGACCACTTCCGAGCTGGGACGCCGCACCACCACTGGGGGCACGTCTTCGAATCCGGTGCTCATCGAACGGCTCCTCGTGCTCGCAACTGCCGCAGTCGAGTGTGCTCGTATCCGAGGTCGGCGGCGACCTCCTCGGTGTGCGGGGTAACGCCGGTGGGCGGCAGAATCAGGGTGACCGGTGAAAGTCGTCGACTGATCGAACCGGGGCTTGTCGCGGCCTGCCCGGTTGGTTCCCGATCCCGAAAGCCAGGACTGCTCATGCGCGAACTGGTGGTAACCACATTCGTGAGTCTCGACGGAGTGATGCAGGCCCCCGGTGGTCCGGAAGAGGACCGGGAAGGGGGTTTCGACCACGGCGGGTGGGTAGTTCCCTACTTCGACGATGACCTGGGCAGGCGGATCGAGGAGTGGTTCGCCGGGGCCGAGGACTTCCTGCTCGGACGCGGAACCTACGAGATCTTCGCCGCCTACTGGCCCTACGTGGGTGACGAGGAGGACGCCATCGCCCGGGCGCTGAACACACGTCCCAAGCACGTCGCGTCGCGGACGCTGCGGCGGGTCGACTGGGAGGGAGCCTCCCTGCTGGGAGCCGATGTCGTGGGCGCGGTTCGGGAACTGAAAAATCGGGACGGGGGCGAGCTGCAGGTGCACGGCAGTCACGGCCTCGTACAGACGTTGTTGGAACACGACCTGGTCGACGAATTGCGGTTGATGACTTTCCCGCTGCTGCTCGGCAGCGGGAAACGACTGTTCGCCCACGGCACGGGCCCGACCGGCCTGCGGCTGACCACCTCCTCACCGACGAGCAGCGGTGTCCTCGTGGCGAGTTACGAACGTGTCGGGAACGTGCGCACCGGCTCGTTCTGATCGGGTCCGAATTCCGGATTTCCGCCAGGTGGGGAAGCGAACTCCCGGGGGCTCGTCGGAACCGGTGCTCTCCACTCGTGATCGGCGGTGACTACTCCTCGCGCCTCGGTGCGGACAGTGCTTCCGCAACACGCTTCGGAGGCCCTCGCCGCGGCCGTGGCAGGCTGATACTTCCCGGTGGTACGGAACTCGTAGCTCACAGGTGGATCGGTTCGAGATGGTGGGGGTCGAGAGCGATGCCACGCTTACCCAGCAGGTCCCGCAGCACACGAGTTTGCTCGCGATCGACCGTGTCGTGAATGTCCGGCGAGGTCAGTGGTGTGGTCAGGTCGTCGTGGTGAGTGGGAATGACGACTTCGGGCCAGTCCAGGGCGGTGAGTACACGCTGGTAGTAGTCGTGCACGGCCGCGTGACCGCTTGCTCCCAGCACCAGCACATCCGGTCGTGCACCGGCTACCTCCCGTTCGGCGAAGTTGGCTGTGCCGCTGAGGAACATGACTGTCAGCTGTTCTCCGATGGTGATCTGATAAGCGAGCGAACCACCTTCGACGAGGTCGCGCAGCCTGGCCGGTCTCAGGGGTGGTTCGGTGCGTGTGCCCGCCGGTGCGAAACCGTAACCGCCGACCTGGCTGTGCAGCGTGCGGAAGACCTCGATGGTGTAGTCCGGCCTCCGCTGCTCGGTCGCCAGCGGATAGCGCAGTTGTTCGCCACCGCTCACCAACACGATGTTCGGCTGCTGAGTGTCCGGAATCCCCATGGCGGTCAGCAGGTGCCAGTGGGTCTCACCGCAGAGCACCCGTACGGGTTGCTGCTGCCACGCCGTTCGTCCCAGCAAGGTGGGCACGTCGCCGATGTGATCCCAGTGCCCGTGGGTGAGCAGCACGAACTCCGGTGGTCCGGCAAGGTGCTGAGCAACGATCTCGTCGATCGCGGCCTCGTCCACCACGAGCTGCCGGTCCAGATCCAATCCCCCTTCGGGGCCGGTGAACTCCTGCCGGGTCATGTAGGGATCCACGAGCAGTCGATGTCCGGCGAAGGACAGTTCCCAGCCCGCGACCCCCAACCACAGCAGCCGCGCACTCCCCGGAGCGCGCCGGGAAGAGGTCGGCTCGGAGGCTGCCGTGCCGGGCGAGCCCACGCTCTGCCCGGCACCTGCCACGCCGAGCGCGGCCGAGGAGCGCAACAGGTTCCTTCGGTTCAAAACGTGCGACTCCACGTCACTCCCATGCGCATTGCTGTTCCGGAGATCCCGCCCCGGGAAGATCACATCAACAGGTAGTAGCACGAACACCTTTCGCGCACCAGGCTGCGGTTCGAAGTTACGCCACCTGGTGCACATCTTTGAATTCAAATGAAGGAGCTTCCATTACGTGAGCCCGCGCTCCACACGACGTGCGCCAGCCGAGGCTGCACCCGACGGTCGATGCCAACGTTCGAGGCGATCGGCTCGTTTGCGATTACCCAGCGGCACGGATGGGGGAATTCCGGCTTCCGCAGCGAAACGGAAGTCGTCGACGTTCCCGAGTTTTCGTAGCGGGAGTTCATCCCCTCGGTCGATAGTTGGCGATGATCGTGCCGCTGCTGGTCGAATAGGAATTCACCAGCTCGAGATTCTTCAACGGGCCGTCCTCGGCGAACAACCTCCTGCGGCCCTCACCGGCGATCACCTCGTGAGCCGAGCAGCCCTCCTGGAGCAGTACCGCCGCCTGCCGGGCACGCTCGATCTGCCGAACGTCCCCACAGGTCAGCCCGGTCGTTGCCACGAAGCGTCGTTGGAGGGTGCGTTCGAAACCCGCCCTTGAGCCGGAACGAAGCACTCGTCGCGTCGGGAATCTCCACCGAGCCGTCGATCAGTCTGCTGCTCGGAAGATGCGGCATCGACGTGCCGAGTGCGAAAACAATTCCGAAGAATGTCGTTTCCACGGGAACCGGGGCTCGGTTCGCTCTCGACTCTCGACGATCAAACCCATCCCGGTCGATTCCCTTCCGCTGGCGAGCAACCCGACCTCGAGCCACGACCTCACCCCCATGGTGCACTGCGAGAACTGTGGTGAGTAGCTGTCTCGTTACCGCACGGACGAGGCGCGTCGGCGTGCTCGTGTTCTCGAACAACACCGAGCCGGCCATTCCTGTCGGCCGAGACGGCTCGCGACGGTCAGGTTACAGCGGCTCGAAACCAGCGTCTCGGCAACCGCCATGCCGGAATGGGAGAACCGGAGGGTTCACGTGTTGAGTAGCCATATCGATCCGTTCAACGCGGTGGCGAACAACGTCCAGCCCGCGTAGGGGATGAGCAGCAGCGCAGCCGGTATGTGAATACGGGCGAACAGCACGATCGTGATCACAATGCTGACCAACAGTAGGATGATGGCGGCGAATGCCGTGCCGTAGAGTCCCGCTCCGAAGAACAACGGGGTCCAAGAGAGGTTCAACAGCAGCTGCAGCGCGTAGACCCCGAGCGGGATACGTGCCCTCCGCACCGAACCGGAGCGGCGCCACACGAGCCAGCCGGACAGGGCGATCATCACGTACAGGACGGTCCAGACTGGTCCGAACAACCAGGACGGGGGTGCCCAAGCCGGTGCGCGCAGCGCCGCGTACTCCTGCCCGGCCGAACCCGCTGCCAATGCCCCCACCACGGCCACGAGCGCGACGCAGCCCGCGAAGACCGCGGCGCCGGCGAGGTCACGCCACGCGTGCCTGGTCTTGCTCGGCGTCGGCATCGTCTCCCCAGTTGCTCGGTCGGCCGGAGAGCCTCACGGTCGGGACAGCCGCGACCCCTCGCCGAGGTACAGGGCGGCCAGCGTCGCATTCATCGATCGTGTCCAAGGATATACCCGCCGGTGTCCAGTGCCGTTCAGCGAGCCGCGGCGTGTACCGAATCGGATTTCCGCGCGTGCCTCGGAGCTGCCCGGGTCGGGCCTTGTCGTGGTTGTCCCGTAGGGAGGCGATCTGCCTCGAGTTGCTACGTGAAGGGGTGTGTATCGGGGCGACGGTGATCCCGCAGGAGCGAAGCAGAGTAGGGGCGCCCGAGGCGATGGTGGTTGTTCGTGCACCGCAATGCTGGTACCAATCTTGGTACCTGGCGGTTATGCTGTGAGGTATGCCTGCCTTGAACGTGGATTTCACCGATGAGGAGATGACCCAGTTGCGTGAGGCGGCCGGACGGGAGGACAAGAGCCTGCGTTCGATGGCCCACGATGCGGTGGTCGCCGAACTGCGTCGTCGCAGGGTCGCCGTCGCGGCCATCCGTGTGGCCGGTATTTCGGCGGGGCTCAACGAGCGCTTGGCCGAGAAGTGAGCGATATCGAGTATCTCGACGTGCCCGATGTTGTCGAGATCGCCCGTATCACCCTCGGCACGGCTCCGGGGGTGAGGGATTACGGCTTGTTGGAAAGCGCGGTGGAGCGTCCGCGTGCGTCGGTGTTCGGCGAGGATGCCTACACCGATGTCCACACCAAGGCTGCGGCGATGCTGCATTCCTTGGCGAGTAATCGCGCGCTCGTGGACGGCAACAAGCGCACCGCGTGGGCGGCGGCCATGGTCTTTCTCAGCATCAACGGGCATCCCCTGCACGCTGAACTGGACGAGAACACCGCCGAAGATCTGATGCTGCGGGCGGCGCGCAACCTGGTCTCCGTGGACGAGGTCGCGAAGGCGCTCTACAGGTTCACCGACTGAGGTGGGGAGCCGTGGGTTCGCCGCGAGTGGCAGTGTCGAGGGGAGGGACTCGAACTCGTGGGGCTGCCGAGCGGCAGCCCCACGAGTGATCGGTTTCGGCAGGCCGTCGTCACGTACCGCGCGGATCAGCACACGTCGCGGTAGGAGTTCTGCAGCGTGTTGTTGGTGATGGTGATGTTGTCACCGCACGGGTTCTCGACGATGGCCGAATCGGTGACGGTGAGGTTGTGCAGGGTCACGTTCCTTGTTACCGGGAATTCCGAGCGTGCGGCGAGTCGGATCGTGCCCGGGCCGGTGACCCGGCCGCTCTCGGCGGCGATGTCGACGTTGTAGCAGTTCTCGATGAGGATGGCGTTGTTGCCGGTGTTGGCGATGTCGACGTTGTCGATCACTGCTCCGCCGCTCTCGGACACGCAGAACACGCCCCTGCCACCGCCACGGGCGATCACCTCGCCGACGTGGATGTTGGTCGGGTAGCTGCCGTTGATGCGTCCGTTCCGGTTGGCCATCCGGAAAGCCGCGTATCCGGTGCCGCTACCGGCGTTCTCGGCGTCGACCGTTCCGACCGTGGCGTTGGTGGTGTCGTTGAGCAGTAGCCCCGAATAGGCGACGTCGCGAGCCACCACGGTGCCCACCGTCAGTCCGTCCACGCCATAGGTTTCCACGCCGTGGTTGTCGGTGCCGGAGACGTAGACGTCGTCGATCCGCACGTTGGTGGTGAGTTCGCCCCGGTCACCGTGGTTGTCGATGCGGATGCCGAGGCCACCGGACAGCCGCAGGTCGATCTGTCCGAGGTGGATGTCGTTGCCGTTGCGGAAGAATACCCCGAAGTAGGGCGCGCCGGTGACGCTGAGGTGCTGCACCTCCACGTGGTCGGCGTCGCGGCCGCGCACCACGGCGTTGTTGGCGGAGACGCCGCCGGTTACGTCGATCGTCCCGCACGAGTCGAGGACGGTGTAGCTGGGCAGGTCGATGGAACTGCTCGCGCTCATGGTGCCGGAGTTCCACAGCACCACTCGTTCCTTGCGCTGCCTGCCCGCGGTCAGGCTGTTCACCGCCGCCTGGGTCGCCGCGCGCATGTTGCCGCCGCTGTAGACCGTTGTGGAGCCGTTGCGGGCGATCCAGCTGCCGTTGTTCGAATACACCTCGGCGTCGTAGGAACCGCTGCCGCAGGCCGCCTGCACCGAGGCGGTATCGGTTGTCCCCGCCGAGGTGGAGACATCGCCGGTGGTTTCGTTCGCCGTGGTCGCGTCGCGGTCGGCGTATGCCGGTGCCGCGAAGGTCAGGGTCGCCAGCAGGGCCATTCCCAGGATCTTCGGGGTTCGGCCGCGTGCACCGGCTTGTGAGATGCCGATTCTCATTGTTCGTTCCCGTGGTTGTCGGAAGTTTCACCGCACTGTGCCGGGGCAGGAATCGCCCGGATCTTCCAGTCGGGTTCGTCGTTGAGTGGCTTCTTGTGGTTATCGGGGTGGGAAAAGGATTTTCCCGCTTTTTGGTAAGCGCTTACCAAGTAGGAAGTGAGTGTATAGGAACCACAGGTGACAATGTCAAGGGATCTTCGATGAAACCCCGGGAAACACGATTAGTATTCTGTGAACCGTTTTCCCCATCGGGACGAATCCGAAAAGCGTAGTGCGATCCGCGGTTCGCACCAGGGAAGTGACACACGAAACCGGCACGGCATCGCCGGAGCGATACCGTGCCGGTTTGGGGGAAGGATGTTCACACGTCGCCGACCATGACGACGTGAAGATTCCGGGGACCGTGCACCCCCTCCACCCGTTCCAGCTCGATGTCACTGGTGGCGGACGGGCCGCTGATGAAGGTCATCGGTTTGGTCGGATCCAGCGCTGCAAGCGCTGCGGGGACGTCGTCGACGATGCGGGAGGCGGCGACGAGGCACACGTGAGTGTCGGGAAGCAGGGTCAGCGCCCTTCGGCCCTGACCGGGACCGTGGTCCAGCACGAGCGTGCCCGTGGTTGCGATGCCCACGGTGCACGTGGTCAGCACCGCGTCCGCGTTCTCCAGCGCCGCGGTCGACAACCGCGGGCTGTCGCCGAGCGTGTCACAGCGCTCGGTAACCCGCTTCGACCATTCCGGGGGGAAGCCCTCCGGTACGACCACACGCCGCGCTCCGGCCGCTTCCAGAACATCCGACACCGCTTCCGGTGCCTCCGCCGAATCGGTGGGGCGCACCTCGGCCCGGTATTCGGCAACCCGTTCCCGGAACAGTTCGGTCAGCGATTCGACGGGGCGCTGTCGGTGGTACTCGCGCGGTATCTCCGCCACGGGGGAGTCTTTTCCACCGGCCAGTGCGGAACGCACGGAACCGAGTACCGCCTCGCGCGCCTCACGAGAGGATCGTTTCAACGCTCGTCACCGTTCCCTGTCCTGTTTCGTTCCCACCACTGCCGGAAGGATTCCGGAGCTGGTGCGGGAGCGTCGCGCGCGTCGGTCCAACGCGACAGCGGCCACGGCAGTCTGCCGATCCCGCGCCTGCCGAACAGCCTTCCGCCCAGCGAGGTGAGCCGCAGCGCCCGCCCCAGCCGTTTGCTGTCGCCGAAGACCCATCCCAGGCCCCGCATCGCCGCGCTGGTCAGCCGGTCGAACCAGCCCTTCCGCTCCCGCACCGTCCTGTTGCGCAGGTGCACCAGCAGTTCGGGGATCTCGATCGCCACCGGGCAGACGTCGTAGCAGGCCCCACACAGCGTGGACGCGTACGGCAGCGAAGCCGTGTCCTCGGATTCCACGCCGTACAGCTGTGGTGTCAGCACCGCTCCGATCGGTCCCGGATACACCGAGCCGTAGGCGTGGCCGCCCGCCCGCTCGTAGACCGGGCAGACGTTGAGGCAGGCCGAACAGCGGATACACCGCAGCGCCTGACTGCCGACCTCGTCGGCCAGTGCCTCGCTGCGTCCGTTGTCCAGCAACACCACGTGGAAATTGCTCGGCCCGTCACCCTCGCTCACACCGTGCAGCACGGAGGTGTAGGGGTTCATCCGTTCCCCGGTGCTCGACCGGGGAAGCAGCTGCAGGAAGACCTCGAGGTCCCGCCAACTCGGCACGAGCTTCTCGATGCCGACCACGCTGATCAGATGCTCCGGCATGGTCAGGCACATCCGCCCGTTGCCCTCGGACTCGACCACCACGAGACTGCCGGTCTCGGCCACCGCGAAGTTCGCCCCCGAGATGGCCACGTTTGCCCGCAGGAACTTGTCCCGCAAATGGTGGCGGGCCGCCTCCGCCAGCTGCACCGGGTCGTCGGTGAGATCCGTGGGTGCCGGAGTGCCGCTGCCCGCCATCTCGCGGCGGAAGATCTCGCGTATCTCGGAGCGGTTGCGGTGGATGGCCGGTACCAGGATGTGGCTGGGACGGTCCTCGTCCAGCTGCACTATCAGCTCGGCCAGATCCGTCTCCCACGCCGAGATACCGGCCGAGGCCAGCGCCTCGTTGAGCCCGATCTCCTGGGTGGCCATCGACTTCACCTTGACCGCCTCGGTCTCGCCGGTCTCGCGGACGAGATCGGTGACGATGCGGTTGGCCTCGGCCGCGTCACGAGCCCAGTGCACCGTCCCCCCGGCGGCCGTCACGGCGGACTCGAACCGCTCGAGGTAGGTGTCCAGCCGGCCGAGGGTGTGCGCCTTGATCGCCGCACCCGAGGCTCGCAGCTGCTCCCAGTCGTCGAGTTCGTCGACCACCGCGGCTCGCTTGTTCCGGATGGTGTTGGTCGCCCTGCCGAGGTTGTGGCGCAGCTGGGCGTCGCGCACAGCCTCGCGTGCCGCGTCCGGAAAGGCGGGCATGCCCAGATCGACCCCGCTCATCGGTCCTCCTCCGTTCCCGCCAGAATCTCGGCCAGGTGCATCGTGCGGATCCCCTCGCGCTGCCTGTCCAGCAGCCCTCCGATGTGCATCAGACAGGAACTGTCGCCCGCGCACAGGACCTCGGCACCCGTCTCACGCACGTGCCTGGTCTTGTCGGACCCCATAGCCACGGACACGTCCGGGTTCTTCAGCGCGAACGTACCGCCGAAGCCGCAGCACTGCTCGGCCTCGGGCAACTCCAGCAACCGGATGCCGCGGACCTCGCGCAGCAGCCGCTGCGGCTTGTCACCCACCCGCAGCATCCGCAGCGAGTGGCAGGTGGGGTGGTAGGTGACGCGGTGCGGGAAGTACGCGCCGACGTCGGTCACTCCGAGCACGTCCACGAGGAACTCGGACAGTTCATAGACGTGGGGCGAGACCCGGTCGACCGCCTCGGACAGTTTCCGGTCCCCGCTGTGCTCGGCCACGATGCCGTGCTGGTGCCGGATCGAGCCCACGCAGGAGCCCGAGGGCGCCACCACGTGGTCGTAGCCCTCGAAGGCGGTGACGAAGCTCCGCACCGCCGGGACGGCCTGCTCGTGATACCCCGTGTTGGTGTGCATCTGGCCGCAGCAGGTCTGTCCCGAGGGGAACTCCACCGTGCACCCCAGCCGTTCGAGCACCCGCAGCGTGGCGCGCACCGCCCCCGGAAAGAGCGTGTCCCCGAGACAGGTCGCGAACAGCGCTACTCGCATAACAGCGGTTTCCTTTCTGATAAGACCCCGCGACGATCCCGGGGCGCGTGCCCGGAGCCCGATCGCGCCCCCGAACCGGAGGTGGGGCCGTCGCCGGTCCCGGAAACTCGGCGACGACCCGAGCAGCCGAAAGGCGTCGTCGAAAAGCCGTCCTCATTCGACTGTCGCACGTGTCGCGGCGCCCGTGCGATCACGGACGCGGCGGTCCACAGCATCCCACGTGCTCGCCGACTCGCTTGGCTCGAAACGCCGCAGCGGTTGGGTGGCCGCCACGAGCGCGCGCAGCTCTGACCGGTCACCGGCCATGCCGTGCGCGCGTGCCTGGATCAGCACGTTCCCCAGGGCGGTTGCCTCGGTGGGCCCGGCGATCACCGGAAGCTCGCAGGCGTCGGCGGTCAGCGAACACAGCAGTTCGTTGCGACTGCCACCGCCGACCAGGTGGACGACCTCGACCTCCCGGTCGGCCAGCTCCGCGACGCTGCGCACCGTCCGGCGGTGGGCCAGCGCGAGGCTTTCCAGTACACACCGCACCGTGGCCTCGGGGCTTTCCGGGACGGGCTCACCGGCCTCGGCGCAGGCCGCACCGATGGTGGTGGGCATGTCCTGCGGCGCGATGAACGCCGGATCATCGGTGTCGAGCACACTGCGGAACGCGGGCTGGTGGGCGGCCCCCTCGAGCAATTCGTCGAGATCCGCGCGCAGTCCGCGTTCCCGCCAGCAGCGCACACATTCCTGCAGCAGCCACAGCCCCATCGTGTTGCGCAGGTAGCGAGTGGTGCCGTCGATGCCGCGTTCGTTGGTCACGTTGGCAGCGCGGGAGCGTTCGGTCAGTACGGGAGAATCCAGCTCCAGCCCCACCAGGGACCACGTGCCGCACGAGATGTAGGCGAACCGCCGATCGGTCGCGGGCACGGCCACCACCGCCGAGGCCGTGTCGTGCGAGGCGACGGATGTCACCCGTACCGAGGGGGAGAGGCCGGTGGTCGTGCTGACCTCGGCACGCGGGGTTCCGGCGAACTCACCCGGGGCGCGCAACGGTGGGAACACGTGGGTCGGAAGGCCCAGCCGCCGCGCGAGGTCGTACGCCCAGTCCCGGCCGTGGACGTCGAACAGCTGGGTGGTGGAGGCGTTGGTGACCTCCGCACCGATCTCCCCGGTGAGCCAGTAGGTCAGCAGATCGGGGATGAGCAGCAGGGTTTCCGCCGAATCCAGCTCGTTCTCCCGCAGCGCGGCGACGAGTTGGTACAGCGTGTTGATGGGAAGCTGCTGCAGTCCCGTGGTGCGGTAGAGCTCGGCGTCGTCGATCCGTTCCCGGACCCGTTCGATCATTTCCGAGTTGCGGGGATCGCGATGGTGCCGTGGATCGGCCAGCAGGGCGCCGTTCCGGTCCAACAGGCCGTAGTCCACCGCCCAGCTGTCGATGCCGATCGAACTGGGGGCGTGCTCGGCGGCGCGGCGCAGTCCAACCAGCATCTCGCGGTGGATCGTGCCGATGTCCCAGCGCCACCCGGAGTCGTCCCGGTGGTGACCGTTCCCGAACCGGTGCAGTTCGGTCAGTTCCAGCAGGTCGCTGCCCACCCTGCCCAGCACCACACGGCCGCTGGAGGCGCCCAGGTCGACAGCGGCGCAGTTGAACTCGTTGCTCGTCATCGCGATCTCGTTCCCAAAGGTGTCGAGGTGTGACCGACGGGACGGTCCGTGTGGGTCGGGCAGGGCGGCGGCGCGTGACACAGCGGTGTCACCCGAGGAATGCCGTCACCGGAGGAAGGCGGCGGGCACTCCACTGTCGACCGGAACGTGCATTCCGGTCGTGTGGTTCAGGTCCCCGCCCACGAGCGCGAACACCGCCGCGGCGACGTGCTCGGGCAGCACCTCCCGTTTGAGCAGCGTGCGCTGGGCGTAGAACTCGCCGAGTTCGGTTTCCTTCACCCCGTAGTGGGCCGCTCGCTGGGCGCCCCAGCCACCGGCGAAGATTCCCGAACCACGCACCACCCCGTCCGGGTTGACGCCGTTGACCCGAATCCCGCGCTCACCCAGTTCGGCGGCCAGCAGCCGCACCTGGTGCGCCTGGTCGGCCTTGGTGGCTCCGTAGGCCACGTTGTTCTGCCCGGCGAACACGGAGTTCTTGCTGGCGATGTAGACGATGTCACCGCCCTGACCCGCCGCTGTCATGCTGCGGGCCGCTTCCCGGGAAACCAGGAACGACCCTCGAGCCATCACGTCGTGCTGCAGGTCCCAGTCCGCCACGGTGGTTTCCAGCAGCGGTTTGGAGATGGACATCCCGGCGTTGTTGACCACCAGATCCACCCCGCCGAAAGCGCGAGCCGCTGCCGCGAACAGTTCGCCGACCTCGGACTCGTCGGTGACATCGGCGCCGACCGCCACGGCCTTGTCCGGCCCACCGAGTTCGGTGGCCAGCTCCTCGGCTGATTCGGTGTCCCGGTCGGCCAACACCACGCAGGCACCCTCCGCGTTGAGGCGGCGAGCGGTGGCCCTGCCGATGCCCGAGCCGCCCCCCGTGATGAGGGCCACGCGACCGGCCAGCGGTTTCGGGGCGGGCATGCGGGCGAGTTTGGCCTCCTCCAGTGCCCAGTACTCGATGCGGAACTTCTCGGATTCCTCGATCGGCTGGTACCGCGACACCGCCTCCGCGCCGTGCATCACGTTGATCGCGTTGACGTAGAACTCACCGGCCACCCGGGCGGTCTGCTTGTCCTTGCCGAAGGAGAACATGCCCACACCCGGCACCAGCACGATCGCCGGGTCGGCCCCCCGCATGGCAGGCGAGTCGGTGTCGGCGTGCCGGTGGTAGTATTCGCTGTAGCGCTGCCGGTAGGAGGCGTGCAGCTGCCGCAACCGTTCGACCACGTCCTCCAGCGGAGCGGTGGGGGGCAGGTCCACGACCAGTGGACGCACCTTGGTGCGCAGGAAGTGGTCGGGGCACGAGGTGCCGAGGTCGGCCAGCTGGGGGTGTTTCTCCCGTGCCAGGAAGTCCAGTACTTCCCGGCGGTCGTCGTAGTGGCCGACCTGGGTGTTGTCGGTGGAGACCAGGCCGCGGATCACCGGTGCGAGCGCAGCGGCCCGGGCGTGCCGCTCGGTCTCGGGAAGCGCCTCGTTGCCCGGGACCGGTGTTCCGAACGGTTCGGGATCGCCCCGCTCGGCGAGGAACTCCTCCGCGGTGCGGATGATCCACAGTGAGTTCCGTTCGCACTCCTGACTCGTCTCGCCCCAGGCGGTGATGCCGTGGCCACCGAGGATCACACCGACCGCCTGCGGGTGTCGGTTCCGGATCTCGGCGATGTCCAGTCCGAGCTGGAATCCCGGGCGTCGCCACGGGACCCACACGACCTTGTCACCGAAGCACTCCTCGGTCAGTTTCGGGCCGTCGGCCGCGGTGGCGAGTGCGATTCCCGCGTCCGGATGCAGGTGGTCGACGTGTTCGGCCGCCACGAGGCCGTGCATGGCGGTGTCGATCGAGGGTGCCGCGCCGCCCTTGCCGTACAGGCAGTGGTCCAGGGCCGCGACCATCTCGTCCTCGCGCTCCACACCCGGATACACCCCGGTCAGCGCGCGCATCCGATCCAACCGCAGCACGGCCAGGCCGGACTCGGAAAGCGTACCCAGGTCACCGCCGGAGCCCTTGACCCACATCAACCGCTCCGGTTCGGCGGTGACCGGGTCCCGACCGGTGCCCTTGGCTGAGGTGTTGCCACCCGCGTAGTTGGTGTTGCGCGGATCCGCACCGAGTCGGTGGGACCGGTCCAGCAGTTCGTCGGTCACGTTCTCGGATGGCTGCTCGTTCAACGAATCGGCCCTTTCGTGCCTGGTGAGTGACTCACTGATGTGCCTGCTCGGTGTCGGGGCGCCGCGGTGGGACCCCGCGGAGCCCTCCGCCGAGCCGGCGTCTCGGCGGGGAGGGGAACTCCGCTCACGCGTCCCGGCCCGCTTGTTGGCAGCCCTTTCGTTCGGCGACCGGTTTCTCCTGGTGCCCGGAGGTCCGGTAGGCCGAGATCGGGTCGGGTTCGACCCTCATTTCCTTCCGGAGCTCCCGCGACAACGGTCGTACGTCGGTGTTGTAGGCGTCCAGCAGCACCTCGTTGGCGCGCTCCCCGCGCGGTGGCGTACTCGGCCGGGCCGACGCAGTCGTCGCACCGGTCCCAGGGAATGGGCACCCCGACGCTCGGCGCCACACCGGTGTAGGCGTGTACCTGGACGGCAGCGTCGGGTTTCTCGTGCGGGGCCCGGGGATCCCCGGCCTGCCGAAAACCTCGAACCGGGTGCCGGAACCGCCGTAGGACCAGGACGGGGTCTCGATCCGCTGATCCTGCAGTGCCGCCTTGAAGGCGTTCTCGTCCGGCATCGCTGGTTGCTCCGAGGGTTGAGCCGCGGGGAGGAAGTGGGCGTTCCGCCAGTGTCGAGTTCGCGAACAACGCTGGTGAAACGTTTCATTCGAGCGAAGGATAGGATGGGGGTGAATCCGAGTCAAGGGAGGCGTGTTGTCGACCGGCGGGAGCAACCGCAAAACCGGAGAGGTCAGCATCAAGGACGTCGCCCACCGGGCGGGCGTCTCCATCGGGACCGTCTCCAACGCACTCAACCGCCCTGACCGCGTCTCCTCGGACACCCGGTCACGGGTCCGCGCGGTAATCGACGAACTCGGTTACGTGCGCAGTGAATCGGCTCGCCAACTGCGTTCGGGCGACAGCCGCATGGTCGCGCTGCTGGTGCTCGACATCGGCAACCCGTTCTTCGTCGCGATGTCCCGCGGTGCGGAGCGCGCCGCGCGTGAGCACGGGCTCGGCGTCATGATGTGCCACAGTGCCCAGGACTCGGAGGCCGAGTCGCTCTATCTGTCCATGTTCGCCGAACAGCGGGTGCGGGGCGTGCTGGTGACCCCGGCCGACACCACGGGGGCGAACCTGCTGGCCTTCCGGCGTCACGGGATTCCCTACGTGTTCGTCGACCGGGTGGTCGACAGCGACGACGCCTGCTCGGTCTCGGTCGACGACGTGGCCGGGGGAGAGTTGGCCGTGCGTCACCTCCTGGAGAGCGGCCACGAACAGGTGGCCTACATCAGCGGACCGTCGAACCTGGCGCAGTGCACCGACCGGCTCGTGGGGGGCCGTCGTGCGATCGAAGCGGCCGGCCTGGGGCCGGAGAGCCTGACGGTGCTGGAGACGGCCAAACTCGACGTCGCCTCCGGTCGGGACGCCGGTGCGAGACTGCTGGGGCTGCGGCCGCGTCCCACCGCGGTCTTCTGCGCCAATGATCTGCTCGCGCTCGGGTTTTTGCAGGCGATGTTCGACGCGGACGTGCGGGTGCCCGAGGACATCGCACTGGTCGGCTACGACGACATCGAGTTCGCCGCGGCGGCGGCCGTTCCGCTGACCTCGGTGCGCCAGCCCGCCGAACGGATGGGGTCCACCGCTGCCGAGTTGTTGGTGCGGGAGACCGAGGGCGACCCCGGGCACGAGCACGAGAGCGTCATCTATTCGCCCGAACTCATCGTCCGGCGTTCCACGTTGCCGCGACGGCAGTGACCGTCGCTGCCCCAGTCCCGGTGAAGATCGATTCCCGCCCTCGCCGGGAATCTCGTGCCTGGGGGTGACCAGCACGATCAACTCCTCGTGGCTCGGTCGTCGCGACTCGGCGGCGTGGCCGGAGGGTTTCCGGGTGTTGACTGGGCCACATTTCGGCTCTACGGTCTCGCTTCATAAAACGTTTCATTAAGTCGGTTCGCAGTCCACCGTGGAGTTCGTTGCGCGGTGCCACTCGATGCGTGCGGGAAACGGGGTCGGAGAGGATGGCCGAGTTCTTCGTCGACACTGGCGGTGCCGATCCGGATCAGGCGATGGTCGAACCGGAGGTGACCTTCCGCCTCGATTGGTCCTGCCTTTCCTGCCCGGGAATCCAGCAGTGAACACACCCCCGTTTTTCGCATTCAGCGACAGTTCCAGATCCTCGTTCGGAGGTTGTTCGTGTCAGCGAGTTCCGAGTTCGCTCGTCGTGGATTTCTGGCCGGGGCGGGAGTAACCGCCGCGACCCCGTTGTTCGTCCGCGGTTCCGAGGCCGTCGCCGCGCCGCGAGGTGGTTCGGATTCCGACCAACCGACCGAGCTGCACTGGCTCGGCAAGACACCCGGTGCCCCGGTCAACGCGACCTGGGGTGTGCCCTGGCCCCGCGGTGAGATGTCGGCGAAAACCTCGTTCGCCCTGACCACGGCCGACGGCGAGCCCATCCCGGTGCAGTCCTGGCCGTTGGCCTACTGGCCCGACGGCACGCTCAAGTGGAGTGGGCACACCGCACCCGCGAACACTGCCGCCGAGAAATACCGGCTCGAACCGGGAGAACCGGCCGCGCCGGACAACGCGGTGAGCGTCTCCGAACACCGCGACGAGATCCGGCTGCACAACGGCACGGTCGAGATCGGACTGGGCAGACACGGACCCCACGCGATCCGGTCGATCAAACGTGGCGGTCGGGTCACCGCCGAGCACGGTCGGTTGGCGCTGCTGGTGCAGGACCGCCCCGAGGGGGAACACGCCGAGCCACGGCGGACCGAGTGGTCCGGAATGATCGACAGCGCCGAGATCGAGCAGCGCGGCCCGGTGCGCGCGGTGGTCAAACTTTCCGGACGCTACCGCCGCGACCACGGCCGCAACCGTGGCGCGGGGGGCCGGAAGATGCTGCCCTGGACCATGCGGGTGTATCTCGCGGCAGGCGACGAGTCGATGAGCCTGGTGCACAACTTCTACTGGGACGCCGACAGCCGACACGTCTTCGTGCGCGGTATGGGGCTGCGGCTCGGGGTTCCGATGAGCGACGACGCGCATAACCGGCACATCCGGTTCGGCACCACCTCGGGTGGGGTGTGGGGCGAACCCGTGCGGGTGCTCACCGGGTTGCGGCGAGATCCCGGTGAGGCGGTGCGCCACGCCCAGCACGCGGGTAAGGCCACCCCGCCCCCGGCCGAGTGGTCCCAGGAGGTACGGGAGGGCTATCGGGACCTGGCGCTGTGGAACGACTTCGCGCTGTCCCAGGGATCATCCGAGCACTTCGAGGTGAAAAAACGCACCTCCGCGGAGGGGAGCTGGCTCAAGAACGCGGGCAGGGGAAGCCGAGCCTCGGGATTCGGCTACGTCGGCGGCGTGTCGGGCGGACTCGGGGTGGGCATGCACGACTTCTGGCGACGTTTTCCCCGCTCGCTCGACGTGCGCGGTGCGGCGGGGGACACGGCGACCGTGACACTGTGGTCCTACTCGCCGCACGGCGAGGCCATGGACCTGCGACACTACGACACCGAGGCGCACGGGCTGGGGCTGGCCTACGAGGACGTGCAGGAAGGATTCAGCACGCCGGAGGGAATCGCGCGCTCCACGGAGATGCGGCTGTGGGCACTGGAGTCCACCCCCTCGCGGGAGCGGGTCGTCCAATTGTCCGAAGTGGTGGATTCACCGCCGCAACTGGTCGCCCGTCCGGAGCGCTACCACCGTGCCGGGGTGTTCGGCCGCTGGAGTCTGCCCGACCGCGGTAGCAGCGCGAAGTCCGCGTTGGAGGACTCCCTGGAACGCGACGTGGCCTTCTACGCGGGACAGGTTGATCAGCGCCAGTGGTACGGCTTCTGGGACCACGGCGACGTGATGCACACCTACGACGGGGACCGTCACGAGTGGCGCTACGACGTGGGCGGTTACGCCTGGGACAACGGCGAACTGGGCACCGACGCGATGCTGTGGTACGCCTTCCTGCGTTCCGGTGATCCGAACGCCTTCCGACTGGCACGGGCGATGACCAAACACATCAGCGAGGTGGACACGCACCACACCGGTCGGTTCGCCGGATTGGGGTCACGGCACAACGTCTCGCACTGGGGCGACGGTGCCAAGGAGGCGCGGGTATCGGAGTCGTTCACCAAGCGGTTCTGCTACTACCTCACCGCCGACGAGCTGCTGGGGGAACTGATGCGTTCCTCGCTGCGGGCGGACGAGACCATGGTGCGTGTCCCGCCGCTGCGCAACGTGCTGCCCTCGCAGGACCGGGTGCCGACCCGGTTACGCATCGGTCCCGACTGGTACGCGCTGGTCAGCAACTGGCTGACCGAGTGGGAACGCACCGGCGAGACCCGTTGGCGGGACCGGATCGTCACCGGTATGCGGGACATCGCGGGCTTCCCCGCCGGACTGTTCACCGGTGAGGCGGGTGGGGCCGTGGGATTCGATCCGGAGACGGCCCATCTGACCAACCTCGACAAGGGGGACTACCAGAGCAGTTACAATCTGTCGATGGCCTTCTGCGGGGAACAGATCCTGTGGGAGACGCTCGACCTCGTCGACGTGCCGGAGTTCCGGCGGACATTGCTCGACTTCGCCCGCTACGTGCAGGCCCCCGCCGAGGAGAAGATCGACAGGTTCGGATTCGACTTCGATCCCGGGGTGTTCAAGACGATCTACTCGCGAGTGACCGCCTGGGCGGGTGAACAGCTGGACGAGCCGCGGCTGCGTCGTCGTGGCTGGCAGCGCTTCACTTCCGATCCCAACGGGCAGCCATGGCCCGAACCGGTCAGGGTGGACGGTGCCGCGGTGGCCTCCCCGGTGGACGAGATCCCCACCGACCGTTCGCACAACCAGTCCGGCGACTTCGCCACCTGCGCCACCAACGACGCCGCTCAACGCGGGCTGGCGATCATCTCGCTGCTGGCGATCGCCCCGGAAGAGGCGCCCTGATCCGTCTCTCGGCAAAACGCGGTGGGGACGGCACCGATGCCGTCCCCACGGCATCAGGGGCCATGGCGGCCCCTCGGCGCGTTGGGTTACCGAGCGGCCGAAAGCGTTCCGCCGTGAGTCGTCCCGGCCGGTTCTCGCGTCACTCCTTCGTGAGTTGTCCCAGCCGGTCGATCACACACCGCCGCACGCATCCGGCGGTCTCGCGCCAGGCTCGCCGACTTCCGAACTCGGCGGTGAGGTCGCGGGTGGCGATCCGGGCCGCGCCCTCGGTGCTCGCGGTTCCGACCACCGCCAGGACCTCCACGTCGTGGCGCCGTGCCTCGCGTGCCACACCGCCGACCACTTTGCCGTCGAACGAGCCGGGATCGAGCTTGCCCTCACCGGTTATCACCAGGTCCACCCTCCGCAGCACGTCCCGTACCCCCAGCTCCGCCGCGATCGTGTCGAAACCGGACACCGGACGCGCTCCCAGGGCGGCAAGGCCGCCCGCCAGGCCACCGGCCGCCCCGCCGCCCGGAAGACGCGAGACGTCCACTCCGAACCGGCGTCGGTACTCGGCCGCGATCCCGCGCAACCTGTCGGTCAGCTGATCGATCCGGTCCGGGCGGACGCCTTTCTGCGGTCCGAAGATCCGTGCCGCGTCCGAGAACACGGTCTCCACATCGCAGCAGACCAGCACTTCAGGGTTTCCGTCCGAGCCATCCAGCGGTGCGAACGCTTCCAACTCGGCCACCGCTCCCGAACCGCCGTCGGTGGTCGCCGAGCCCCCCAAACCGACCAGTACCCGCTTCGCGCCCTCTCGCAGGGCGGCGGCGATCAACTCTCCCGTGCCCCGCGTACTCGCGCTCTCCGCGTCGTTTCCCTCGGCGCCGCCGACCAGAGCCAACCCCGAGGCACGGGCCATCTCCACCACGGCCCGTCCGTCGGCGTCGAGTCGCCAGCCCGCCTCGACCCTTTCGCCCGAGGGAGCGAAAACCTCGGTCCACCGATTGGCTCCGCCGAACGCGTCGAGCGTGCCCTCGCCGCCGTCGGCCAGCGGCAGCTCGACGCACTCCGAACCGCAGGAGATCGCGGCATCCGCGATGGCGGTTGCCACCTCGGCCGCGCTCAAGGAGCCGCGAAACTTGTCCGGAGCCGCCAGTACCCGCATTCAACCCTCCAGTTGTGGAAACGTCGCATTGGTTCTCGTAGGTGGCCGTTCGGCGGAACCTCTCGCACGGCTCTCGCTGCGGGTGCCCCGACATCGGGTAGCGACCTACACAACGTCGGGGCCGTCCTCGCGAGAGCCGCACGGGAGAACCCGCGGCGGTGCCGATTGCGAGGGTGGTCGGAGTTCGGTGCTGAGTGCGTCGACGGAGCGTCAATTTCGCGAGAAATTGACGCCCAGTACGCAGGTGTGGCCCGGGCTCCGTCAATTTCCCACGAAATCGCGCCGCCGCTCCAGAACCCTCGTCGGGAAGCGACCGTGAGTGTCGCAGCGCGGGTGTCCCCGGTGCGTGAGTCGGATGCATTGCAAGGCCGGGCCGCTCGCCGCGTAGGTCGCTACTCAAGAGCCGGCCCAACACAGCAAGGCGCCGACTCACGTGCCGGCTAACCGGCCACCCCGCCAGAGCGACCGGCCCAACAACACAGCGAGAGCCGTGCGAGAGGTTCCGCTACCCGAGCACTCTCGACAACCGAGCTCGGAGAAGCTGTCTCAGACCAGGTGGAGGTAGCGCTCGATCATGGTGTCCACCACCTTGTCGGCGGGTGTAGCCCAGACTTCCTCGTTGAAGATCTCCACCTCGGTGTCGCCGGTGTAACCCGCTCGGCGAACGGCTTGCCGGATCGGCGGAAAGTCGATGTGCCCGTCGCCCATCATCCCTCTGCCGAGCAGCACGTCGGCCGGTAGTGGTGTCAGCCAGTCGCACACCTGGAAGGACGCGATGCGCGAACCGGCTCGTTCGATCTGCTCGAACAACTTCGGGTCCCACCACACGTGAAAGGTGTCGACCACCACGCCGACCTGGTTCTCGGGAAAGGGCTCGGCGATGTCCAGTGCCTGTTCGAGTGTGGACAGCACCGCTCGGTCCGCGCAGTACATGGGGTGCAGCGCCTCCAGCGCCAGCCGGACGCCGCGCCGTTCGGCATAGGGGGCGAGTTCGGCCAGCGTGTCGACCACCCGCCGCCTCGCCCCGGCGAGGTCCTTGGAGCCGTTCGGCAGGCCGCCGACCACGAGGACGAGGCAGGGGGCGCCGAGTTCCGCGGCCTCGTCGATCGCGAGCCGGTTGTCCCGTAGTGCCTCCGCTCGTTCCTCGGGCGACTCGGTGGTGAGGAAACCACCCCGGCACAGCGAGGAGACTCGGAGTCCGTTCGAACGCACCAGCTCCACCGCCTCGGTGAGCCCGTACTCCTGTACCGGTTCGCGCCACAGCCCCACCGCCGGGATCCCGGTACGGACACATTCCGCGACGGCGGCGGGCAGCGAGTACCGGTTCAGGGTTTTCTGGTTCAACGACAGCCGTGCGATACCGTCCTGGGTCATCGGTTCACCCCCGCGATCTCGAGCAGGCCGCGCATGCGCTCGGCGGCCTGGTCCGGATCCGGCAATGTGCCCGCCCGGTCGGCGAGGCGGAAGACCTCCGCGAGGTGCACGATGCTCCGTCCGCTCTGCAACCCGCCGATCATGCCGAAACCGGGCTGCTGACCGCGTAACCACGCGAGGAAGGCGATGCCGGTCTTGTAGTAGTAGGTGGGGCGGGCGAACAACTGCCGTGCCAATGGAACCGTGGGGTCGAGGATCTCGTCGAACCCCGCCTCGTCCCCCTCGTCCAGAGCGTGCAGCGCCGCAGCGGCGGCGGGAGCGATGGCCGCGAACACCCCGAGCAACGCGTCACTGTGGCCGCCCGACTCCCCCTTGATCAACCTCGGGTAGTTGAAGTCGTCGCCGGTGTAGAGCCGAACTCCCTCGGGGAGTCGCTGTCGCAGCCGTATCTCGTGTTCGGCGTCCAGCAGCGACACCTTCACCCCGTCGACGCGTTCCGGACGCGCGTGCAGGAGCTCCAACAGGGAGTCCGTCGCTTCGTCGATGTCGTTCGAGCCCCAGTACCCCTCCAAGGCGGGGTCGAACGCCGGACCCAGCCAGTGCAGGATGGCGGGTCGCTCCACCTCGGCCAGCAGCTTGTCGTAGACCTGTCGGTAGTCGGCGGGGCCCGTGGCGGCCGCGGCCAGTTGCCTGCTGGCCATCAGGATCACACGTGCCCCGGCCCGCTGCGTGACGTCGAGCTGTTCGCGGTATCCGTCGAGCAGCTCGTCGAGATCGGTGACCTGGGGGGAGAGGTGGTCGGTACCCACTCCGGCGGCGATGCGTCCACCGACGCGGGCCGCTTCCTCACCGCTGCGGCGGATCAGCTCACGGGTCGCGTTCCAGTCCAGCCCCATGCCGCGCTGCGCGGTGTCCATGGCCTCGGCGACTCCGAGGCCGCACTCCCACAGGTGTCTACGGAAGGCCAGTGTGTTGTCCCAGTCGATCTCGGCCGCTGAACCCGGGGTGTTCTCCCCGAACGGGTCGGCGACGACGTGGGCGGCGGCGTAGGCGATACGGCTGGTGGGCGGTTCCGTCGGAAGTGATCGAGCGACCGGCTCGTGCAGGTGGTGAGTGTGGAGCGAACCGTCCGAGCGGGGCAGTTGAATAGTGCGCGACACGGATACCTCCTCGAAGTTTGCTGTTCGGGTTGGCGGGATGCGCTCTGTTCGCGGTGGTTGAGGGCCGGTTTCGGCGCCGGCCGCACCGAGGGGCGCCTCGGCTCCTGACAGCACCGGAAGGAGCAACCAGCCTAGGAAAGCGTTTTCCAGAAGCTTAGGAGTAACCTCCCGGGAACGCAAGAAATCTCCGGGGAGCATGCTGGAAAGAGCTTTCCAGCGGGTAGCATCGGATCACCCGAGGGTGAGGGAGGACCGATGCCGCGTGGTTCCGGCAAGGTGAACCTGGTCGACGTCGCGCGCCAGGCCGGGGTTTCGTTGGCCACCGCGTCACGAGTTCTCAACGGCAGCACGCGCAGCGTCGGCGCGGATTTGCGGGAGCGAGTCCGGCAGGCCGCCGCGAACCTGGACTATTCGCCCAGCGCTCCCGCGCAGGCCATGGCGCGAGGCGGTACCGATGTCGTCGGTCTGGTGGTGCCGGACATCTCCGATCCGTACTTCTCCACCATCGCCGCCAGCGTCGTTCGGCACGCGGAGCCGCATGGCCTGATCATCACTCTGGCCAGTACGGAGCGTCGCTTCGAGCGCGAGGCCGAGTACGTCGCCTCACTGCGCAGTCAACAGGCGCGCGGTGTCGTGCTGGTGGGGAGTCGTACCACCAACGAGGAGCAGCTGGAGGCGCTACGGGCCGAGCTGGATGCCTACACCGCCGCTGGCGGGCGGGCCGCGGCGATCGGGCAGCACATATTGCCCGCGGACACCGTGATCGTCGAGAACCAGAGCGGGGCCCGCGCGTTGGCCGAGGAACTCGTGAATCTGGGCTACCGGCGGTTCGCCGTGCTCGCCGGGCCGGCCGATCTGCTCACCGCCCGGGACCGGCTTGCGGGTTTTCGAGAGGGGTTGCGGCGGCACGGAATCGAGGTGGCAAGGCGAGACGTGATCAACGGTGAGTTCACCCGCGACGGCGGCTACGAGGCGGCCTCGGAACTGCTCGAACGCGAGCGCGCTCCCGAGTGCGTATTCGCGGTCAACGACGTCATGGCGGTGGGGGCGTTGTCGGCGTTTCGCGATCGGGGAGTGCGGTTGCCGGAGGAGCTGGCCGTGGCGGGCTTCGACGACATCGCCAGTTTGCGGGACGTGTGGCCGTCGTTGACGACGGTGCGGATCCCGCTGGAACGTCTCGGCGAGCAGGCGCTGGGCTTCCTGCTCGACGAGCCCGCCGAACGTTCCCGCACCCGCCGGTTCAGCGGTGAGGTGGTAGTCCGCGCCAGCACGCCGCCGGTGAGCTGATTGAAGTTTTCCGGTCGGGTCGGCGGGTCGTTCGCTCGGTGGAACCTCTCGCACAGCTCTCGCTGCGGCTCCGGAGACATCGAGTAGGTACTACACCACGTCTCCGGCGGCCTCGTGAGAGCCGCACGGGAGAACCCGCGGGTGGTCGCGTTGCTGACGTGGCTTTCGACGAGTCGGAACCGAGGAAAACCCTTCCCCGCGGGCAACACGGCAGGAAAGTCCCAGTGAGGCACCTCGGCATCGACGAGGGATTTCCCCGAGGTGTCGTCGCCCGGGATAGGGCGGTGTTGTTCGGCGCCGCGGATCCGGGACGCCGGGCACCCGGGTGGAGACGGACAGCCGTATCGGTGAAGCAGGGGAGTCGTGGCCGGTGACCCTGGGCACCTCGGTCACCGGCCCCGTGACGTCTCACGGCTACGACTGCCGGGGCTACTCCGGTCGGTTGCCGCTTTCGGCGTCGAACAGGTGTATCTCCTCGGGATCGCGCACCACTACGTGCACCGTGTCTCCCAGCGCGGGTGGTCTGCGCCCGTCGGCACGTACGATCAGCCGTTTGCCGTCCACAGCGGTCCGGCCGTGAATCAGGCAGTCGGCCCCCAACTCCTCGACGAGCTCCACGTGTAGGGCGAGGCTGCCCGGTTGTTCGTCGGAGACCAACCGCAGTGATTCGGGCCTGATTCCGACGGTGACCTCCGAGCCACCTCCCAGGGAGTCCATCGCTCCACGGGGGATAGGCAGGGTCACCTCGTCCAGCCGGGCACCCTCGCCGGTCAGCGGCACGGTCTCCAGGTTCATCGCGGGTGAGCCGATGAATCCCGCCACGAAGGCGTTGGCGGGGCGTTCGTAGAGCTCCCTGGGAGTGTCGCATTGTTGCAGTACACCGTCCGCCAGCACCGCGACGCGATGTCCCATCGTCATCGCCTCGGTCTGGTCGTGGGTGACGTAGATGGTGGTCGTGCCGAGCCTGCGCTGCAGTGCGGCGATGTTGGCCCGGGTCTCCACCCGCAGTTTGGCGTCCAGGTTCGACAGTGGCTCGTCCATCAGGAACACCGAGGGTTCCCGCACGATGGCCCTGCCCATGGCGACACGCTGTCGTTGGCCGCCGGACAGCGCTCTGGGCTTGCGGTCCAGATACTCGGTCAGGTCCAGCAGTTCGGCCGCCTCAGTCACCCGTTGTCGTACTTCCTGCTTGGGAAGCCGACGCAGTTTCAGGGCGAAACCCATGTTCTCGGCCACGGTCATGTGCGGATACAGCGCGTAGGACTGAAAGACCATCGCGATGTCGCGGGACTTGGGTGGCATCGAGGTCACGTCGGTCTCGCCGATGTGCACGCTGCCCTCGTCGATCTCCTCCAGTCCCGCCAGCATGCGCAGCGCGGTGGATTTGCCGGATCCGGAAGGTCCGACCAGCACCAGGAACTCGCCGTCGTCGACGGTCAGCCGCAGGTTGTCGACCGCGCGGACAGGAGAGTTACCGGTGAACACACGTGCGGCGTCGTGATAGGTCACTCGCGACATCGATCGTCCTTTCGGGGTGAGTCTCGCGGTTGTTCGAGGTCACTGCTCGAGGTTTTCCAGTTCGATCCGTTGTCCGGTGCTGGAGGAACGCAGCCCCGCTTCGGCGAGCTGGATGCCGCGCGCACCCGCGAAGAAGTCGTACGGATGGGGCCTGTCCCGCAGGACGTCGTGCAGGAACCGTTCCCACTGGGCCTTGAAACCGTTACCGAACTCCTCGTTGTCGGGGACCTGCGACCACTGCTCGCGGAAACGTTCGCCGGTGGGCAGATCGGGGTTCCACACCGGTTTCGGTGTCATCGACCGGTGCTGTACCCGGCAGCCACGCAGCCCGGCCACGGCACTTCCCTCGGTGCCGTCGACCTGGAACTCCACAAGTTCGTCACGGTTGACCCGTACCGCCCACGAGGAGTTGATCTGTGCGATCACCCCGTCGGTGAGCTCGAAGATCCCGTAGGCGGAGTCGTCGGCGGTGGCCTCGTAGGCGTTGCCCCACTCGTCCCAGCGACGGGGGATGTGGGTGGTTGCCCTCGCCGTCACCGACTCCACGCGTCCGAACAGGTTCTCCAGCACGTAGTGCCAGTGACAGAACATGTCCGAGACGATTCCGCCGCCGTCCTCGGTGCGGTAGTTCCAACTCGGCCGCTGCGAGCTCTGCCAGTCGCCCTCGAAGACCCAGTACCCGAATTCGCCGCGTACCGACAGCACCTTCCCGAAGAACCCGCCGTCGAGCAGCCTGCGCAGTTTCAACAGCCCGGGCAGGAACAGCTTGTCGTGCACCACGCCGTGCCGGATCCCGGCCTGTTCGGCGAGCCTGGCCAGCTCCATGGCGCCGGCCGAGGTCTCTGCGACCGGTTTCTCGGAGTAGACGTGTTTGCCCGCCGCGACGGCTGCCCGGATTCCCTGCTCCCTGGCAGAGGTGATCTGGGAGTCGAAGTAGATGTCCACCGACTCGTCGGAAAGCACGGTGTCGAGTTCGGTGCTCCACTCGTCGATCGAGTGTTGTTGGGCTATCTCGGCGAGTTTGGCGGAGTTGCGGCCCACCAGGACCGGTTCCAGCATCACCCGTTCGCCGTCGGCGACCTCGATACCGCCCTGATCACGCAGTTCCAGGATGGAACGCAACAGGTGCTGGCGGTATCCCATTCGTCCGGTGACGCCGTTGAATGCGATACGCAGTGTTTTCCGCGACATGGATTCTTCCTCTGCTTGTCTGGAACGGAGATTTTCGGGGTGGTTCCCGCCGCCTCGGGGATTCGACGGCGTCAGTGGGCCGGAACGCGTGCCTGGACCGCCGTGGCGGCCAGGACCAGTGGCCCGAGCATCAGCACGGCGAGCACAGGCATCATCCACACGCACAGTGCCGCCACCGCCACGGCCGCCACCAGCAGTACGCTGCCCAACGGATCCAGCACACTCACCCGTACGGAGATGCGCAGTGCTGCCAGCCAGCCGCGCTCGGATTCGGGCAGGGCGACCGCGCGCAGGCAGACGGCCGCGAGTATCGCCACCAGCAGCGTGAGTGTCACCGTGACGATTCCGGTGCCGGGAAGCCCTTGAGTGCCGTGCACCAGTAGTAGGTCGACGGCCAACATCGTACCGAGCAGCGTCATCACCAGCCCCGCTGTCAGGTCGGCGGGACCGCGTGCGCTTCCCAACCGCCGTGTCAACGTGCGGAAGTAGCCGCCGCCGTCGGGAGTGCGGCGTCCCTCGGAGCGCGCTCGCAACTGCCCGCAGCCGGTGGAAACCGCCGCGGGGGCGGTGATCACCGGTAGTGAGGCCAGCGTGGTGGCCACGCCGATGGCGAGCATGTCGGCGAACAGCTCGAACCCCGCGCCGAACGGCCCGCGCTGTCCACCCGCATCGGTGATTGTCATTCGGCACTCACCCCTTGACCCCGGAACTGGCCATGCCCTCCACCAGGAACCGCTGGAAGGCCATGAAGAACAGCACGATGGGAAGCAGCGCGATCACCGACATGGCGAACATCGGACCGTAGGCGGACTGGCTGGAGGTGTCCACGAAGGAACGCAGGGCCAGTGTGATCGTGAACTTCTCCGGCTCGAACAGGTAGATCAGTTGCAGGAAGAAGTCGTTCCAGGTCCAGATGAAGGTGAAGATCGCGGTGGTGATCAGTGCCGGCCTGCTCAGCGGCAGAATGATCCGGAAGAAAGTTCGGAACGGCCCGCACCCGTCGAGCGTGGCCGCCTCGTCGAGCTCCTTGGGAATCCCGCGCATGAACTGCACGGTCAGGAACACGAAGAACGCGTCGGTGGCCAGGAACTTCGGCAGCACCAGCGGCCAGAAGGTGTTGACCATCCCCAGCTGGTTGAAAACGATGTACTGCGGGATCAGCACCGCGTGCTGCGGCAGCATGATCGTGGCCAGCATCAGCGCGAACAGTGGTCCCCGCAGCGTGAAGCGCAACCGGGCGAAGGCGTAAGCGGCGAGGGAGCAACTGATCACGTTACCCAGCACCGCTCCGGTGGAGATGATCAGCGAGTTGCCGATCAGCCGCAGCACACTCACCCCGCCCACACCTTCCAGGGCGGTGGTGTAGTTGCTCATAGCCAGCCTGCTCGGCAGCAGCCGCAGGCTCGATATCACCTCGTCGGCCGGTTTGAACGAGGTCGCGATCAGCCAGGCCAGCGGGTAGAGCATGACCAGCAACGCGGCTACACACCCGACGTGCAGACCCACGCGCCCCCAGTCGACCTGGCGTCTCGGCACGGATTCTCGGACGGCTACCATCGTCACCCCTTATCGTTGTAGAAGACCCAGGAGCGCGAGCTGCGGAACAGCAGCGCGGTCACGATTCCGATGACCACGAGCAGCACCCAGGCCATCGCCGAGGCGTAGCCCATGTGCGAGGCGGTGAATCCGCGGTCGTACAGGTAGAGCGTGTAGAACAGCGTCGAGTCGGCGGGACCACCGCGACCGCCGCTGACCGTGAATGCCGGGGTGAACACCTGGAACGCCTGGATGGTCTGCAGCACCAGGTTGAAGAACAGCACCGGGGAGAGCATCGGCAGCGTGACCGACAGGAACCGCCTGACCCGTCCCGCTCCGTCCACCTCGGCCGCTTCGTAGAGCTCGTGCGGCACCTGCTGCAGCCCGGCCAGGAAGATCACCATCGGGGCACCGAACTGCCAGATCGTCAGCAGCGCGACCACCAGCAGCGCCCAGCCCGGTTGGTTCACCCAGCCGCCCATGTCGATCCCGAACGTCGACAGCATGTCGTCGACCGTGCCGCCGTCGTTGAACAGCGCGCGCCAGACCAGGGCGATACTCATGCTCGCGCCCAGCAGCGAGGGGGCGTAGAACGCCGAGCGGTAGAACCCCTTGCCGCGCCCGATGGAGTTCAGCGCCAACGCCACGGCCAGCGCCACCGCCAGTTGCAGCGGCACCGCCACCAGCACGTAGATCAGGGTGTTCAGCGCCGATCTCCAATAGCGGGGATCGGAGGTGAACATGTGGACGTAGTTGTCCAGTCCCACCCACTCCGGGGCGGTGAACAGGTCGTACTGGGTGAACGACAGATACAGTGAGACCAGCATCGGGGTCAGCGTCAGTACCGCCGCCCCCAACAGCCACGGTGACAGGAAGACCCAGGCGGCCCCCTCACGTCGTCGTGGACGATTCCGTCGGGTGGCGGAGTCCGCCGCGGCGGACTCGGAACCCGGTCTTTCGCGTGGTGGACTCACCTGTTGATCAGGTGCTTCGACGTTCATCGCTGCAGCTCCGATCTCGCGTTGGTGAGGAACTGCTCAGCCGTTCTTCGCGGTGACTGCAGTTCGAATCCGACATGGTCGTAATCGCGCTGGAAAGCCGTTTGCAGCGCCAGATCTCCCTGCGGGGGCGCGCTCGGCGGTGCCAGCAGTTTGCCGTCCAGGCTTTCCTGGAACTCGGCGATGCGTTTGTCCAGCCCGGTCAGCGTGGGGGTGATGTTCTCGCGGATCGTCCGGTTGACGGGCAGTCCCCGGCTCACTCCCAGGATCTCGCCCGCGCGGGGGTCGTTGATCAGAAAGTCGACGAGCTTCGATGCCGCCTGCGGGTGGGGGCTGTTGGCCGAGACGCCGATCAGCATGGAAGGCTTGAAGTACTGCCCGGGTGTGCCGTCCGGTCCGACCGGCAGCGGAGCCAGCCGCAGGCTGTCGCCGATCAGGGCCTGGAAACCGCCCACCGCCGAGTCCCAGGTGAACCCGGACAGTGCGTTGCCCCGTCCGAACGGCATGTTCGCCGCTGAACCGTCGATCTGGGTGGTCTGCCGAGCCGGACTGACCGCGCCCTGTTGGCTGAGCTCGTTCGTGGTGCGCCAGAATCGCGCGAGATCCGCCGCGTCGTAGTTCAGCTTCCCGCTGTCGGTGTAGAGGCTCTTGCCGCGGCCGCGCAGCCACACCTCGAACCAGTCCTCGCTCCAGCCGGGATCGGTGGCACCGGTCTTGTCGGTGGCCTCACCCAGCTCGCGCATCGCGCGGCTCCAGTCCTGCCAGGTCCACCCGTACTCCGGCTCCGCGACGCCGGCATGTTGCCACCGCGCCGAGTCGTAGACCATCACCTGCGAGGTCCGACCCATCGGGATGGCGTACTGCTTGCTGTTCGACTGGCCGGTGCGCAGCATCGCCGAGGCGACGTTCTCGGTGCTGATGGCGGACTGCTCGTCGAGATCGAGCAGCAGCCCCGCCGAGGCGTACTGGCTGATCTGGCGGTAGTCCAACTGCATCACGTCGGGTGCGTTTCCCCCGGCCGCTTGAGTGGCCAGCTTCTGGATGTAGGAGTTGTAGCTGGAGAACGAGGTCTGCACCTCGATATCGGGGTGGCGCTGTTCGAACAGCTCGACGGCCTCGTTGGTGACCTCGGCCCGGTCGGCGTTTCCCCACCAGCTGAACTGCAGCTCGACCTTGCCACCCGCCGCACCGTCGGCACTCGCACCGCATCCGGCGAGCAGGCCGCACAACAGCAGTACCGCCGTCGTCAGCACGGGGACTTTACCGACCGGTGTCGGTTTCGGGGCTCTCGTTGATCTCTGCCGCATCACTCGCCTCCGTACGCGACGGTCGTGCCGGGAATCTCGTACTCGTCGCGTCTGCCGCACATGCCGTATCCGCCGTGCCTGGACGGATGGGCCAGCCGCACCCGCGAGTTCGCCAGCTCTGCCGTGTCGCCCTCGGCGAGCGCGTCGAGCCGGGCGCCGGTGTGCTCGGCGGCGGCCCGCGCGCCGTCGCGCCACAGCTTCTTCCAGCGGTCCACCCTGGGCGCGACCAGTGCCGCCGCCGCGCGATGGAACTCGCGCAACGGTTCCGGGTCCCCCGCGCGCAGCGCTTCCCGCAGCGGCAGGTAGCCGGACACCGCCAGATCCCTGCGACGTCGGGCGGCGTCCTCGGGATCCGAATCCCGAGGCAGCGCCGCGGCCGCGGCGTAGACGTCCCGCTCGGCCAGGATCTCCGGTGGGAAGGTGAACACCGCGTCACCCGCCTCCGGTAGCCCGCTGTTCTGCATCAGCACCGTGACGCGCAGCCGCTCGTGCCCCACCATGCGGTGTACCGTCCCCGGTTCGAACCACACGACCGCTCCGGGAGTGAGTTCGTCCTCGCGATAGCCCGCCGAACTCAGGGTCTGCACCACGCCACTGCCTTCGATGACCACATACGCCTCGGTGCAGGCCAGGTGCAGGTGCGGACTTCCGCCGCCGAGCCCGTCCGCGGCGGGCCAGTCGTAGCAGTCCACATGGGAAATGCCGATCGCTCCGGGAAGCGGTATCGGCCGGTCCTCGGTCATGCCGACCTCCTACCAGGAGTGCTCGTCGAGTTCTCGTTCGATCTGTTCGTGATCCCTGGCTCCATCGGCCAGCAGGATTCGATAGGTGTAGGAGAAGCCTTTTCCCGGCGGGAGTTCGAACTCCTCGAAAAACGCCCAGGACAGTGCCACGGCGGGGGTGGGTTCCGAGCGCACGAACCAGTGGGACTCGTGAATGGCGTGATCGTTCGCCGGAGCGTGTTCGAAGACCACCGTGGAACAGCGGTCGACCTCGTCGTGCTCCCCGACGAACCCCAGCCAACGTGCCTGGCGGCCCATCATCCCGGCCTCGCCGGAAATCCCACCCGGGCCGAGCACCTCGCCGCCGGTGAACTCGCGTGGACCGCGCCAGTGCAGCCCGGTGTAGCCCGCCATCTCGCGTCCGGCCGTGGTCGGGCTGCCGAACCGCAGCGGCTGCTCGCGCACGTTGACCAGCCGGATCGACCAGTCGAGCGCCCAGCTGCCCCGTTCCGGCTCGACGGAGTGCACCCTGATGGTGCGGTGCTCTCGCGCCCAGGGGGTGCCGTCGTTGTGCAGCCAGTGCAACTTTTCGGTGAACCGCAGTTCGTCGGTCTCGACTTCGAACGACTCGAACTCGTCGTGGCGCATCGAGCCGATCCGTTCCGGCAGTTCCCGGTATCCCTCACCGGTGACGTAGCTGTGCCCGCCCCAGAAGTTCTGGCCCGAAACGTGGCTGGCCGTCAGTTGCAGACCCTTGTGCCAGCGATGGTCGTTCGGGCGGTATCCGGTGACGGTGTTTCCGGCGAGGGTGCGCAGCGGGTGTACGTACGGTTTCCGCGATTCGTACTCGACCGGGTCCGGTTTGTACACGTAGTTCAGGATCTCGCTCCCCGCCGCGGAAACCGAGATGTTCTCGCCGTGCCTATGGGTCACGGTGATCGGATGGCTCATGATCGCGTCGTCTTTCCGTCGCCGGTCAGCTTCTCGGGGAAACCGCCGTGGATCACGGTGTGGAACGGGTCGTCCGGGCCGATCTCGCCCGAGTGCACCTCCCGGCCGGTGGCCGCGGACTTGTACAGCGCGGTGACCAGCTCCAGAATCCTGCGGCCGTCCCGCTCGTCGCAGGGCGGGCGTGCGCCTTCGCGCATCGCCGCGACCAGCTCGCGCAGCATGGCGCCGTGGGAGCTGGGCTCGTCGTGTTCCGGCCTTCGCCAGCGTTCGATCCGTGCCTCGTCGGTGACGTGCGGGGCCGGGGTGTAGCGCCAGTCCTCGTTGCGGTGGCCGTACAGGTGGGTGAGCTCGACGGTGGCCTCCGAACAGTCCAGACGGATCCTGCTCATCTCGTCGGGGGAGAGCAAGCTGTTGACCACGGTGGCCATCGCCCCGGATTCGAACCGCACCAGCGCGGTCGAGACGTCCTCGGTGTCCACCTCGTGCCAGAGCCGCCCGGTCATGGCACGCACCTCGCTCCACGGTCCGAGCAGATGCAGCAACAGGTCGAGCTGGTGGATCCCGTGGCCCATGGCCGGACCGCCGCCCTCGGTCTCCCACTTGCCGCGCCACGGGGCGGCGAAGTACTCGGAATCGCGGTACCAGGTGGTCTGGCAGTGCGCGACCAGTGGAGTGCCCAGTTCCCGCCTCGCCAGCAGTTCACGGGCGTGCCGTGCTCCCGAACCGAACCGTTGTTGGAAGACGAAGGAGATGTAGGGACCGTCGGTTCCCTGCGCCGCGACCATCTCCTCGTAGCCCGCCAGCGACAGGCAGGGTGGTTTCTCGCACCACACCCAGGCGCCGGTGCGCAGGGCGCTGGTGACGAGCTCCACGTGCGAGGCGGGCGGGGTGCAGACCGAGACGAGGTCGGGGCGTTCGGCCGAGAGCATCTCGTCGACCTCGGTGTAGCCCCGTAGCTCGTGTTCGCCGGAACGGCGGAATGCGTGCAGCCGTTCGGGGTCGACGTCGACGGCTGCCACCGGCTCGACGTCGTCGTGTTCGGACATGGCGGACAAATGGTGTGCGGCGACGGCGCCGGTTCCGATGATCGCGGCCCGTAAGCGGTGGTCGGCGGGGGACGTGGCTTTCTCCTCTCTGAAGCGTCGAGGCCCTGTCACCTCGACAGGAAAGTTGGAAAGCGCTTTCTTGTGTTGCGAGACATTAACCCGGGTGTAACGCCGACCACAAGGGGAGCGTTGAATTTTGGGGGCGAGTGATCGCCTCCGGGGTTGCGCGGAAGGGGCGATGGCACGCGGCGGATCGCTTCCCGCCTGCTGCGGACTCGTGGTTGTGCCGGGCGGGCGAAGGGGGCTCCACCGGTAGCAGTCGGTGTGCTCGTTCCGCCGGTGGTGGTCGCGAACCGTGACCAGTTGCGGACACGAATGGTAATTATTTTGTGGCTGTCTCGTGGATTCAGTGTCGTCCTCGGAGTGTCCCCGGCTGTGGAGTGAGTGGATTTCGTTTGCCGTTGGTCCGGTGTTGCCGGGCTGCTTCGTTTTCCATGAGTGATGCGAACGAGTAGGAATGGATTCGTCTTCCCCGGGGAGTTCGTTGCTTCCGTTCGGGTCTTGCGCGAAAATTGGTTTGTAGGCTTACTTGATTGGTTTATTGGCCTGTTCGGGTGAAAATTTTTTGCAGTGTTGTTTTTTGGGGTGGTTTTTGGCAGAGTCTTCACCGGAATTGTGGAGAAAACCTTCGAATCGTTCGGGAGTCTGAGTGTTCCGTGTCGCACGTGTGTCCTTCGTGGCTGTTCTGCTGTCTCTCGGAATGAGTGGTGGGATCGCCTCCGCGGGTGCGCAGGAGCACCCGCTCGAAGCGTTTGCCTTGCCGACCTGCACGATCAGCGACAGTAGTGTGCCCGCGACCTCTGGCGGGGACCGTGATTGTGTACTGGCGGCCGGGAACGCCAACGAGGCCGTGGAAGTTCTGCAGTGGTCGTTGCGGTACTGCAACAACCAGGATATCGCCATCGACGGGATATACGGTCCCAACACCGAGGAAGCTGTCGAGAATGTGCAACGTGTCGCTGGTATCACGGTGGACGGAGTCTACGGTCCCGAAACGCGGAGCAACATGCGGTGGATCGACTACGGGGAATGTGTGTAGTGCCGAAAGTCTCGTCGTGGCGCGCTGAAACGTTTTTCCGTTTCACGGTATTCTCGTCGGATCGCCGGTGTCGAGGGCTGCGAATCCTGATTTCGTAATAGCGATAAGGAACGAGTAGGTTTCGGGAGAGTGTTATGAGTCGAATACGTAGTGCGATGATCGCTGCCGTGGGGGCGGGAGCGTTGATGTTGTCCCTCGGTACGGGAACGGCCGGAGCGGCATCAGAAGCAGACGGGATGACCACGTCCGCGTTGCCCACTTGCGTCGAGAGCTGGGGCTTCGTGCCCGCCACCGCGGACGGGGATCATGACTGCCTGCTCGGTCAGGGTGTCTCCAACAACGCTGTGAGGTCCTTGCAGCGGTCGTTGTATTTCTGCAACGGCCAGGACATCGCGGTAGACGGTATCTATGGTCCCAATACGGCTGCTGCTGTGCGTTCGGTGCAGCGTTCGGCAGGGATCGCCGTGGACGGCGTCTACGGTCCGAACACTCGCGACGTGATGTCCTTCAGGGTTTATTCCCACTGTCAGGATTTCAACGGATGAGAGATATTCGCTGAATTCGTCCTGATTTTCGGGACATGATTTTTGGGTCTTTTTTGAGGAAGAATAGTTTTGTTCGGAGTGACGATGTTCCGAGGATTCCGTGCGGCCGTGGCGTCGCTCGCGATCGTGCTGATGACTTTACCGGTGCTGATAGGTAGCGCCGCGGCCGCGGACGGAGCCGACCGTGCCGAGGTGTTGGCACTGCCCACCTGTACCACTGGTGAATGGTGGGTTCCCGCTACCGCGAGCGGCGATTACGACTGTATTCTCGCCAGAGGAAACACCAATGACGCCGTCCTGCATCTACAGCGTTCACTGCGTGATTGCAACGGACAGAATATCGCTGTGGACGGGATCTACGGCCCTGGAACCGAAGCAGCCGTGATGAACGTGCAGCGTTCGGCGGGGATCGCCGTGGACGGTGTCTACGGTCCGAACACTCGCGACGTGATGTCTCACTCGATTCACTTCAACTGCACTGAGTGAAGCCCTTCTTCTTGGCCGCGTGTCCGGTAGACATACCGAGTTACACGATCTTTTCGGGAAAATGGAGTGCGGATGACCCGCTTCTTTCGAATGTTGGGAGCCAGTGCCGCGATGGTGCTGGTGATGTTGGGAACCCTCGGCGGTACCGCCGTGGCCGGTACCGCCGTGGCCGGTACCGCCGATTCCTCCGGTGCACTGGCGTTACCCACCTGTACTCGGACGAGTTGGGGAATACCCGCCACCGAGAGCGGAGACGCGGACTGCCTGCTGGGCCAGGGGGTTTCGAATTTGGCGGTTACTGAGCTGCAGTACTCGTTGAAGGAGTGCCACGGGTCCTCGATCGAGGCGGACGGTATCTATGGTCCCAATACGGCTGCTGCTGTGCGTTCGGTGCAGCGTTCGGCAGGGATCGCCGTGGACGGCGTCTACGGTCCGAACACCCGTGCCGCGATGTTGTGGCGCGTGAACGGATGCCAGTTCTGAGTTCCGCGGTTGTGGTTCCTTCGCCCCGAGGATAAAGCACAACCGCCATCGGCCCGGCGCACCAACAGGATGCGCCGGGCCGACGGCGGTCCGTTGCGGGGCCGTTTCGAAGTGTTGTTTCCGGCTCGGGTGCTCGGCCCGGATCAGCTCCCGCAGGTTCGCGCGTTCACGTGCAACGCGAGTGCCGTGTTCGAGCCGAGGGTGGCCGTGAACCGGCCGGAGGAGTCGACCGTGACGGGCGTGTCACGCTGCACGTCGCAGTACTCGCCCGCAGGCAACGAGGTCTGGAAGGTCCGGTTCAGCGACGTGGTTTCGTGGTTGATGGCCACGAACCCGTTGCTGCCTCGTCCGAACGCGATGGCGTCGTTGCCGTTGTCCCACCAGTCGGTGACCGCCGCGCCGTTGGTGGCGTTGCGGAAGGCGACCATCGACTCGATCTCCGGCCAGGCGTGCTGACATTTCCAGCCGTCCTGCCAGCATGCGTTGACCGCCCCACCGTTGGGTGGCCCGCTGTCGGTGTCGGTGAACTCGTAACCGGAGTGCACGTCGGGAGATCCGTAGGGCCAGGCCAGCATGAAGACGCTGGCCAGCGTGTAGTTCGCGCCGTCCTTGTAATTGAGCGTGTCGCCCTCGCGTTCGGTGTCGTGGTTGTCGACGAACACCGTCGACTGGGAGGAGTCCATATAGCCCCACCCCGCACCGTAGTTGCTCAGGTAAGCGAGCTTTTCCTCGTTGAACACGCGTTTGAGATCACGGGCGTAGCGGAACTCCTGGACATCGCCGGTGCCGAGGTACTCGGTGGGGGAGACGACCTCACCGGAACCGTAGATCACCTCCTGCTTCCAGTAGACGTCCGGGTCGCTCAGCCGGGATTTGATGTCGGCGAGATCGGCTGCCGGCATGTGCTTGGCGGCGTCGATGCGGAAACCGTCCACTCCCAGCGACAACAGATCGTTGAGATAAGCGGCGATGCGGCTGCGTACGTAATCCTCGCTGGTGTCCAGATCGGACAGATTAACCAATTCGCAGTTCTGCACCCGCCACTTGTCACTGGTGTAGTCCGATTGGTTTATCGAGGACATGCAGTTGTCGAAATCGTAGGAGGAATAGATCCCGGGATAGTTGTACTTTTCGTAGGACGAACCGCCGGTTCCGGTGCCCGAACCCGCGGACATGTGGTTGATCACCGCGTCGGCGATCACCTTCACCCCGGCCGCGTGGCAGGTCTCGATCATGTCGGCGAAGGCGGTGCGATCACCGAGCCTGGAAGCTATCCGATAACTCACGGGTTGGTAGGAGGTCCACCACTGTGACCCCTGGATGTGCTCCTGCGGTGGGGAAACCTGCACGGCACCGTAGCCGGCCGGGCCGAGCCGGTTCGTGCATTCCTCGGCCACCGAGTCGTACTTCCACTCGAACAGTACGGCCGTGACGTCCTCGTCGCCGGGTAAGTCGGCACCGGCCTGGGCTGGTACGGCCACGGCCAGAGCGCTACCCGCCAGAAACGCGAGCGTTGCGCCCAGGGATTTTCGAAGCATGATTCCTCCGACGCAGCGGAAACCGGTTTTCGTCGGTAACGACGCTGCGTAAAAGATCTTGACTCTTTGCGTAATCGATCATGTGACAGATCGCTGAAACGATGCAGCGGAATACGCGAACAGTCAAGATCTGAACAAATCTTGCTTTTTGACGTGCGTTTTTCGGTGTGCATCCGGATCGTGGGCTCGAACGGTGGTGGGGCCGTGTTCGGATCACCGAGCGGTGCTCATCCGATATGGTGCTTACCCGTCGTTTCGGCTCGTGGCACGTGATCACGGGTGAGCGTGGCGGAAGAGATCCGGACGATTTTTCGTTCACCGGCCCGCTCGTCCGGAATATCCCGCTCCTTGTCGTCGTGACCGTTGCCTCGTCTCGCCGCGCTGGTGAGTTCGGACAGTGTCGTGGCCAGTTCCGCACTGTCCCAGCCGGCCTCGGGCAACCGGGGCGCCGGAAGGCACACGTCCATGGCCTCGTCGAAGTGTTCCAAATCCAGGTAGGCGAAGGCGAGCTGGCACCGGAGTCGCGACTCGGCCAGCGGATGACCCAGGCGGGCCGCGGCCTCGATTCCGAGGCGGTGCGAGTCGATCCAGTCCCGATAGTGCTTGCGATGGAAGAAGAACCCCCACATCGCTTCGCACAGTTGCCAGACCGGTTCGTCCCACTGATTGTGGTGGGCCTCGATGATGACCGCCCGCAGATTGCCGCGTTCGCGTTCGAACCAGTCCAGTGCCGACTCGGGACTTTCCCATGCGGGCCAGTCGTTGGCCCGACTGGGGTAGTGTCGGCCGAACCTGGGGCGGCGGGGAGTGATGACCAGATCGGCTTCGACGGCCCGCCCGATGTACCAGTCGATGATGCTGTGCAGTGTCCGGCGCCTGACTCCCGGTGTGTCCTCGCCGAGGCTCATCGTCCTCGCGTGCGCGAGGACGATGTCGTGGAACCAGTACCGCTGTTCATCGGCTCCCAACAGCCTGGCGTCCCGTAGCTCCGCCAACACCCGTTCGGAATCACTGCCCTCGATCCCGGCGAGATGATGGGTCAGCGCGACGGGAAGATCTCCCCTGGGGTGTTGCGCCAGCCTGCGGTAGAGTGTGGCGGCCTGCGGTGACAGGCCCTGGTAGCAGACGTCGACCACGGTGTGGGAAGCGAAGTCCTCGCTCTGGGGGAGCGTGGTCAGACGTTTTCGCTGTTCCCGCACCAAGGTGGCGGCGTGGGCCAGTGACCGGTGAGGCCGGGCTGCCAGCCACGCCGATATCTCCGTGGCGGCCAGTGGGGATCCCGCGCACAGTTTGGCCAGCAGCCGGGCGTTGCCCATCTCGCGCAACACCCGTGAGCGGCCGAGCCCGCGGGAGAGTATGTGCACCACGTCCTCGGCGTTCAGCGGTGCCGGTTCCATGAACCTGGCACCCTCCATCGTCAGGCCGACCAGGCGACTCCTGCTGGTGACAAGCAGCGTGCTCGTCGCCGATTCCGGCAGCAGCGGCCTTACCTGTGCGGTGGAGACGACGTTGTCCACCAACACCGACAGTGATCGCCCCGCGGTGATCGAGCGGTACCAGTTCAGTCGTTCGGCCATCTCCAGTGGAACCCGCTCGGGCGGCACACCCAGCGCCCGCAGTAGTCGCCCGAGCAGTTCCGCGGCCGCGATGGGGTGCTCGGCGGAACGGGTTCCCGCGTCGACGTAGAGCTGGCCGTCGGGGAATCTCCGTTCGTGCTGTCGCAGCCAGTGGCAGGCCAGCGTCGTTTTTCCGATCCCGCCGGGGCCGGTCAGCGCGACGAGCAGGGCGCGCTCGGAGTTCTCCCGATGCCATGCCTCCATGCGGTTGAGTTCGGATGTGCGTCCCACGAAGTGCCCGGACGGCGGCGGCAGTTGATGGGCGACGACGGGCATCACGTCGACCCGGTCGGGGAGGTGACGGGGGCAACGTCTGTCGAGAACTCCGGTGGCGGCGGCCTGGTCCGACGTTTCGTCGTGGCGCGTGGCCGGGGCGCCGGTACGGACCACCTCGTTGGCAGCGCCGCGGGTAGCGATGTCCCCGGTGGCGATCTCCCCTGTCACGCTCGGCTCCACACTTCGTGGCATACATCCGACTCCGCCCGTACGAGCAACCGGTCACTCGGGACACTCCCGCCGTTCGTCTCCCTTTCAGGTAAATGTGTTAGGCGGCCTCGAACAAGCACTTCCACCGGCGAGTCCGGAAATCGTTGCGATCTTCTTCTGTGCTGGTCGTGGTCGCTGCCTGGCGAGGTGGTGTGGCTTTCGTGGATTTCGCGAGAGATCGATGCCACCGAGGGGTGTCGATCGGAGTCCTTCCCGACCGAGCACCCCGTCGAGAGTGCACGGAGACTTCGCTCACCCGGTGGCTTCCGCCGTGGTGGCGCAGCAGGCGGCTCTGTCCTCGTTCGGAGCGCTGTGCTCGGAGTCCGGGGAGTCGTCGGTGACGGTGTACACCTCCCAGGGCTCTCGGCCGGGGCCGTGCACCCACACCTTGTCCTGGGTCGCGTAGCAGCAGGTGGTGTCGTCCTCGACTCGGGTGAACAGGCCGAGTTCGGACAGCCGTCGGGTGGCCTCGTGGACGGTGTCGCTGTCGGCGACCTCCACACCGAGGTGGTCCATCACGGTGTCCTGCTCCGCTTCACCTTCCAGCAGCACGAGCTTCAGCGGCGGTTCGGCCACGGCGAAGTTGGCATAACCCGGTCGCAGCTTGGCCGGTTCGGTGCCGAGCAGCCTGGTGTAGAAGTCGATGGATCGCTGGAGGTCCCCGACGCGCAGGGCGAGTTGAACGCGGGACATGGTCCCTCCCTTGATTAGATGTTTGTCTAAACAGATGGACGATTCGTAGTTTGCGCCTTGGTTTGACAGCTGTCAATATAGAAGTATGTCGAAACAGACGCAGGGAGACGAGCGCTGGTGCTGTTCACCGGTGACGGGGGAGCCACTGTCGGCCGAGCAGGCCGCGGATCTCTCGGCGGTGTTCAAGGCGCTGGGTGATCCGGTGCGGTTGCGACTGTTGTCGTTGATCGCCGCCCACACCGGTGGGGAGGCGTGTGTGTGCGATCTCAGTGGGGCGTTCGAGCTGTCCGGGCCGACGATCTCGCATCACCTCAAGGTGCTGCGCGAGGTCGGCGCCATCACCGGTGAGCGGCGCGGCACCTGGGTCTACTACCGGGTGCTCCCGGAGACGCTGCAACAGTTGTCGGCGGTTCTCGGCCCCGCTCCGGCCGTAGCCACGTCGGCCTGAGTCTCGAACGGCAGACTCTCTCGAACGGCAGGCTCCGCCGCGAGGACCACGGCGAACCGAGCCTCCGAACTTCCAGTACGACCATGATCAGGAAACCTGTGAGGTGACGCCGTGACGGACACGGCCCAGCGATCGTCCGGGACCAGCGTGGCCCGGCGGTTGTCGTTGATGGACCGGTTCTTGCCCCTCTGGATCGGTGCGGCCATGTTGTCGGGGCTGTTGGCAGGCCGGTTCGTGCCGGGGTTGAACACGGCGTTGAACTCGTTGCACGTTATCTCCGGGGTATCACTGCCGATCTTCATCGGGCTGTTGGTGATGATGTATCCGGTGCTGGCCAAGGTGCGCTACGACCGGCTGGACACCGTCACCAGTGACCGGCGTTTGTTGGTCTCCTCACTGGTCGTCAACTGGCTGGTGGGTCCGGCCGTGATGTTCGCGTTGGCCTGGACGTTCCTGCCCGATCTGCCCGACTACCGCACCGGGTTGATCATCGTCGGGTTGGCGCGCTGCATCGCCATGGTCATCATCTGGAACGACCTGGCCTGCGGTGACCGGGAGGCCGCCGCTGTACTGGTGGCGCTGAACTCGGTGTTCCAGGTGATCGCCTTCGCCGGGCTGGGTTGGTTCTACCTGAGTGTGCTGCCCGGCTGGCTGGGGCTGGCACAGGTGGGACTGGACGTCTCGGCCTGGCAGATCGCCCAGTCGGTGCTGATCTTTCTCGGGGTCCCGCTGCTCGCGGGCTATTTGTCACGGCGTATCGGTGAGCGCGCCAAGGGGCGTGCCTGGTACGAGACGACGTTCCTGAACAGAATCGGTCCGCTGGCCCCGTACGGCCTGCTGTTCACCATCGTGGTGCTGTTCGCCCTGCAGGGCGGGGCGATCACCGGCCAACCCCTCGACGTGGCCCGCATCGCGCTGCCGCTGCTGGTGTACTTCGTGGTCATGTGGGCGGGCACCTTCGCCCTGGGCAAGGGACTTCGGATGTCCTACGAGCGCTCGACCACGCTGGCGTTCACCGCCGCGGGCAACAACTTCGAACTGGCGATCGCGGTGGCCATCGCCACCTTCGGTGTGACCAGTGGTCAGGCGCTGGCCGGGGTGGTCGGCCCACTGATCGAGGTTCCCGTGCTGGTCGGGCTGGTCTACGTCAGCCTGGCCGCTCGCCGCTGGTTCCGCGGCGAGCCGACCGACCAGCACGTCGCTGCCGGGAGCTCCCAGCAGCGCTGACCCATTCGAACGCGAGCCGAGGAGCTCCAACCGTGTCCACCCCGCCCGAAGTACTGTTCGTCTGCGTACACAACGCCGGACGCTCCCAGATGGCCGCCGCCCTGCTCGATCACCACGCCCAGGGCACCGTGGCCGTCCGCTCGGCCGGATCCGCCCCGGCCGACGAGGTCAATCCCGCCGTCGTCGAGGTCATGAACGAACTCGGCCTCGACGTCTCCCGCGAGTTCCCCACCAAGCTGACCACCGACGACGTGGCTGCCAGCGATGTGGTCATCACCATGGGATGCGGAGACGCCTGCCCGGTGTTTCCGGGCAAGCGCTACCTCGACTGGCAGCTCGACGACCCGGCGGGAAGAACCGCCGAGCAGATCCGCCCCATCCGCGACGACATCGAGGCCCGCGTGCGGCGGCTGTTGGCCGAACTCGTGTGAGGGACCGGAGCCACGCCCGGTCACCGGTCGCGGAGTCACTCCGGTGGTGTGCTCCCCGGAGACGGTGGTTTTCGGAGACGGTGGTTTTCGGAGACGGTGGTTTTCGGAGGACGGTCAGCCGACGGCGTTTCGGGGCGGGACCACCAGCGAGTAGATCACCAGCACGCACAACCCGATCGACACCAGTTCCCAGAACGGGAAGGCGGCGAGGAAGGCCAGGTGAGCGATCGCGGCCAGTCCGGCGAGAGCGACACCGGTGATCCGGGCCCACATCTGACCGGCCAGACAACCTGCCCCTGCCGCCACCTGCAGCACGCCGAACGCGAGCCAGATCCAGCCCCAGGCGCCGAAGCCGAAGATCAGCAGGTCACCACCGGCGACAACGTAGTACTCGGGTTGCAGCAGCGCTGTGAGACCGGCGATGACGTTGAAGACGCCGACCAGCGCGAGCATCCACCCCCCGAAAGCCAACCATCCGGACATCCCGGAGGTCGGCTGGGCAGCCGTCATCGCCCAGCTGCCCCGGCTCTCGGGCGCTCTGCGTTCGGTGCCTTCCCCGGCACCGGGTGTGGATTGCGGTCCTGTCTGCGGAGTAGACATCGGAACGCCTCCCTACGGGATGGGATGTAACGCTTACCAGCGTCCTCCGGTTCGCACACTCGCGCAGCGCATCGGCGTGCTCGCCGTTCTGGGTGGGCATCCGTGTCGTGAACCGGTGGATCTCCGTGGTCCGTCCCGGGTGTGTATCGCCGGGCGAGAGGCGCAAGGTGGTCTTGACCATTATTCCGTCGAGCCTTAAATTACAGCGTAATTTAAGTCATTCTGCGCTGGGAGTGCCGGCCACACCCACGAAGGAGTCGGGACATGCCATCGCCCACCGGTTCGTCGTCCGGTGGTTTTCCGTGCACCCGTCCTTCTCGACTCGCGCAGTTAATTCAAAAATTGAATTAAAGGGATAGCGGAGAGGGCGACATGACCATTACCGAGCTGGAGTCCCGTGTCGAGACCGTGATCGCCTGTCTGGACCTGCCGAGCAAAGTAGCCCTGTTGACCGGATCGGACTCGTCCGGCCTGGCGCGGAACACGTCGATCGGGTTGTCCCCACTGTGCTTCTCGGACGGCACGAACGAGCCGGGCGGGCGGGAACACAACGACGGCGGAACCACTTCGCTGCTGCCCAACGCCACACTGCTCGCCCAGCACTGGGACAGCACGGTAGCGGGTGAGGCCGGGGCACTGCTGGCCGAGGAGGCCATCTCCCGAGGCGTGCACGTGCTGCTGGGCCCTTCGGTCAACCTGCACCGAACCCCGCTGGGAGGCCGCGTATTCGACTGCTTCAGCGAGGACCCGCTGCTGACCGGGGCGTTGGCGACCGAGTACGTGCGAGCCCTGCAGCGCAGGGGAGTCGCTGCTTGCCCGAAGCGCTTCCTGGCCAACGAGTCCGAATTCGAACGCACCACTGTGGATTCCGTGGTCGACGAGAAGACTCTGCGGGAGGTGTATCTGCTGCCGTTCGAGATGCTCGTGCACGACGCATCCCCCTGGAGCGTGCTGACCTCCCCGAACAGAATCAACGGGATCAACGCCACCGAACACCTCCAGCTCATCGAGCGACTGCTCAAGAGGGAGTGGCACTACGACGGTGCGGTCGTATCGGACCCGTCCGCCGCGAGATCGAGCGCTGCCGGTACCAACCCGGGACCGGACCTGGTCATGCCGGGTCCGGCCGGGCCGTGGGGTGCGGGCCTGCTCGCGGCGGTGCGTACCGGCGAGGTGGCCGAGTCCACCATCGACGAACACCTCCGGCGGGTACTGCGACTGGCCGAACGAACCGGCGCTCTCGACGGTGAGCCCGATCTCTTCGGGACTGTCCGTTCCGGAACGCGGCCCCGCCACCGACATCCTGCCGCCGACGCTCCGGCACGCCGTCGTCGGCTGCGCGCGCTGGCCGCGGGCGGTATGACGGTGTTGACCAATCCGGCCGGTGTGCTGCCGCTCTCCGGCACGGAGTCCCTGGCCGTCATCGGACGGCACGCCGTGGACACCGTGGCGCGGGGAGGTGGGGCGGCCCGGCTGCGTTCGCCGCACGTGGTCTCCATCGCCGACGGTCTCGTCGCGGCTTTCGGACACGACCGGGTCTCGGTGGTCGACGGTGTCGACGTGCGCAGTGGCCCGTCGGTTCGGCCGGAGTCGACGCGTGGCCCCGCGACGGGGGGTATCCCCGGGCAGGCGGTGCGGCAGGCTCACGCGACCACCGGTGAGATCAACGAACGGGTGGCCCGAGCAGCGGGAGAGGTCGACGTGGCCGTGGTGGTCGTGGGGTTGACCACGGAGCAGGAGACCGAGGGCAAGGACAAGTCCACCCTCGCGCTACCGGGACAGCAGGACGCCATGGTCGCCGCGGTGGCCGCCGCGGCCCGGCGCACCGTCGTCGTGGTCAACGCGGCCACCCCGGTGCTGATGCCGTGGCTGGATCTGGTGGACGCGGTGCTGTGGGTCGGACTACCCGGCCAAGAGGCCGGAGCGGCGGTGGCGGCGGCACTCACCAACGAGATCGAGCCCGCCGGGAGGCTGGTCACCACGTTCCCCGCACGCGACGGCGACGGTCTCGCCTGGTCCACCTGTCCCGTCAACGGGACACTGGTCTACGAGGAGGGCACCGCTGTCGGCTATCGGGGTTGGCATCGACACGCCGACACGGAGCCGCTGTTCTGGTTCGGCCACGGTCTCGGCTACACCACCTGGCACTACGAGTCCCCCGCACTGGTCAGGGATCTCAACGCGGTGCGCAGTGTCACGGTCGACGTCGCGAACACCGGTCCGCGGGCAGGCACGGAGACCGTCCAGGTCTATCTGTTGCCGGCGGCGAAAACCGAACCGGTGCGGCTGATCGGCTGGACCAGGGTTCACCTCGAGACCGGACGGCGGGCCCGTGTCCGGGTGCCTTGCGACCTCCGGGCGCAGCGGGTGCGCGACGTTTCGTCCGGAAGCTGGCGTTTCCTGCGCGGCGGGCGAATCATGATCGGGCGAGGCCTCGGTGACGTGCGCACCACACTGTGGTGGGGCCCGGAATCGGACTGACAGCGAGCGGCCGGACGGGGACCGGAGTCGAGCACACTACTAGGCTCGCCTCGAATCGCCGGTCGGCGACCGCCGGTATCGGAAGGAGCGACATGGGGGATCGGTACGGGCGGACGGTGCGCGATCTGCGGCGTGGCAACCGTGCCGCGGTGCTACGTCGACTGTACTTCGGCGGACCACTGAGTAGGCACCAGCTGGGGCCCGCCACCGGCCTCAGCCCCGGCTCGGTGAGCAATGTGGTCGGTGAGCTGGTGGCCGACGGTCTGCTGGAGGAGGCGGGCTCGGTCGAGTCCGACGGAGGACGCCCCCGTACGCTGCTGCGTGTCTCGCCCGAGAGCGGGCGCGTGGTGGGCATCGACATCGGGGAGACGCGGGTCCGGGTGGAACTGTTCGACGTTGCCCTGACCGAGATCGCCCGCGCCGAAAAACCCCTCGACGTCGGCAGACGCGACCCAGACCACGTGATCGCGCGGCTGGCCGAGGCGTTCGACCGGGTGATGATCGATGGATGCGCCTCCCCCGAGTGGTTGCTCGGCGTGGGAGTCGGGGTGCCCGGCATCGTGACCTCGGACGAGGTTCACGGGGCCCTGGTGCACGGGCAGACCATCGGCTGGGTCGGGGTCGCCGTCGAGCGGTTGGTCCGCTCCGCCGCTCACCTGCCCGAACACGTGCCGGTCCTGGTCGACAACGGTGCCGAGACCCTGGGACAGGCCGAGATGTGGTTCGGCCACGGTCGCGGTGAGCGGGACGTGGCGGTGGTGCTGCTCGGCTCCGGCGTAGGCGTCTCGGTGTTCGCGGGCGGAAGCTCGGCGGGCATCGGCGAGTGGGGGCACAGCACGCTGCGCGTGCGTGGACGGCGCTGCCGGTGCGGTGGGCACGGCTGTCTGGAGGCCTACACCGGTGCCGAGGCGATGGTGCGTCGCTGGCGGCGCACCGGAGGAGAGATCAGCCCCGAGGCGGACGGTGAGCACGCTTTCGGTGCCTTGCTGGCCGCCGCCTCCCGCGAGGGGAACACGATCTCCGACGTCGCGGCGTCCACCGTGGTCTCGGAGGCCGTGGAGTATCTCGGGGCCGGTATCGCGAGCCTGGTGAACCTCTTCCTGCCCACCCGAGTGCTCATCGGTGGCTGGGCGGGGCTGCTGCTCGGCCGACACCGGCTGGAGCTGGTGCAGGACAGCGTCGCCCGGTACGCGCTGCGCTACCCCGCCGGCCGAGTCTCGGTGGCCGAAGGCAGACTCGGTCCCGACGCGGTCACCGTCGGTGCCGCCACGTTGCCGGTCGCGCGTTTCCTCGACGAGGGCGGGCGCTGCACCGAGACCGCTCGCGCGGCGCACGGTGGGTGAGCGGAGACCGCACACGGAGCCCACCCCGAAGCTCGAACTGGGCCGTGCGCTGACCTTTTCGTTCTGCGGCCCTTCCCGAAAGGTGTGACACTCGACGGATGGTGGAGCATTCCGGGCACGCCGAGCGCCCCACCTCCGGGGGAGAGTCCCCCGAAGAGGAATCTGTTCGGCAATCGGGCTGGAGGTCCGTGCGAGGCGAGAACCTCGTGAACGAACACACGCACGATTTCGAGGCCGCCGCCCCCGGAACCGAACGTTCGCACGAGATCACCTTCACCCGGGGGCCGGAGTGCGGCTCGCGGCCTCCCGCGACGAGCGCCGCGTGCCGGGAGGACACCCCGCTGGCCGGGTTGCGGGTCGTGGTCGCCGACCACGACATCGGGTTGCGGCGACGCACGGCCGAACTGCTGCGCGAGTACGGTGCGCTGGAGGTCGTCGAGACCGAAGAGCGCGAGAGGTTCCGCACCGTGCTGCGAACCCGTCCGCGTGCCGACCGCGGCTGGCACGTCGCGCTGTGGGACGGGGAGCTGGAACCGGAACCGGGTGGGCTCGCCGAGTTCCTGAACTCCTGCGGGCGCGAGTTCCCCGGCACGGCGTTCGTGCTCACCACCGACGAGGTGGCGGCCACAGCGGCGGTGGCGGCGCCGCGCGGACGCACCTCCGAGCTGGTCACCCGCCAAGCCGCCGGCTCCGAACTGGCCGAGACCGTGCTGCGCGCCTTCCGGGCTCGTCGGCAGGATCTCGAGGAGAACCGGGCGGACCGTGAGGCGAACGGGGCGGACCGGAAGCCGTTCCGGATGCTGGTGGTCGGCGCCCACCCCGACGACGCCGAGATCGGCGCGGGCGGAACCATCCACCGCCGCGTCCAGGCGGGGTGGGAAGTCACCGTGCTGATTATGTCGCACGGCACGCTCGGCGGTGATCCGGACGAGCGCCTCGGCGAGGCCCATGCCGCGGTCAACTCACTGGGCGCGGCTCTGCTCCTGGAACACCTGCCCGACGGCCGCATCCTCGACGACGTCGAGACGGTGCGTCGGATCGAACGAGTAGTGCAGCGGGTCCGGCCCGACGTGGTGCTGGTCCATTCCGAGAACGACACCCACCCGGACCATCGCGCCGTCCACCGGGCCACCGCCTCCGCCGCGCGTGGCGTGGAGCGGTTCGCCTGCTACCAGTCGCCCTCCGCCACGGTGGACTTCGCGCCGAACCGGTTCGCCGGGCTGCGTGATACGGATCTGGAAGCCAAACTCGCCTCCCTCCACACCCACGGTTCGCGGGACGAAGCACGGGTCCACTCGCAGGAGGACCTGCTGCGAGTCACCGCGCGCTACTGGAGTCGTTTCACCCGGGATTACTACGCCGAACCGTTGGAGCTGCTCGTCAGCGGTACCCCTGGTACGGGAGTCCTCGAACGGTGAGACAGCCGGTTCCGGTGTGCTCCGGATCCGCACCTACGTGAAACGCGGCCCCAGCGGGTGTGAGACTCAGCGGGGGTGAGACTCAGCGGGGGTGAGACTCAGCGGGCGGAGTCGCTCCGTAACGAGCACACTGGATACGTCAGGAGCTCGTCGGGAGATAGGGGAACTCCGCTGAAGGGGCTGCTTTCGCTGCTGGCGGTGGCTTTGTTGGTGTGGTGGATCAAGGAATCACCCGCCGAAGCCGCCTCGGCGGTTCGACAGGGTCTGGTAATGCTGCGACAGGCGGCCGAGTCGGTGAAGACCTTCCTCGAGGCGCTGCCGTCGCTGTCCTCGTTGACTTCCTCGTAGCCGGAGGGCCCGGCCCGGTGATCGCCGCGACGCGCCCGGAGGCGGGAGACCGGGAGCGCCCGGTGGAAGTCGGTATCTCAGTCCGGGTAGAGCGCCTCGGCGATCAGGGCGAGGCGGTTGGACAGCACGAACTCGCGCAGCGGTGCGGGGCGCAGATCGAGCGTGGCCAGCGTTTCGGCGCGCATGTCGAACCGCTCCGCGCGGTACTCGCCGCGGGTCGGGTCGTCGAATTCCGGGCCGTGCCGGGTGGATTCGTCCATCGAGGTCAGTCGTGCCACGAAGAAGTGCTGCACGGTGATGCCGCCGGAGCGGGCGGCGCTGCTCAGGAACACGCTTTTCGCGCCGCTTGCCGTGGCGCCCATCTCCTCGGCGATCTCGCGGTGCATGGCAGCCTCCAGCGACTCGTCGTCGTGTTCCAGCCCGCCGCCGGGAGTGGTCCAGTAGGGCGCCATGCCCGGTTTCGTGCGGCGCAGCAGCACCAGGCGTTCCTCGTCGTCGATCAGGATGGCCCGTGCGGACCGGCGCTGGATTCGAACCGCCGGTTGGTGGGTGCGCTGTTGGGTCATGCCGAACAAGCCTACGTGCGGTGCCGTGCCTCGTAGAGCGCGCCGGGCCCGCTCGTCACGCTTCACACCGTGATTACGCCTCGTGTCGTTCCATCCGGTGTCGAAACGCGCGAAGCGGCGAACTGCTTTCGTATTCACGTCGCTGTTCGGCCGCCGCGACGCCGCGCTCCGACTGATCTCGGCGGTAACGGGAAGATGTTCGCATGATCACGAAGCGGTGACTTCGTGAGGTGGATCTCCTGTGAAGCGGCCGATCGCTCGTTTTTACTCTTCCGAACATCCCAATTCGGCGTGCGCAAAGTGAGCATTGTTCGTATTCCTGTTCGACTCGATGCTGTGTGCTGGTTTGTCTTGATCCGCCCGTCATTGGCGAGGCGGAGTAGCACGTTGGAGGTAATCGAGTGCGCACGTCCCACAAGGGACGCCTGTTCAGATCACTGGGGGTAACTCTCCTGGTGTTCGCGGTACTGGGGTCTCCGTTGAGCCAGTCGATCGGCGCCACCACCCGCGCCGCCACGGCCGAGCCGGTCGCCACAACGAGGCCAGCGGCTGTGCACGGCGCAAATCTGTTGGTGGATCAGATCGCCCCCGGTTCGGCACCAATGGTTTCCTCACCGTTGTATCAGGCGGACAACAGTTGGCACGGAGGCACGGATGTGCGCGGTGAATTCATATTTGGCGCGGCCGGAGTCGCCGATGTCGACCACTATTTCTACGGATTTCAGGATCCGCCCTCGACAAGAGTGGACGCTAATACAGCAGGAGGAGAAGTCACCGTCACGCTGACTCCCCCACCGACGGTGCGGTGACCTTGTACGTGCAAAGCGCCGACGCGGCCGGAAACCGTAGCCCGGTTGCTACGCACCACTTCTACGTTCGCTCGGGTGACGGGCCGACGTCGCACTGGCGGCTCGACGGCGATATCACCGACGAAGTCCAGCTCGGTGGTCGCGACGGCACTACGCACGATGAAGTCTCGTGGCAGCCTGGTGCTTTGGGCAAGGCGGTGAAGCTGGATGGTTCGGCGGAGCACGTAACCGCACCCAACGCGCTCCCCACCAACGCGAGTTTCGCGGTCGCGGCGTGGCTGAAACCCGCGGCGGTCGACGGCACCGCGCACACGGCGGTCTCCCAGGGCGGTGAAGTGGTCAGCGGTTTTCGACTACAGGTCACCGCCGATGGAAACTGGTGCTTTCGGATGGCCGGCTCGGATGTGGCAGGTGGCGGAAGCGAGCAGGCTTCCGCTCTCTCGGACTCGACCGTTGCCACACGGCAGTGGACGCACGTGGTCGGTGTGCACGACGAGAGGGCGAAAGAAATCAAGCTCTACGTCAATGGCTCGCTGGTTTCGACCCGACCTTATAACGGTGGTGTCGATACCGATGGTGAATTGGCGATCGGACGTGCCAAGAATGACGGTACCGACTCACAGCATTGGGCAGGCACGATCGACGAGGTGAGGGTCTACGATCGCGTTCTTACCGAGGCCGAGATCCGTTCCCGGGTCGAATCGGACGACGTACGCACCGGACACTGGAGGTTCGAAACGAAGGATAATACCACAAGCGTTCCGAACACGGTTCCCGGTGGTCAGCCTGCCACTGTGCACGGCGGTGCTGACTACACCGACGGAGCAGTGGGGACCGCCTTGCGATTGGACGGCACCGACGATCACGTGGTCGCCGCGGAGCAGGTGGCACGCACTGATCTATCGTACTCCGTTTCCACCTGGGTACGGCTGGATGAGAGAACACCTGAGCCCATAGCTTTGGCCAGCCAGAATAGTTCGAGCGAAGCGGTATTCCAACTAGGTTACTCGGGGCGGACCGGGACAGCTGGGATTGGACGCTGCATGGTTCGGACGACGAAACCGGTTTCCGGACTGTCACAGTCTCCTCCGAACGGGCGCCCAGACTCGGGGTGTGGGCCCATCTGATCGGAGTCCACGACGTGCACAGTGGCGAGATCAAGTTGTACATAAACGGTTCCTCCGCTGGCACCACAGCGTACACAGCTACCTCGAATACTGTTGGCGAAACTGCGATCGGACGCGGATTACCAGAGGGTGAGCAGACGGGCTTCTGGCAGGGCGCCGTCGACGATGTGAGCCTCTACAGTCGGAAGCTTTTCGCGGGAGAGCCAGAGCTCATCGCGGCGCTCGATCCGGATCTGGCCCACAAGTTGCGACTGAATGAGTCCGAAGGGGAAACTGCGTTCGATTCGATCAGTGGGCGAAGTGCTGCTTTACGAGGCGAGGCGAACTTTGCACCAGGGCGTGTCGGTAATTCGATCTCGCTGGACGGTGACGATGACTACGCTTCGACTTCGGCGGTGGATCTGCGTACCGACGAGAGTTTCACGATTTCGGCCTGGGTGTATCTCTCCAGCCAAGAGGCGGGCAGATCTACCGCGGTGAGTCCGGACGGAGCTAACACCAGCAAGTTTCGGTTGGGGTACTTTCGGGACACCAATAGACCACTCGGTGCGTGGTTCTTCGCGATGCCCGAGTCGGACACCGAATCGGCTCGGGTGACGGCTGCCGCCGAGTCTGCTCGATCACCCGAAATCGAAACCTGGACTCACTTGACCGGGGTGTACAACGCCGCGGAAGGGAGGATATGGCTCTACGTCGACGGCAACCGGATAGATGACGGAACAGTGAGCAACACTTGGCAGGCAACTGGTGGTCTGCAGCTCGGCCGCGCCAAGAAGTTCGGAGCGTACGAGCAGGAGTGGACGGGAAAGGTGGATGACGTCCGACTCTACTCCGCCAAGCTGCCAGATGATCGCATTAGTTCGCTGTACGATTCCTATGGGGCGAATTGATTTCTGATCCCGGGTGCTGAAACCACAAAGCATCGACGTCCGGGGATCGCTTTCCGGCTCCAATTCCGATTCGGCGTCCCGCCGGACGTTCGTTGCTCTCTTGTGTCCGCGCTTCGTATACGGGGCACTTTCGCGTTCCAATGATTCCGGTCATTGCTGAACGCTCCGATTCGCGGTGTTCGGCAGAGACTTGTGTTAGTGCCTATTATGCTTGTCCAATGCATGATCGATGAGTCATTTCGTGGTGTGAGGTACGATAGAATCAACTTCAGCCATCAGTGCGAAATGGCAGGAGTTCTATGCAGTGGGCGGCGAGTGATGACATTGATCTTACCATTGTTAGGGAGGCTGTTCGCGGTCAGGTTCTGAAGTCTGTTCGTTACGCGGTGCTGCGTGGTGCGGACCGGCCGGACGGTCATTGGGCTGAACGCGCGCATGAAGTGGACATGGACGTTGAGTTGGTCCTGGGAAGCGGCAGTGTGGTGATGCTCTCGTGGGTGATAAATGGTCTTGAAGAAAGGTTGGCGATCGAGATCAAGGACACCGCAGCGGTCGGCCGCGACTTGTCGGGAGATCCTGTCGACGTCAGTGACCTCCCGGATTGGGATCCGTTTCTCGGATCGGTGATCACCGATATCGTTGCCGCCTGGCATGTACCCAACGAGGGGTCTTCAGCGATGCCCTGGTCGTTTCGGTTCGAGTTCGACGTGGGATCGAGTGTGGTCGTAGCGTTGGGTGAGGCAGCGGGGAGGGGGTTCAGCTACTTACCCGATGAGCTTGTCGTAATCTTCGACGGTGACCTCGCGGATGCCTACGTGAATCCGGGGAGCCGCCACTCGCAGGAATGAGGACCGCACCGACCACTGGCTGTGTCAGGCGACGTTGCTGCGCAGCCCACAGTTGGCTGTTTCTCGAAGCATGGTGGCAGCGCGACTGTGCGGTCGTGCTGTCCGACAGGGAGGGGCAGGGTTGATCACAGTAGAATTCGGTTGCTTCATGGTATGTTCCGCAGGAAAATCGGGCTGTCGATTGACGTAGTCGAGTCCGAATGCTGAACCATTGGAATGATCATGATCGAGTGCTACGAGATTCACCCCCGTACGAAGCCGCCGGATATTGTTGATGTGCTGAATGTGCTTCCGGACAACGATTTGGATTGGAGGCTGCTTGAACTGGAGGGGCCGGGTGGCCCTTTTCAGGGGAAGTATATCGATGAGATCGCTGATTCGGCACTGAATCTTTCTTCCGGTCTCGGACTCCCGTGGTGTGACGTGTGGGAGCTGTCCGCCACTATGGTGCAGGCCGTCGATATGTTGCTGGTAGCTGTCGAACCCCGTGATTCTTCGAGGCTCGATTCGAAAATAGCGTCCGGTCGATACGATGAGTGCCAGTTCATGGCCGAGGTCTTCGACAGTGGTTTCTTGCGGATCGGGGTAAATCAATGTCGTGATGACCGCTCGAAGGTTGTCGCGAATTTTATCAATCTTGGTGTTTGACGAAGTGTCAGTTTTTGGTTCTTCTACGGACTTGTACGCAAAATTTTGGGATTGGATCGGTGTTGTAGGTGCTGTCACGTCGGGATAGGGTTCTCGTGTCGTTATTTCGAGTGTCCGAAATGATTCGATCAAATGGAAGGTACAGGGAGGGGACCTATCCCTGTCCCTGCTGCGGTTACCTGGTGCATGATTCCCCTCCGGGATCGTACGACATCTGCCAAGTATGCTTCTGGGAGGACGATCCGGTCCAACTCCGTTGGCCGTGGTACAGCGGCGGAGCGAACAGTGAATCTCTTGTCGAGGCGCAGAGTGAGTACCGCACGGATATTCGTGTCGGTCGCTCGCGTCTCTCCAAGTGGTTCGCGAAGAAGGGGCCTTCGAAGGAATCGGGGTTTCGTCCTATTGATCCGGAGATCGACAACTTCGATTCCTCGGACGACATGAATGATGAATGGCCGGAAGATAATACGCTTCTTTACTGGTGGCGCTCGAGCTTTTGGAAAAGTAGGTGAGTGCTCTTGACGCTCCCGCATGGGACCGGCTAGCCGGTAAGATAAGCAGGCTGGGGAACTGGGAGTTCGAGGGGTGCTCTGGTTAGCTCTCCGTCGCTTGTAGCACTGATCGTCAGCACGGACGAAAGTCGAGTCGATAGGATATTCGAGGGAACTCGACTGACAGTAACCTTCCTCTGGATAACGAGTTCGATCTGGTTAACCACGTGAAGATCGTCGTTCCGCTGGAGCAGGACGAGGACGGCTATCCACCCATCGCCGCGGAGTCACTGTGGGCGGTGCCGGTGCGGGAGGGCGAGGGGTACTCGGTCGAGAACATACCGTTCTTCGCGCCGCGGCTCAGTCTCGAGGACATCGTCAAGACCGCTACCGACGCCGAGGGAAACCTCGTCTTCGACCGAGTGGTCAGCGGTAGCGGTCACTCCACAGTGCGTGTCATCGTCTTCGACGATGCCGTAATTCCGGAGTTCAAGTCACGCATCCGCAGCTTCGGATGTGTCTACGAGGTGGGTCACAAGGACACGTTCCTGGCGATAGATGTTCCCCCGCAAGTTTCCGACCGCGATGTGATCGATTATACAACGCAGAAGTTTCACGAGGGCGTTCGCGATCTGCAGGAGTCGAGCATTCAGCACGACTGAGCCAGTGCGGAATCCTTCGTTCGGCGACCTCCTCGAAAATCGTTTGCCGGTTGTTCCGGAGCTGTGGTCGTGTTCGTGTCATGGTTTATTTTCACGAGAACGACGTGGTGACGCAGCTGCTCTTCGACGTCGACGCCGACTCACTGGTCGACGCGCTCGACAGGTCGACCAGGGTGGCCGAAACAGTGGGATTCCCGGCGCTTCGAGTAGAGTTGAATGATCCGTACAATCCCGAACGCGGTCCGAGATACGCCTCCCGCGCGTACTCCGCCGTGGCTCCGGACCCAGGACACACGCAGCAGGAAGCGTTGCTCGCGTCCGCCTACCCCGTGCTCGAAACGTACGACTTCGCTGCCGACCGCTACCACATGGACGACGAGGACGGCGTACAGTCCGCGCTGCTCTTCACCGAACACCGTTTTCTGCCCAGCCAGGGAGTAACGATCATCTCGATGTCGGGAGGTTTCGGTGTGCGAGCCGTCGAGGAGTTCCATGCCGCCGACCTCCCGCGCTGCGTTCCCAGCCCGGAGGAAGCAGAACGCGTTCACACGACCTTCGAACATTCCGGAGACGATCCCGAACAGGCGATGGTCCGCCTGCACCTGTGGCTTCCTGCGGGGGACCTGAGCACCGCCATCGGCCTGGTCCGGGAGCCGGTCCGCCGTCACGACGTGGCATTCGTCGAGCTGCTGCCCGCGGGCAAACGACCGGAAGACGGTTATCACGCGGCACTGCTGTACCCCGCGCCGGAAGTCGCGAACGACGATCGGCCGCATACCCTGCGCACCGCTGCTACAGCCGCAGCCCGACACCTTGGGCTTCATGTGGAAGAAGTGAGTGTCGAGCAGTGCGGCGGTGAGTCGATCGCTTCCGTCGCACGCCCCTTGGCCGATAGCCATCTCGCGGAACCGCGAGCGGTGGTGGCTGTCCACGTTCGCCTCGGTGGTGATCCGCTAGCGCTCGCGGGACAGGACGAGCAGGACGAGGAAGATGACGAGCCGGACGTCGAACTTGACCCGACCTCCCGGAGCGAGAAGGAAAGTGCCGAGTTCCACCAAGCACTGCAAGAGCTCTTCGAATGGGATCGGGTCTGGATCGTCGCCGACGCCGAGGTGCGCTGTACGGACGGTGCCACCGCCGAGGGCGTGCTCTGGCGATGCGCCGATGAAGACCTCTCGCGGGTTTCCGAGGAGGATATTCAGGGCCACCCCGAAGGATCCAGTGTCCTCGCCAACGGGAACCACAGCGCTCGGTTGTCGATACGCACCTTCGAGGACGACCCCGACGGTGTGCTGGAGAACCTGCTTACCGTGCTCCCCACCGGCACGTGGCAGAGCGAAACCCGTCCCTGGCGAACGGAACGGAACAAGGAAGTGGTGCTTCGTTGGTCACCACGTCGCGACGAACGTACGGCCGTCATCGCCCAGCTGCGGGTGCGTGTCAGCCGCGGCGTGCCGTCCCATCTCCTGTGAGAGCCGGTTTCCCAACGGCCGCGACCGGAAAAACCGCCGACGCTACCGCGTCGCCACACCATCCAGCAGCACCTTCCGGAACTCCGCCACCAGCGGGCGCAGGTCGATGTGGTGCCAGGCCGCCCACAGCCGTACCGAGGAGTCGCACCAGGGCAGCTCCCGCAGCACCACGTTCGGGGGAGTGCCGCGCAGCGCACTGCGCTGCAGCAGCGCCATGCCCAGCCCGGAGCCCACCAGCCCCAACGCCGCCAACGGCTCGGGCGCCACCGTGCGGATGTTCGGGGTGAACCCGTCCGTGGCGCACGAGGTGAGGAACTCCCGGAACTCCTCGCCGACGTCCTTGCGGCCGATGGCGATCCAGGGCTGATTGTCCAGATCGGATGGTTCGACGACCTCGCGGCTCGCCAACGGATGATCGGCGGGCAACGCGAGCACCAACGGATCCGCCAGCACCAGCTCGGACTCCAGCACGGGATCGTCCTCGTCCGGCGGTGCGTCCACCAGCGCGATGTCCAGGCTCCGCCTCCGCAGCGCCTCCAGTTGTTCGGCTCCGGTCTGGTTGTACAGCGAGACGTGCACTTCCGGCCGGTCCCGACGCAACGAACGCAGCGCACCGGGCAGCACGTCGGCGTGGATGGCGTGTTCCACGTACCCCAGGCACAACCCGCCCGTCTCGCCCCGTCCGAGTCGCTGCCCGAGTGATTCGACGCGTTCGGCGTGCCGCAGCAGCGCCCGCGCCTCGGTCAGGAACACCTCGCCGTCCGGGGTCAGCCGGACGCGTTGTTTGCTGCGTTCGAACAGCACCAGCCCCAGTCGCTTCTCCAGATCGGCGATCCGGCGGCTCAGCGGGGACTGCGAAATGCGCAGCCGCTCGGCCGCCCGTCCCACGTGCTCCGTCTCGGCCACGGCCACGAAGTACTCCAGCTGACGTAGCTCCACCATGTCAGACCCTCACCGCATAAACATTCGCCAATTGAGTCTTAGACAGCTGTAACAGTCGAGCCTAGCGTCGTTGGGGAGGGGCCGGAAACCGGCCCGCACCACGCACGATGAGGAGTACACGTGAGCATCCGATCGTTGTTGTCCGGTCAGACCCTCGGTTTCGGCGCGGCCCCGGTGGGCAACATGTTCCGTCCGGTACCGGAGGAGGACGCGGCCGCCACGATCCAAGCCGCCTGGGACAACGGCATCCGCTACTACGACACCGCCCCGATCTACGGGGCCGGACTGTCCGAGATCCGGCTCGGCGAGGTGCTGTCGCGGTACGAGCGCTCCGAGTACGTGCTCAGCACCAAGGTCGGCCGCGTGATCGAGCACGAGACGGAGCAGCCAGCCGACCCGGACGAGCAGGGCGGCATCTTCGCACACGGACGCCCCAACAAGGTTCGCAACGACTACGGCTACGACGGCACCATGCGCTCGATCGAGCAGAGCCTGCGACGGTTGGGCACCGACCACATCGACATCGCCTGGGTGCACGACATCTCCCCGGACTTCCACGGCGACGACTGGATCGACGCATTCGCGGCCTCCCGCACCGGCGCGTTCCGCGCGTTGACCAGCCTGCGCGAGCAGGGCGTCGTCGGTGCCTGGGGGATCGGGGTCAACACCGTGGAGCCCTGCGAGCTGACCCTGGGACTGGACGAGCACACCCCGGACGCCTTCCTGCTGGCGGGCCGCTACACCCTGTTCGATCACTCCTACGCGCTGCAGCGCCTGCTGCCGCGCTGCGCCGAACGCGACGTGGAGCTGGTGGTGGGCGGCCCGTTCAACTCGGGCGTGCTGGCCGGTGGGAAGCACTTCGAATACCAGGAGGCCTCGCAGCGGGTGCTCGACGACGTCGACCGGCTGCGAAAGATCGCGGAGCGGCACGGCACCGACATCCGGGCCGCGGCCCTGCGGTTCCCGCTGGCGCACTCCGCCGTGGCGGCGACGATCCCGGGCATGTCGCGTCCGGAGCGCGTGAGCCAGAACCTGGAGCTCTCGCGCACCCCGGTCCCGACCGAGTTCTGGCAGCAGCTGCGTGCCGAGGAGCTGGTCGACCCAGCCGCGCCGCTGCCGGACAACGTCTGATCCACCCAGCGTCCGATCCCCACCCAGGTTTCCACTTCCCGTAACCGGTCACGGTGGGGAACGTGGCGCGGGGCCCGCTCACTGCGGGCGGGCACCGCGCCACGTATTACCGCCGTCTCCCGAGGGCGGTACTCAGGCCCCCGAACGGTGCCGGGCCTCCCGCAGCACCTCCACCAGGCTGTTCGCGACGCCCCGTCGTGTCAGCAGCGGCCCCTCGTTCTTTCCGTCGGTCTCGTCGACGTGCATCACCCGTACGGCGGTCCCGTTGCGTTCGATCACTCTGGTCAGTCCGGTTTCCTCGAACGTCTCGTCGGTGGCGAGCAGTACTCTGGCGACCGCCTTCGGATGCGGTGCCGCCGCGCGCAGCGCCGTTCCGGCGGCACCGCTCGCCGCGACCAGTTGCAACCTTGTGCCCGCGTCGAGCTGTCGTTCCAGCAGGGCACGCACCTGTAGTAGATCATCGTCTACTGTGGATAACGAAAACCAGTGCAGCGGCACGGTCTTGGCGAGGCCGGACCACGGGCCGGGCGGGCACCCCGCGCCACGTCCCTCCGGGTCGAGTACCAACACCGCTGTCGTCGTCGGATTCGAGTCCGCCGAATCGGCACTGTCCATGCGGACCTCCTTTCCGCTGTGGCCCGGATACCCGGAACAGCGAGGTTTCATGCCGGGCGGCGCCGTCCCACGACTGTCCCACCTGGGCAGGCGTACCGAAAGTGCCGAGAGCCCGACCAGCACCAGGTTTTTCGAATCAGTGCGAGTCCCTGCCCAGCAACCACGCCTGCCTGCGCCGGTTCGCTTCGAAGCATTTCCTGCCGAGTCGGCTCGTGTGCCGGCCCACCGGGGTGTGCACGCGCTCTCGGGCGTGGCTCGGCTCCGTGTCACGGGCGGGGCTGGTTGTCCTGGCCTGCTCGTGACGTCGCTGCTCGTTCATCGCGGTGACCTCCTGTTTGCCCTCGTGCCTGCTTGGAGCGCACGGGTAGTTTATATAGACAGGTCTGTCTAGTCAATTGGGGTGCCAACTTGCCTTCACTCGGGTCCTACCCGGGGAGCCGTGCGCGTACCGCTCCGCACGTTTCGGTGCGTGGCCCGGCCGACTACCGTGAAGTGCGATCACAACGCGGTGAGGAGGAAGTCGTGTCCTCGATTCCCGACAGTGAAGTTTCCGGTGGCGAAGTTCCCGAGAACGGGGTTTCCGATGCCGGGATCGCTCATCCGATCTCGCTGGGCAGTGCGGAGTTCACCGCCGATCCGCCCGCGCACTTCGCGTGGCTGCGTGCCAACGCACCGGTCTACCGGGGAAGAGTTGCCTCCTGGGTGGACCAGGACGTGTGGTTGCTGTCTCGCTACGAGGACTGCAAGGCGCTGCTTACCGACGAGCGGTTCCCGCGTTCTCCGGAGGGCGGTTCGGCCATGACCGAGGAGATGCCCGAGCATCTGCGGCTGTTCACCAGCGCCTCACTGCTCTACACCGACGACCCCGAGCACCGCCGACTGCGTAAACTGGTCGCCAAACCGTTCACCCTCAGGGCCATCGAGCGGCTCGGCGAGCGCGTCGGGGAACTGGCCGATGAACTGCTGGACGAGCTGGAGGCTCGCGGCCGGGCAGAGTTGCGGCGGGAGTTCGCGTTGCCGCTACCGATGACGATCATCAGCGAGATGGTCGGGGTGCCCGCCTCGCAGCGGAAGCGGTTCCACCACGGCATCGAGGCGTTGTTCGGCGGGCCCGCCGAGAACGGCCAACAGGCCTGGGAGGATGAGGTCAAGGCGCTGGTGGACCTGGTCCGTGAGCTGATCGAACAGCGGCGGAACTCGCCGGGCGAGGACATCCTCACCGGTCTGATCCAGGCCGAGGAGGATGGTGACCGGCTGGAGGGGGAAGAGCTGACGGCGATGGTCTTCACCCTGGTCACCGCGGGTTACGAGACCACCTACAACCTGATCACCAACGCCGTGGTCACTCTGCTGGACCACCCCGAGCAGCTCGCCCGGCTGCGGGACGATCCCGGCTTGCTGCCCGGAGCGATCGAGGAGATCCTGCGCTACGCCGGTCCGGTGCAAGGCACCGAGGCACTCACCGCCGCCGAGGACGTCACCTGGCACGGTCGCACCATCCCCGCCGGTTCACTCGTGCTGCCGTTGCTGGGATCGGCCAACCGGGATCCGGACGCCTTCGAGGACCCCGAGGCGTTCGACGTCAGCCGGGAGCCGAACCGTCATCTGGGCTTCGGGCACGGTGCGCATTTCTGCCTCGGTGCCAACCTGGCTCGGTTGGAGACCCGGATCGCGCTGGAGAAACTGCTGCGGCGCAATCCCGGGCTCGCACTGGACGTCGAGCGCGACGAGCTCGTGGTCGAACAGGTGCCGCTGTTCGTCCGGTACCGCGAGCTGCCCGTTCGGCTCGGGCACTGAAAGCCACGCGGCTCGGCACACGCCCCGTTCGGCTGTCCCGTGTCACCCGAGCGTACCGCCAGGACTCACCCTGTGGTGTGCTGTGACCGACGGGAACCGAACTTCCGAAAGGTGGCCGTGAACACGCCATGTCAGGGTCCAGCAACGAAACCAGGCGCTGGCCGAGCCGGGTGTACGGCGAAGGGTCCGAACCGGATGCCCGCTTCTCGCTGGCGAACGAGCGGACCTTTCTGGCGTGGTTGCGCACCGCCATGGCGCTGATGGCCGCCGGTGTCGGTATCGAGACGGTCAACGCCGCCACTTCGCGGTCCCAGAATCCACTGGTCACCTGGTTGGCGCTGTTGTTGCTGGCTGGCGGGGTGCTCATCAGCGCCACCTCGTTCACCAGGTGGGCGGCCACCGAGCGGGCGCTGCGAACCGGCAGGCCGTTGCCCGCGCCCAGGATGGGTGCCGTGCTCGGTTACGGCCTCGCCGCCGTGGGAGTGGGAATCGCCGTGCTGCTCGTGGTCGTGGGGATCTGAGGTGCCCGACCACGACAGGGGCGACGACGGAGCCCGCGCACCGGTCGATCCCGGGTTGCAGATCGAGCGCACCACGTTGGCCTGGTTGCGCACCGGACTGTCCTTCGCGGTCGGTTCGCTGGTGCTGACCAGGCTCATCGCCCACACCAGGCCGCTGGTCGCCCTCGGCTGCGTGCTGGCGCTGCTGCCGGTCGCGGTGCTGGTGGGGGTGTTGGCGGTGCGCCGCTACCGTGCCGACAGCGCCCTGCCGCAACATCGGCAACCGTTGACGGGCGGTGCGTTGCCCGCGGGCGTCGCGCTGCTGGCCGTGCTGGTCGGAGCGGTGGGGATGGTTTACACCGTGCTGTTGTGAGTCGGGGTGTGCCGCTCGTCCGGCCAGGGTCGAGTGGCGGAACCTCTCGCACGGCTCTCGCTGCGGGTCCGGCGACATCGGGTAGCGGCCTACACAACGTCTCCGGCGTCCTCGCGAGAGCCGCACGGGAGAACCCGCGGCGGCGCCGACTGCGAGCGGGGTAGGAGTTCGGCTTCGCGTCGGAGCTGCGTGGCGATTTCGCGGGTGTGTTCTGAGGGTGGGTGGCGCCGTCCGGGCGGGGGCCGGTATTCCGAATCGGACCGTACGAGCTCGGTCAGGGGTGGGCGTTGTGGTCCAGATCGGCCAGCACCGCTTCGGCGGCGCGTCTGCCCGAGACGAGCGCACCCTGGATCGAGCTGGTGTCGCGGTGATCACCGCACACGTACAGCCCGGCGTGCAGCCGCACCCGGCGTCGGAACGGATGTGGTGCGGGCATGGCCGGCAGTGCTCGTGGCAGCGGATACGTGGCCAACCATTCCCATTCCCGGGTGCCGCTGCCGAACAGGCGGGCCAGATGCTCCCGGATCTCCGGTTCCACCCCGCGAGGGTCGGGGACCGCTCCGAGAACCGAGGTACTGATCAGGCTGCTCCCGTCGGGCGTGTAGGACGGTGCCACGTCGCTGAGGACAGTGGTGTTGAGCACCGCCCGTCGTGCGTCGGTGACGATCGTGCCGCCGCCTACCGGACTGTGCCGGGCGCGGTGGTAGAAGGTCGTCACGGCGTTCCACGCGGGAACCCGCAGCCCGGGAAGCAGCTCGCCGGCGGTGCTCGCGTCGGTGGCCACTACCACGGCGCGACCACTCACCGTCGCGCCGTCGCGCAGCCGGACCTTCCCGGGATCGACCTCGGCGACCGGCTGGTCGTACCGGATGCTCGCCGGTGGCAGTCGCGCGGCCAGCTGTCGCGGCAGCGCGGCCATCCCGGTGCGGGGCAGCACCGGCGCGGCACGGGCGAAGCAGCGCCATACGTGGTGGAAGAACCGCGAGGAGGTGGCCAGCTCGTCCTCCAGGAAAATTCCGGAGAGGAACGGCCGGAACAGCTCCTCGACCGTTCGCGTCGACAGCCCCCGGCGTGCCAGATCCACCCGGGTGGAGCGTTCCGGTGCGGCGGTGATGTGCCTGCCCGGCAGCAACGCGTCGCGGGCGGTGAACAGGCCGAGCACCATTCCGTCCCCAACGGACAGTCCACTCCGCACGAGCTCACCGATACCGGCCGGATCCGTGCGCGGATCGGCCAGCCGTACCACGCGGCCGTCGCGTCGCACGTGTCGTATTCCCCGGCTGAACCGCTGCGGCTCAAGGGCGCGCACGTCGACGCGGTTCCGCACTTCGGGATAGGCGGGTGCCAGCACCTGGAACCCTCGATCCAACCGAAAACCGTCCACCTCGTCGGTGCGAACCCGTCCGCCGGGCTCGTCGGCGGCTTCCAGCATCAGCACTTCCACGCCGCGCGAGACCAGCTGCTCGGCGGCGCTCAACCCGGCGAGGCCGGCGCCCACGACGATCACTTCCGATGTCACGCGGCGAACCTAGTAACCGCGCTCTCACCGCGCCACTCGGCGAGCGGTTGTCATCCGCTCGAGGGAGTAAGCTCGCGATGGAGGGATGTACCGCCGAAACGCCGGTCGTGCGGGGCGGGGTCCGCCGGAGCGATCGAGTAGCCTCGTGCGACGTGACCGCCCCCGCCATTCTCTGGTTCCGCCGTGACCTGCGGCTCTACGACCACGCGGCCCTGTTGACCGCCGGGCGCAGATCCGAATCCGTGCTGGCGGTGTTCGTGTTCGACGACAACCTGCTGCGTCCGGCCGGGGCCACTCGACGGGACTTCCTCTACGGGTGTCTGCGTGAGCTGGACGAGCGCCTCGGGCACAGGTTGCTGCTCAGGCACGGCGAGCCCGCCGACGTACTGCCGGAACTGGCTGAGCGTATCGGTGCGGCAAGCGTGCACGTCTCCGCCGACACCAACCCTTATGGCAGTCGCCGCGACGAGCGCGTACGTGAGGCGTTGCGGGAGCGGGGAATCGACTGGGAGGTCACGGGGTCGCCCTACGCGGTGACACCGGGACGGATCACCAAGGCCGATGGCAACCCGTACAAGGTGTTCGCCCCGTTCCGGCGCGCCTGGTCCGAACACGGCTGGCCACCACCCGCCGAGACCGGTGTGGACACCGCGGACTGGATGAGCCCCGCGGGGTTGGACGGACTCTCCGTTCCCGAGGGCGAGCAGGAAGCCGCTCCCGATCCGCCACCGCCGGGCGAGACGAACGCGCTGCGTCGCTGGCACGAGTTCGTCGAATCGGGCCTGCCGGAGTACGACCAGCAGCGCGACCGACCGGACATCGCCGGGACCAGCAGAATGTCGGCCTACCTCCACTTGGGGTGCGTGCACCCGCGCACGATGCTGCGCGATCTGTCCCAACTGGACCACGCCGGAGCAGGGAGCTACCGCAACGAACTGGCCTTCCGCGAGTTCTACGCCGACGTGCTGTGGAACTGGCCGGACAGCGCCCGGTACAACTTCGACACCCGCTTCGACCGGATGCCGCTGGACACCGGCAGCGAGGCGAACACGCTGTTCGACATCTGGTGCGCGGGACGGACCGGCTTCCCGATCGTGGACGCGGGGATGCGTCAACTGCTGCAGGAGGGGTGGATGCACAACCGCGTGCGGATGATCGTGGCCAGTTTCCTGGTCAAGGATCTGCATCTGCCCTGGTGGTGGGGAGCGCGCCATTTCATGCTGCACCTGGCCGACGGTGATCTGGCATCCAACCAGCACGGCTGGCAGTGGGCCGCGGGCAGCGGCACCGACGCCGCGCCCTACTTCCGCATCTTCAACCCGACCACTCAGGGTGAGAGGTTCGACCCATCGGGGGAGTACGTGCGCCGGTACGTCTCGGAACTGCGTGGCGTCAGCGGGAAACGGGTGCACCAGCCGTGGAAGCTCGACGGCGCGCAGGCGCCGGACTACCCCGCGCCGGTGATCGAGCACTCGCACGAGCGGCAGGAGGCGCTGGCCCGTTACGGCCGTATCAAGAACTCGTAGCGGCATGTTCCTTCCACTGCCGTGAGCTCTTCCGCCGGTCCGCCGTGAGCGCCCGGCTCTCCGGTGATAGGCGCGTCATCCCCGCGCGGTGTGTTCCCGCTGGGAGGGGCGCTCCTGCCTGGACGGCGCGGTCATCACCCAGCGGATGCCCGCCGTGACGGTCTGCCCGCTCAGTCGCACCAGCGTCGCCTCGGTCACCGGCAGGTACGGCAGTCGCAACGGCAGCCGCGCCCAGCGGGGCAGCAGTGCCACCGCGGCCGCCGCCAGTCCCGCGTAAGGAGCACGGGCCGCCAGCGGCAGTGGTGGTTCCAGCAGCAGGAAACGGGCGGTGGAGCGCGCCTCCGGGGTTCCCGCCAGCTCGGGACGGTACTGGCGGATCTGCTCGTCCAGTTCGGCCTCGCTTTCCGGCGGATCGGTCACGCCGAGCTCACGTGCGACGCGGGCGGTGTCGGCGACGTAACCGTCGCGGCCCTTGGCATCCAGAGGCCGTTCGCCGTAGCGCTGGTGCGCCCGCAGGAAACTGTCGATCTCGGCGATGTGCACCCAGCGCAGCAGCCGCGGATCGGTGGCCGTGTAGGCACGCCCGTCCGGGGTGGTGCCCGAGACGTGCTGGTGCACCGCACGGATCCGGCGGACGGTCTCCTCAGCGTCCTCGGCGGTGCCGAACGTGGTGACCGCCAGGAAGTAGCTGGTTCGTTGCAGCCGTCCCCACGGATCACCGCGGTAGCCGGAGTGCGCGTTGACCCCGGCCATCGCCAGCGGGTGCAGCGACTGCAGCAGCAGCGCCCGCAACCCGCCGACGAACATCGAGGCGTCCGCGTGCACCCGGCGGATCGGCCGGTCCTCCTCGAACCAGCGCGGTCCCGGGGCGGAGTGGATGCGTTCCCGACGTTCCGGTCCCTCCGAACCCGCCACGTGTTCGAATACGCTCGCTCCCAACCGGGAGCGCAGCCACGATACGGTCATACCGCCATCGTGCTCGCCTCCGTGCCGCGCGCGCCACGGTGCGAGGCGCTCACAGTTCCAGTGGGATCCGGTTACCCGCCGCCCCGAGCATCGCGGCGACCGCGTCGGCGATGTCCGGGGTGTGATCGCGATTCTCGGCGTGCGCCACGCGCAGATTGACCGAGTGACGTTCCGCGTCGTGCCACTCGGGCCAACCCCGCCGCGCCAGGTCCTCCAGGGTGGCGAAGTCGGGCAGCGCCTCGGTGGTGCTGTCGAGCAGCCATCGCAGGTACTCGCGCTGCTGGGTGAGTACGGACTCGTCGCGGGTGCTCACCGGGCCGTGTCCGGGGACCAGCGTGTCCGCCTCGAAACCCTCCAGCCAGTCCAGGGCCTCGAGCCAGCCACCGATGCTGCCGTGCAGCGCCAGGGGAGTCACCCCGTTGAACAGCAGATCGCCGGTGAACAGCACACCGTCGTCGGGGTGGTGGATCACCAGGTCCCCGTCGGTGTGCGCCCGGGTGGGTACAGGGTGGATCTCGGCGTGGGTGTCGCCCAGCTCGATAGTGGTTGGCCCCGTTACCGGGGTGATGTGGTCCGGCGGGTCGATCGAACCCCAGTCGGCGTACTCGAACAACTCCGGATAGGTGTGTGGCCCTTCGTGGATCTCCTCGACCGCGGAGTTCGCCGCGTGGACCACACCGCCTTGTTCGACCACCCGGCGCGCTCCGTGCGAATGGTCGCCGTGGGCGTGGGTGAGCACGGCGGTCAACGCCGTTCCCGGATCGGGACCTCGCGCCGCTTCCAGCAGGGCACGACTTCGGCTCTCGGTGGCGCAGGTGTCGACGAGCAGGGTCCGGCGCTCGCCGGTGATCCAGCCCGCGTTGTTGTGGAACCAACCGCCCGGCAGCTGCAGGTAGGCGGTGCTGTGCTTACCGGTACGAGTGATCGCGGTGGCCGTCACTGCGTGGGGTCCCCTTCCGGAAACGAAGATCACGGATGTCGTTGGGCCATGCTATGCCGCACGACTGCCACGCGGCGCATGCCACTGTCCGAGCTCGACGGATTCGGCGTGTCGTTCCCGCCTGCTTCCGTCCTCGGACGACGATGTCGGGCCGGTGCCGTGCCACGGGATGCCGTTCTTACCCAGTAATGCATTTGAAATTTCAGTGCTGAACGAAATGAACCGTTCACGCCGTCGAAAACCGGTCGGTGCCGATCGACGACTTCACGCCACGCGGCACTCGAAACCGCCGGTAGCATGACGGCCATGCGTCACCCCGTGACACCGGACGGGCGTTATTTCGTGGCGCGTGGCAGGCTGTGGCGTCGCACGAATCCGGAGCTCGATCCGGACCGCCGGGACGAACTCGTGCGCGAGCTGATGGCAGCTCGTAGGAGAAAGCAGAGCGCGATGCGGCGGGAGGACGCCGCGGCGCGAGAGGCCGCGCGGACCGAGGTCGACGCGGCGAAGCGTGCCCTCGGGGAGCGCGGTCCGGTGTGGTGGACCGACGGAGCCCCGGATCTCACCGGGCGCGCGGTCGGCAACACGCCCTATGCGGACTGGTTCGCGGGTCTGGGGGAGCACCACGATTCCTCCGGAGAGTGAGCTCGGACCATGGTGGCTCGCCACGTACACGGTGCGGAATGTCCCGGTCCTCAGCGCGAGTAACGGCAGGCCGGGCAGCGGATGTGCTCCTGCCGGTCCGCTCCGGATCTCCGGGCGACTCGTCACACGATCATCTCGCCCGGCCGGGTGACCAGCCGGGTGAACAGTAGTCTCTACGGGGGATTCCGGTGCCGTCACATCCCGGTTTTGTCACTCGAACGAGTAAAATTCTTCTTTTCCGATGAGAGGGACGAAGGACCCAGTTAAGTGAAAATTGTTCTTGTAATGGCTCTCCCCTTCGAAAAAGGTCCTAAAGTCCCTACTTTCAGGTGTGGTTGGCGCGCACAGCGGCGCGTTACCGTGGCCGGTGTCCCCTCGGGCTCGCGCACCAGCGCCGAGGCCGTTCGAAACAACAACCCGTTGTGAATTCCGTGGTTCGGCCGCCGTTGCCACGATTCGGCCCACCCGAACGATCGGCCGAATCCGCCGAGCTCGCGGTCTTGTCTCCGTAATAATCCCGGAAGGGATACGACGATGAGCAGTTCGACTACACCCCCCGGAAACGGGCACTATGCCGACGTTTCCGCACAACCGGTCTCACCGACCGGACGCTACGTCCTGGTGCTCAGCGACGAGACGTTCGCCCGCGAGGCCGACCAGGTCGAAACGCTGCGTTCGGTGGCAGGCGCGGCCAACGTGGCCAGCACCTCCGACTACGAATGGCGTGCGCTGGACGTGGGGCAGGCCTCGTCGGCCGATGCCACGGTCTTCGCCGACCTCGGTATCGGCACTGTGACGGCCGATCCGGACAGCGCGGCCTCGATCATGGCCGCCGCTGCCGACGACCCTCGCGTGACGGCCGTCGAGCCCGAACAGTTCATGTACGCCCTGAGCGGACCGGAGGGCACCCGAACCGAACCGTCCACGGTCCGGACGCCGATGGCCGACACCGGCTGGTCCGCCGTTCGGGCCGCCCCCGTCGAATTCAACGACACCTCCGAGGCGACCTGGGGGCTACAGGCCACCGGAGTGCTCGACTCCGCCGCGACCGGCCAGGGAATCCGGGTGGCCGTGCTGGACACGGGGCTTGACCTCGGTCATCCGGACTTCGCCGAGCGCGAGATATCGGCACGTTCCTTCGTGACCGATGAACCAGCCCAGGACGGCAACGGTCACGGCACACACTGCGTGGGCACCTCCTGCGGGCCGGAGAACCCACCGGAACCACCCGGCAGCCGCCGCTACGGTGTGGCGACCCGAGCCGAGATCCTGGTGGGCAAAGTGCTCGGTGACGGGGGGTCCGGTACCGACACCAACATCCTCGCCGCGATCAACTGGGCCATCGGCAACGACTGCCGGGTGATCTCCATGTCGCTCGGTGCCGATACCCGTGCCGTCTCGCGGCGTTACGAGACCGTGGGGCAGCGGGCACTGAATCGTGGTTCGCTGATCGTGGCGGCCGCGGGCAACAATGCCGACCGCGATTCCGGGAATCCCGGTTTCGTGGGTGTTCCGGCCAACAGCCCGTCGATCATGGCGGTCGCCGCGTTGGACTCCAGACTCGGCATCGCCGACTTCTCGGCACGCAGCAACCCGGTCGACGGTGGCCAGATCGACATCGCGGCACCGGGGGTGGACGTGTACTCCACCTGGCCCATGGAGCGCCGGTATCGCACGATCTCCGGTACGAGCATGGCCACCCCGCACGTCTCGGGCATCGCCGCGCTGTGGGCGCAGCGTACCGACGCGGCAGGGGAGGCACTGTGGTCCACTCTGATCCGTGGTGCTCAACGGCTCGAACTTCCCGGCGTCGACGTCGGAGCCGGAATCGCCAAGGCACCCTCGTGAAGCGCGGACGGAGACCATGGCCGAGGAAGTGGTGGTCACCGTGCGCGATGAGTGGCTCGACCACATCGACACCGTGGTGCGGCGCTTGCGCCGAATCGGGATGCGCGTGGACCGGGTGCTCGAACTCGTGGGGATGATCACCGGCTTGCTGGAGAGCGAGCACTTCGATGCCGCCCGCGCTGTTCCGGGCGTGGCCGCGGTGGAGCGTGGCGAGACCCTGCGAATCCCACCCGGTGAGAACCAGTAGGAGTCCCTTCACCCCGGCTCGCCGGGGTGAAGGGACTCCTCTCGGGACAACGTTTCGGCGAGTGCTGTTCCAGCGACTCCCCGAGGCTTCACTGCCCTCGGCGTTGTCCCGGGTACCACCAGTCCGACGGCGGATTCGGCTCCGCGTCACCCCGCCCGGCTTCACCGTTCGGTGAGGTTCCCAGGCGGGGCGCGGTGGTGCCCGGCATCCGCTCGGCGATGATCCGGTTGATCTCGGTGGCGGGCACCAGCCCCTCCATTCGCCCCTGGTCCAGCACCAGGATGGAATTCCGGGGGTCGTCGTAACGGGCGAGCACACTGGTCACCGACTCCCCACGACTCGCGGTGGTGAACCGGGAAAGCGGGTCGGCCAGTTCGCGCAGTGTGCTCCGGTTTCGCTCGGTGACCGGCACCTCGTGCAGCCCGCGAGGGCTGAGCACTCCTCGCAGCGTGCCGTCACGATCCACCACCGCGAACACCGAACCGTCGCTGCCGAGCGGCGAGTCCAGCACGTCACGGGCCGACAGGTCCGACCACAGCGGGGTCGCGCCGATCGTGACGAGCTCACCTATCCGGGTGTCGCCCAACGCCATGCCCAGCTTTGCCTGCTGGCGTTCGGCAGCGGCGGCCTGCAGCACGAAAAGGCCGACCAGCATCGCCCAGATTCCCTCGATGCCGCGTGTGACCACACTTACGAAGCCGCCCGCGATGAGCAGGAACCCCAGGCCCGCACCCGTGCGGGTTGCCCACAGGGCGGCTTTGAAGCGTTGCCCGGTACGGGCCCAGATCACCGCGCGCAGGATTCGACCGCCGTCCAGCGGAGCGGCCGGAAGCAGGTTGAACACCATGATCGCGAGATTCAACATCCCCAGGTAGGCAGCCACGATGATCGCCAGCTGGCCGGCCTGCAGGAGGACCAGCGCCCATGTCGCCAGCGCGAACACTCCCGCCACCGCGCCGCTCACCAGAGGTCCGACCCCGGAGATGAACAGCTCCGCCCTGGGGGTGGGTGCCTCACCGCGTAACCGGGCGACCCCGCCGAGCAGCCACAGGGTGACCCGGTCGACGCTCAGACCGTGGCGTACGGCCACGAGCGCGTGAGCCAGTTCGTGCAGCAGCACCGAGACGATCAGCAGCAGCGCGGCCGCGGTGCTCGCGATCCAGTAGAAAACCGTGGCGTGCCCGGGCAGGGTGGTGGGCAGCCAGTAGGCACCCAGCATGAAGACGATCAGACCGATGATGCCCGCCACGCTCCAGTGCAGCTGCAGGCGAATCCCGGCCACCCGGCCCAGCGGAATCGTTCCCGTCATCACCGTTCACCGCCCTTCGGCGGGGTGTTGCCGACCGTGGGCTACGAGGTGTGCCCACTGTGCGGTCATCCCGGGCTCCAGCGTAGTCGTTCTCCGGGGCGGCTAGCGAACAACCGTGCGTGCCCGAGCTTCCGGGAACGCCGGGTCGCCCCGGTATCCTCCGGACCTCGTGGTGTCGCGAGTACCGTCGATTTCGCGACCGGTGGAGGGAAGAGCTGCTGATGAGTACCGGCACGGCGACACGAGGATCACGGCCGCGTGGTTCCGCGCGCGAGCGGCTGCTGGAGGCCGCCTCCGAACTGTTCTACCGGCACGGTATCCGTGCCGTGGGTATCGACACGGTCATCGAGCGTGCCGGGGTCGCCAAGATGAGTCTGTACAACCACTTCAGCTCCAAGGACGAGCTGGTGGCCGCCTATCTCGAACGTCGGGAGCAGCGCTGGGGCGCGTTCTTCGACAGCGAGCTGCAACGGATCGGCGGCACGGTCGCGGACCGGGTGCTGGCGGCGTTCGACATTCTGGCGAGCTGGCTCGAACGGGAGTGTCCCCGTGGATGTGCGTTCGGCAACGCCGAGGCCGAGCTCGCCGATCCGACGCATCCCGCGCAGGAGGTGATCGAGGCGGACAAGGCGCGGCTGCGCGAATGGCTGACCGAACTGGTCGCCGCCTCCGGTTCGGCCGATCCGGAGCTGGTCGCCGAGCAGCTCTTCCTGTTGTGGGAGGGGGTGCTGGTCACCTCGGGCACCGGGCGGGTCCGTGACCCGGTCGCCGCGGCTAAACAGGCCGCCGCTCGGTTGCTGGGGTGATCCCTACATACCCCTCGGGGGTGGTTCGTCGTGCTCCGTCCGGCGGGGCAGTGGTTCGTACGGGTGGGGTTACGGGTAGGGGGTATTCTGGGGGTGGTTTGTCCGTGTCGGTGAGGGAGGTCGAATGCGCGGGTATGCCCAGGACAAAGAGGAGTACCTCAAGCGGCTGCGGCGCGTTGAGGGCCAGGTGCGCGGTCTGGCACGCATGGTCGAGAACGACGAGTACTGCATCGACGTGCTGACCCAGGTCTCGGCGGTGACCAAGGGGTTGCAGGCGGTGTCGCTGGGGCTGCTGGACGAGCATCTCAAGCACTGCGTGGCCGAGGCCGTCTCCGAGGGCGGTGAGGACGCCGAGGCCAAGATCCAGGAGGCCAGCGACGCCATCGCTCGTCTCGTCCGTTCCTGAATCGGTCCTTTTCAGGCGCTCTGCCCGGCGGAGCGCGGGGGCGGGTTCGTTCCCGGGTGAGTTCTGGGGTTCGTGCTCGTCCTCGGTAGCCCGGCGGCGGGAGCGCGCGTTCAACTCGTTGACACGGTACCCCCGTAGGGTATAAAGCTGGGTTCGGTACACGACATCGAACGCGGGCGGTTACGACTCGCCCCGGCGAACTCCGCCGCGATGCCGCGGAACGCTCCCGGGAGTATCGAGAGGGGAACCAACGATGACCACCGGCCCGCCGCAGGAGACGCTCCCATCGGAGCAGGCGATCGACACCGAACTGTCGGTCGGCGGAATGACCTGCGCCTCCTGCGCCTCCCGGATCGAGCGCAAGCTCAACAAACTCGACGGGGTCAGTGCCACCGTCAACTACGCCACCGAGAAGGTCAGGGTGAGTCACTCACCCGATGCCGCTACCGAGCGGCTCGTCGGCACCATCGAGGCGGCGGGCTACAGCGCCACCCCCACCGCCTCCCACGGTTCCGGCAGCCCCGCCGGCTCCGAGCGAACGGCGGCGGGGAGCGATGACACCGCGAAAACCGCCGGGGGCGAGGGGAACGGGGAGCTGCTGCTCCGACAGCGGTTGATCGTCTCGGCGCTGCTCTCGGTCCCCGTCATCGCCATGGCCATGGTTCCCGTACTGCAGTTCACCTACTGGCAGTGGATCTCGTTGACCCTGGCCGCTCCGGTGCTGGTGTGGGGTGCGTTGCCGTTCCACCGCGCCACCTGGACGAACCTGCGCCACGGCGCCGTCACGATGGACACCCTGATATCGCTGGGTACCTCGGCCGCCTTCGGTTGGTCGCTGTACGCCCTGCTGTTCGGCGGTGCCGGGGTACCCGGCATGACCCACTCCTTCGAGCTCTCGGTGCGACACGTCGACGGGGGAAGCTCGATCTATCTCGAAGTCGCCGCCGGAGTGACCACCTTCATCCTGGCGGGCAGGTACTTCGAGGCCCGCTCCAAGCGGCGGTCCGGAGCGGCGCTACGTGCGCTGCTGCGACTCGGCGCCAAAGAAGTCGCGGTGCTGCGCGAGGGCAGGGAGTCGCTCGTCGCGGTTGAACAGCTGCGCGTCGGCGACCTGTTCGTGGTGCGCCCCGGCGAGAAGATCGCCACCGACGGAGTGGTGACCGAGGGCAGCTCGGCCGTGGACACGAGCATGCTCACCGGCGAATCCGTGCCCGTCGAGGTCGAGCCCGGCGAGACCGTGGTCGGGGCCACGGTCAACGCGGGCGGCCGGTTGGTCGTGCGCGCCACGCGGATCGGCTCCGACACCCAGCTGGCCCGGATGGCCAAGCTGGTCGAGGACGCCCAAGCGGGCAAGACGGGGGTGCAGCGTCTCGCCGACCGCGTCTCGGCGGTGTTCGTACCGATCGTGATCGTCCTCGCGCTCGGTACGCTGCTGTACTGGCTGGTCACCGGTGGGGGAGTCACCACAGCCTTCACCGCGGCCGTCGCCGTGCTGATCATCGCCTGTCCCTGTGCCCTGGGGCTGGCCACCCCCACGGCACTGCTGGTCGGTACCGGCAGAGGAGCTCAGCTGGGGATCCTGATCAAGGGGCCCGAGGTGCTGGAATCCACTCGTCGCGTGGACACCGTCGTGCTGGACAAGACCGGGACGATCACCACGGGCGAGATGGAGCTGCTTTCGGTTCACACCACCGAGGACGGCTCGGACTCCGAGGCGTTGACGTTGGCCGGAGCACTGGAGAGCGGTTCGGAGCACCCCATCGCTCGAGCCATCGCTCGTGGTGCCGCTGAGCGGGTGGGTACGCTGCCCTCGATCGAGGAATTCGGAAACGTCGAGGGACTCGGGGTACGTGGAACCGTCGACGGCCACACCGTGCTCGTGGGGCGTGCGCGGCTGCTCGAGCAATGGGGCGTTACGTTGCCCGAGTCGCTCCTCGAAGCCGCACGGACGGCCGAACAGGACGGCTCGACCGCGGTGGTGGTGGCCCGCGACGGCGAGGCCCGCGCCGTGCTGGTCGTCGCCGACACCGTCAAACCAACCAGCGCACGAGCTGTGCGGGGCATGCGCGAACTGGGACTCACTCCGGTGCTGTTGACCGGCGACAACGACACGGTCGCTCGCTCCATCGCTGCTCGCGTCGGTATCGAGCAGGTCTGGTCCGAGGTGATGCCCGAGGACAAGGTCGAGGTCATCGGGCGTATCCAGGACCGGGGCGGCGTGGTCGCCATGGTCGGTGACGGAGTCAACGACGCCGCGGCGCTCGTACGTGCCGACCTGGGACTGGCGATGGGCACCGGTACCGACGTGGCGATCGAGGCCAGTGATCTCACGCTGGTGCGCGGCGATCCGCGCGCGGCGGTGGACGCGCTCCGGCTGTCCAGGCGCACGCTGCGGACCATCAAGGGCAATCTGTGCTGGGCGTTCGGTTACAACGTGGCCGCGTTGCCGCTGGCGGCGGCGGGACTGCTCAACCCCATGATCGCGGGAGCGGCCATGGCGTTCAGCTCGGTGTTCGTCGTCGGCAACAGTCTTCGACTGCGCGGTTTCCGCGGGGTCGAAGACCTGGACTCCGCGAGCACCCCGTTCGGGGCCGGCGGCGACCCCGTGCGTGCGGAAACCACTCCGGCCGCTCGGTAGAAATCCGACCGGCGAAACTCACTCGCCGGTTCCGGACGAAGCCGCCACCGGTCCCACCGAGTCGTCGACCCTGCCGAACAGCGCCTCCGAGCGCAGTGCGGCATAACCGGGTTTGATCACCTCGTTGATCAGCGCGAGCCGCTGGTTGAACGGCAGGAACGCCGACTTCATCGCGTTGACCGTGAACCACTGCAGATCGTCCAGTGTGTAGCCGAAGGTGTCGATGAGTTCGCGGAACTCTCCGCTCATGCTCGTCTGACTCATCAGCCTGTTGTCGGTGTTGACCGTCACGCGGAAGTGTAGTCCCCGCAACAGGGCGATGGGGTGTTCCGGCAGGGAGTTCACCGTCCCGGTGTGTACGTTCGAGCGCGGGCACATCTCGAGCGGAATCCGCCGGTCCCGCACGAAGGAGGCGAGTCGCCCCAGGTGGGCTGTTCCGTGCTCGTCGAACGTGATGTCGTCGAGGATCCGAACTCCGTGACCCAGGCGCGCCGCGCCGCAGTACTGGATCGCTTCCCAGATGGAGGGAAGTCCGAAACCCTCGCCCGCGTGAATGGTGAAGTGGAAGTTCTCGCGACGCAGGTATTCGAACGCCTCCAACGACTGGGTGGGGGGATGGCCGGCTTCCGGGCCCGCGATGTCGAACCCGACCACGCCCTCGTCGCGGTAACGCACCGCCAGCCTGGCGATCTCGGAGGAACGGGAGGCCTGCCGCATCGCGCACAGCAGCAGCCCGATCCTGATTCGCCTGCCGTGCCGCGCCGCACGGTTCGCCCCCTCGGCGAATCCGGCCAGGACGGCCTCGACCACCTGGTCCAACTCCAGGCCGCCCTGGGTGCTCAATTCGGGAGCATAACGAATCTCGGCGTATACCACCCCGTCGGCGGCGAGATCTTCGGCGCACTCCGCCGCGACTCGGTGCAGTGCCTCCGAAGTCTGCAGCACCCCGACCGTGTGGGCGAAACGTTCCAGGTATTCCTCCAGTGAACCGGCCTCGGCCGCCGCCGCGAACCAGCTCTCCAACTCGTCGGGATCCGTGCTCGGCAGTTGCTCGTAGCCATTCCGCACGGCGAGTTCGGCGACCGTCCGCGGACGCAGGCCGCCATCCAGGTGATCGTGCAGCAGTACCTTCGGTGCCTGCACGAGCTGTTCGTCGGTGGGGCCGGTGGTCATCCCTCGCATCAGCGCTCCTTCTGGATTGCGAGATGTTGTCAGACAAGTTTGATTGGTCGAGTGTTTACACCGCATGTTGCTTTCGTGTCAAACTTTGCTCACAATCGGCGTTTCGCTTGATTGTTCGATTGCTCTCCCGGCTCAGCTCGGCTCGCTCGATTGACCGGAGTGACCCTTCGGAACTAACTTGTCTGACAAAGTTCCGAATGAGGTGAAGTGTGCCGGGCAGTCGTGGATCACAGCGCAGACCGTCGGTGGAGCTCTACGAGCGGATCGTGGATGCCATCCGCCAAGGACGCTACCCACCCGGCTCGGCACTGCCGTCTGAACCCGAACTCGCCGGTGAGCTGGGGGTGAGTCGTCCGGCGCTGCGGGAGGCGCTGATCCTGCTGCAGGAGGACGGGGTGATCACGGTTCGTCGGGGGGTCGGGCGTACGGTCAGCACCGGAACCCCGCATCGGGGTTTCGAACGCCTGAGCTCCGTGGAGAAGTTGTTGGGAGTCGGTACGACAGGTGTTCGTGCACTGGTCCGCTCCACCGAGGAACCGACCGACCTGGTGCTACAACATCTGCCGGTACCCGCGGCCAGTGAGATCCGGTTCTGGGAGAGCATCGTCGACGTCGACGGTTCCCCTGCCTGCCTGGTCCAGGAATGGGTTCTGCCGGACGAGCTCCTCGTCGAGCTGGATCCTGAACTGCCGGAAGCGTTGCGTGCCGCCTCGGAGCAGTCGAGGACCATGCTGGACGTGTTGACCTCGCGCTCTCCCGGGCTTTCGCTGCGTGGTTCGAGCGGGATCACCGCGACAGTGCTGGGAGGGCAACGCGGTGCTGCCTTCCAGCGTCCGGCCGACACGCCGGTGGTGTTGATCACCCAGGTGGTCCGCGAGGACAGCACCCCGCTGATGGTCGGCAAGTACATGCTGCCCAGCGGGGCTCCCGCTGTGGCGTTGTCGCAGAGCAGATAAGCAGTACACGCGGCATCCCGCCCCTCGGTGGGAGCGGAACGAACGTACGGCGGCATGGTGTGGCCTCCCGCGGCATTCCTTTCGCCGGTGGCACGCCCTGCGGCACCCGAGCGATGCGGGGGGACTCGTCCGCCGATTCGGTACGTGGCTACGCCGAATCGGCGGTTCCGGAGACCACTGAAAAGACGCTGTAGCTCAGGTTGTGTTGACCGTCACGCCGCCTCGTCCTAAGTTGTCCGAACAGTGTTCGGCTTTTCGAACAGTCGGTTTCGGGATGATCGACTACCGCGTTCGGGTGGCTCACCTTGCCCGGTCGAGTGGATCAGTGTGTCTCGGGCGGTCAAGTGAACGCGTGATTCCTAGGGTGCCGAGCACGGACAACCTTTGAGGAGCCCATGTTCACCAAACGAATTCCGCTTCGAACAGCGGGTGTGATCGCCGCTGTGCTGATGAGTCTCGGAATTGTCGCTCCCGCTGCCACCGCGGCGGACTACCCGATGCCCGGCGTCGTGACCGGTGATATCGCCGCGCACGATCCATCCATGGTGCGTACGGATTCCGGCTACCGATTGTTTTCCACCGGCGGTGGGATACAGCAGCGCCTTTCCAGCGACAGAATCGATTTCGAACGTACCGGTTCGGCGTTCACCGGTCTCCCGTCCTGGATTTACGACTACAATTCCCAGGGCGACATCTGGGCCCCGGACGTCTCCCACCACAACGGCAGGTACTGGCTGTACTACTCCGCCTCGTCGTTCGGATCCAACCACTCGGCGATCGGTCTGGCCACCAGCACGACCGCGGCGCCCGGTGACTGGCAGGACCAGGGCATCGTCTACAGCACGACCACCAGTGACAACCACAACGCCATCGACCCGAACCTGTTCGTCGACAGTTCCGGAAAGTGGTGGTTGACCTTCGGCTCCTTCTGGAGCGGGATCCGCATGATCAGACTCGACCCCGCCACCGGAAAGCAGCACGGCGCCGACCAAACGCTCTACCACCTCGCCAGCGGGCCCGCCTCGGATGCTGTCGAGGCTCCGGAGATCGTCGAGCGCGGTGGCTACTTCTACCTGATCGTTTCGTTCGGCCAGTGCTGTCAGGGTACCGACAGTACGTACCGGGTCATGGTCGGACGTTCCACCTCGCCCACCGGGCCCTATGTGGACCGATCCGGCACCCCCATGCTGCAGGGCGGGGGTACGCAAATACTCGGAAGTCACGACAACATCATCGGGCCCGGTGGACAGAGTGTGATGCACGACAGTGACGGCAGCCTGCTCGTCTACCACTACTACGACGCCAACGACTCCGGCGCGCACAAGCTGGGAATCAACCTGCTCGGCTGGGATTCCCAGGGGTGGCCCTACGTGAGGTGAGTTCTCGGTTCCGTTCGCGACGAAGCGGCCGGTCGGACCTCGCCCGAGGTTCGACCGGCCGCTGTGTTCGACTCGTGGTCACTCCTGATCGCGATCGGAGTCGTTTCGTCGGGTCTCCTCCTCGGAGACGCCCGTCGTGGTGCCCCCGCCCGGCTCACCGGTCGAGCCCGTCCTCCTCCGTCTGGTCGTGCTTTCCCGGAGACCTACCAAAGGGCTCGGCTCCTCGACTCGGGTTAACACGCGGCGTTCCTGGTTGAGTGCCCTGCTCAGCCCCACGCACATCAGCAGCAGCACGATGCAGAACGGCAGTCCGGCCACGATCGAGGCGGTCTGCAACGCACTCAGCGCGTCCGCCCCGCTGACAGCTCCCGCCGTCAGCAACACCGCGGCGATCACACCCTCCAGCACGGCCCAGAACAGCCGCTGCTGCCATCTCGGACGCGGGTCACCACCGTTGGTGAGGATGTCGACCACCAGCGACCCGGAGTCCGAGGAGGTGGCGAAGAACAGCACAACCACGATGATCGCCAGTACCGAGGCGAGTATGCTGACTACCTCGACCACCGGTAGCTGGTTGAACAGCACGAACATCGCGGTTTCCGAACTCGCCTCGCCGATGGGGTTGTCCGGGTTGGCGCGCAGCCGCTGCAGCGCCGCGTCACCGAACACGGTCAACCACACCATCGAGGCCCCGACCGGCGCGAACAGGGCGCCTGCGATGAACTGCCGAATCGTGCGGCCGAACGAGATCCTGGCCAAAAACATCCCCACGAAGGGGGACCAGGAGATCCACCAGCCCCAGTAGAACAGGGTCCAGTCGGCCTGCCACTCCCGTGCCTGCGCGTTGCCCGGGTAGGTCTCGAAGCTCGTCAACGGCAGGTTCTGCAGGTAGGTGCCGATGTTGTTCGCCAGTGCGTTGACGATGTCGCGCGAGGAGGCCACCACGAACACGAACACCATCAGGGCGAACGCCAGCCACAGGTTGATCAGCGACAGGTTGCGAATACCCTTGTCGATGCCGAGCATCACCGACACGACCGCGATCGCCGTGATGGACAGGATCAGGATCACCTGCAACGTGGCCGTGTTCGGAATGCCGAACAGGGTTTCCAAACCGGCGCCCACCTGCTGACCACCGATTCCGAGCGAGGTGGCCAGGCCGAACAGCGTGCCGAACACGGCCAGGATGTCGATCAGGTGGCCCACCCAGCCGTAGATGCGGTCGCCGAGCAGCGGATAGAACGCCGCGGCAGGGCGCAGTGGCATTCCTTTGCGGAACGCGAAGTACCCCAGCGACAGCCCCAGCACGATGTAGATCGCCCAGGGATGCAGTCCCCAGTGGAAGAAAGTGAGGTTCATCGCCTCGGCGACGTCGGCCTCGGTGCCCCCGGGGCCGGTGGGCGGGTCGAGGTAGTGCGAAACCGGCTCGCTGACCGCGAAGTAGACCAGTCCGATCCCCATGCCTGCCGTGAACAGCATGGCGAACCAGGGCAACCTGCCGTACTCCGGTGTGGAGTCCGGCGGGCCGAGTCGTATGCTGCCGAACCTGCTCAGCATGATCACTATGACGAAGATGAGGAACAGCGTGGCCGAGAGGATGTAGAGCCAACCGAAGTTGGTCGTGATGAAGCTGTTGACGTTGCTCGCTACCGTGTCGACGTTCGCCGGAGCCAGCACCCCCCACAACACGAATGCCACGGCCACGATCCCCGAGATGATGAAGACCGGGGGATTCGTATGTGTTCTGATGTAATCTCGAATCACTGTGGATCACCATCCCCGAGCGCTGCGGGGCGTCCGCGGTGGGGACACCGGGACGCTTGGGGCCCGGGCACTATCGTCCTCTATCGGACCGTTCCATGCAGAGCAGACGTGTGCGCGTCGACCCGTCGCCCGACGTGGCGTACTGAATCGATCCCGTTTCCGGAGCTCCGGGCGTCCGTGGGTGGCGATGGTCTCTCGGGCGAGAGTCACACGCCCGCAGCGGGTTAGCTTTGGGGAGAGTCGTTCGTACCAGGAGGTCGTGGTGTCGGAACCCGCAGCCCGCGCTGAGCTCGAGATGGCGGTTGCGCCCGAGCTCGTCTACCGGATGCTCACCGATCTCGAGGTTCTCGCCGAAGTCTCCGAGGAGCTCGAGTCCTGTACCTGGCTGGACGAAACATCCCCACATCCGGGGGTTCGTTTTCGCGGCTTCAATCGGAACGGGGATAAAACCTGGTCGACGGTCGCTACTGTGCGTGCAGCCGAAAGTGGGCAATGCTTCGCATTCGATGTCGACGACGGCGACACCCCGGTATCGCACTGGCGTTTCGAGCTCAGCCCCACCGACGCGGGCTGTCTTGTGGTGGAAAGTGCCTGGGATCGGCGGCCAGCCTGGTACACCCCGGTCAGTGCCGAGACCACCGGTGAGACCTACAGGCAAAAGGCCAATCAGCGCAACATCGAGCGCACGCTGCACGCGCTGCGAGCGGCCGTCGAGCGTGGTTGAGCCGTTCGGTCCGGACGGACGCCGTTTCGAGTCGTGTGCGAGCTCGGTGCGCGCTTCGGCGTGCGTTTCCGAGGCGGCTCCGGGTGTTTTTCGTGTCCTGGCGGCGGGGTCGCCGATCTCTTCCGGGGAAGTCCCGCCAGGTTTTCGAAACATGTCGTTCCGAGGCATTCCGAAGAATTAGTGGCCCTGTGTGGACGGATACACGTCTTTCACACTCTAGTGGTAACCCGATCGGTATTAGTGCCGACCACCGCTAGGAGTGTTTCCGGCGGTTGCGTACGATCTTGCTCGCGACCACCTCACCGCGCCGGAGTTGTGCCGGGCCAGTCCATTGTGGACCGCGAGTCGCCGGGCAGGGACCAACTCCGGCGATGGCGGTGTCGTCTCCGTGGCTGCCATGACGCATGGTGCTCCGCACGTTCGTTCACGAGGGACGCATGACAACACAACACCCAAAGATCTCGCCCCACCACCGTTGGAATGTCGCGTCGGTGGTGCGATCGGCGGGCGCCGCCGGTTTGACCGCCCTGGCGGTAGCAGGTGCGGCGGCCATCGCGCGCCAGCGACAGCGGATAATGGAACTCGTTCGGGAGCGTGAGCAGCATCTCGCCGAGCTCGAACATCTGAGGACGAAACGGTTGCCCGCGCTGGCCGAATCCCTCAACGGGATGTCGAGCGCACCGGTGCCGGGACCGTTGCGCCAGGAGGACGGCACGTTCGCCTCCGACTCCCTCGCCGAGCTCGTCGATGTGATCGAGCGGATCGTGCGCGCCACTCGCGAGCACACCGAACACTCCTCACGGCGCACCCTGACCGGTGTGCTGGACACCGTGCGCGGCCTGGCTTCCGAACAGCACATGGCGGTGTCGGACATGCAGCATCGGCACGACGACGCCGACGTGCTCGCCGATCTCTACACCATCGACCACGCCGGATCCCAGCTCAGTAGGCGGCTTCGGGGATTCGCCGTGCTGTTCGGGGCGTGGATCGGACAACAACGTTCGGCAACGAGTCTGCAGGACATCCTCCGAGGCGCCCAGTCGCAGATCAGGGACTACCAGCGCATCTCCGTGAGTGCCTACAGTCCCAGCACACAGGGCGATTCCGTCGGCGATCTCGGCGTTATCACTCGTGTGGTGGAACCGCTGGTCCTGTTGGTGGCGGAGCTGTTGGACAACGCCGCACGCTATTCCCCGCCGTACGCCCAGGTCGCGGTCGGAGTGCAGCACGCCCACAACGGCGTCGCCATCACGATCGACGACGCGGGAGTCGGCATGCCGTTGGAGGAACGGCGTCGCGCCGAACGGCTGCTGTCGAAACAGGAGATCGCCCTGGACGAGATCGGTGATCCGCCCCGCGTGGGCTTCGCCGTGGTCGGGCTGCTTGCCGTCCGTTACGGACTGACCGTCTCCGTGGACGCTCCACCACTCTACGGCGGAATGCGGGCAGTGGTGTTCGTGCCCAACGAGTTGCTGACCCACATCGAAGCCGCCGACGAGAGCGAGGTCCGGCGGGAGACGGCCACCGGATCGACGAGCGACGAGGAACAGTCCACTCCCAGCGCCCGGCAGCGTACTTCGGGGGGCCTGCCCAAACGTAGCCGCAGAACACGGGAAACCACCGCGGCACAACCCGACTCGGCACCGCCCGCTGATTCCGACAGTGCCGCGGGGCTGGCTGCCTGGCAGCAGGCCAGTGAGTCCAGTGGTGCCGTGTCCGTTGGTGAGAACGAGAATGAGGACCCCCACGCATGAGTACGAACACCGTCCGGCGCCCGGAACTTCGTTGGATGCTCGACGACGTGCTGCTGCCGGAGGTACGCAGCGCCGTGGTCTTAGCCAGAGACGGATTGGTGATCACGGCCACGGGAGACATCGGTGAGGCCGACGCCGATCGGTTCGCGGCGTGTCTGGCCTCGCTGCGCGGTTCGTCCGCCGCCGCCACCGAGTTCTGCGGCGCGCAACCCACGTGGAACCAGACGCTCATCGAGTTCGACACGGGCTACATCTTTCTCATCGCCGCTGGTCCCCATGCCTACATGGGCGTGTCGACCACCAAGAAGGTCGACATGGGGCCCGCGACCCAGCGGTTCCACGCGGTGGTGCAGAAATTGGGGTCCGAGTTGGGGACCCTGCCCCGGTCCGGGGACAGTGACCGATCATGAGTCCGCCTCGCAGGCGGGATCGGGAGTCGCTGGTACGTCCCTACCTGATCACGGGGGGACGTGCTCACCCAACCAGGAACACTCTCGACCTCACCACGCTCATCCAGGCCACACGGCATGCCGATCCCGGGCTGCTCTCGCCGGAGCAGCGTCGGACCCTGCGGCTGTGCTCCGGCGGATCGTTGTCGATCGCCGAGATCGCAGCCCATCTCGAACTACCGGCCAGCGTCACCAGGGTGATAGTGGCGGATCTGGTGGATCAGGGGCATCTGGCCACGCTGTCCACCGAGTGGCAGCAGCACGGGCCGGACCGCGAACTACTGCAGGAGGTGCTTGATGGGCTCAGAGCCCTCCGGTGAGGTGTATCTGCCGGACAGCGTCCGTACCGCCGTCAAGGTTCTGGTCGTGGGGCCGTTCGCGGTCGGCAAGAGCACCTTCGTCGACACGTTGTCCGAGATCGAGCCGTTGCACACCGAGGAGACGATGACCCGTGACGGTGCGGTCGTCGACGATCTGCACGGGATCACGGACAAGACCACCACCACGGTGGCGCTCGACTTCGGCCGTCGCACGCTCAGCGACAGGGTGGTGCTGTACATGTTCGGCACGCCGGGCCAGCAGCGTTTCCTGTCGATGTGGGAGGACCTCGCCCACGGGGCGTTGGGTGCGCTGGTGCTTGCCGACGTGGCACGCCTCGAGGAGTCCTTCGACGTGATCAGCGTGCTGGAGGAGCGGGGACTGCCCTACGGAGTGGCGATCAACGATTTCAACAGTGTCGCCATTCCCTCCCACGAGGAATTACGCGAGGCGTTCGACCTGTTGCCCGAGATTCCACTGGTCACCTGTGACGCTCGTGATCGCTCCGGCACCGCGCGAGCGATGATCTCCCTGGTTGAGCACGTGCTCGCCTCGCCCTTTGAACACGCCCAGGAGTCCGCATGAGCGAATCCGATCCCGAGAGGACAGCCCCGCTGTCCGGTTGTCCGATGCACGCCGATCCCACGCCGATTCACGATCACACGTTCGCCGCCGACCCCGACGCCGTCTATGCGGAGCTGCGCGAGCAGGGGCCGATCGCCTCGGTCGAACTCGCCCCGGGAGTCCCCGCCACGCTCGTGCTCGATCACGAGACCGCCCTTTCCGTGCTGCGTGACCCCGCGACTTTCCCGAAGGACTCTCGCGCCTGGCAGCGTGAGGCGCCCGCCGACAGCCCGGTCGTGGCGATGATGATGTACCGGGACAACGTGCTGTTCCAGGACGGCCCGGCTCACGACCGGTTGCGGGAGGCGATCACCGACAGCCTGAGCCGGGTCGACTCCGTGACGCTGCGTCGGTACGTGACCGAGAGCGCCGAGAGCCTCATCCGGGACTTCGCCCCCAACGGAAAGGCGGAGCTGCTCACCGAGTACGCCCGAGTGCTGCCGTTGCTGGTGCTCAACAGGCTCTTCGGCAGTCCGGCGGAACTGACCACCCGCATGGTCGACGCGATGACCGCACTCTGGGACGGGGTCGACACCGAACGGGCCAACCGGGACCTCGGTCAGTGCATCGCGGAACTGATCGCACTGCGTCGCGAACACCCCTCGTTCGACATAACCAGCTGGTTGCTCGCTCATGAGGCCGATCTCGACGACGAGGAGATGGTGCAGCAGCTCGTGGTGTTCATGGGGGCCGGTGCCGAACCGGTGCAGAACCTGATCACGAACGCGCTGCGGTTGTGGCTGGCCGACGACCGGTTCGCGGGCGATCTTTCCGGAGGACGGCTACCGGTGGAGGACGCCATCGACGAAGTGCTCTGGAAACAACCGCCGCTGGCCAACTACGCCATTACCTATCCGACACGCGACGTCGAGTTGGCAGGCAGGTTGCTTCCCGCGAACCAGCCCGTGGTGATCGGTATAGCCGCGGCCAACACCGATCCCGCACTGCAGTCCACCCGCCGCGACGGCAACCGGGCGCACCTGGCCTGGAGCGCAGGGCCGCACACCTGCCCGGCAAGAGGCACGGCTCGTTTGATCGCCTCTGTTGCGATCGAGACCATTTTGGATACGTTGCCAGATATGGATTTGGCTGTGCCCGCCGACGAGTTGGAGTGGCGACCCGGACCGTTCCACCGTGCTCTGACCGCGCTGCCGGTGCACTTCCCGCCTGTCCAGGAGCCCGACAGTCGTGACGAGACACCTGGAGAAAGCGGCCGATGGAGCAATCGTCCTGCCCACACGTCCTGGATCCCACCGGAAACGACGTCCACACCGAAGCTCGCCGACTCCGTAACCAAGGCCCCGCGGCGCGCGTTGAATTACCTGGGGGAGTGGTTGCTTGGTCGGTGACCAGTAACCGGCGATTACGGGAGTTACTCGCGGACAACCGTGTTTCCAAGGATCCGCGACAACACTGGCCGAGCTGGATCAACGGCGACATTCCCGGTGACTGGGCGCTGGCGAGCTGGGTCGCGGTACGCAACATGTTCACCGCGCACGGGCAGGAACACCGCAGACTCCGTTCGCTGGTGTCCAAGGCGTTCACCCCGCGTCGGGTCGCCGCGATGCGCCCCTTCGTCGAAACGAAGACCAACGAGCTGCTCGACGAGCTGGCCGCCCTGCCCCCGCGGGGCGGTGTCGATCTCCGCGAACGGTTCGCCTATCCACTGCCCATCTCCGTGATCTGCCACCTGTTCGGCGTCCCCGACGATGTCCGCCCCGGTCTGCGCCGCATCGTCGACGGGGTTTTCGACACCTCGGCCACCCCCGAGCAGGTGCAGGCCACTCAATACGAACTCTATACACTGCTCAACGATCTGGTGGCGACCAAACGCGCCGATCCCGCCGACGATCTGACCAGTGTGCTGTTGCAGGCCAGGGACGAGAACGAGGCCCGGCTCGACGAGCGTGAGCTGGTCGACACGCTGATCCTGCTGATCGGAGCAGGCCACGAGACCACCGTGAATCTGCTCGACCACGCGATAACCGCCTTGCTCCGCCATCCCGAGCAGTTGGCCATGGTCCGGGAAGGCTCCGTTTCCTGGGAGCGGGTCGTCACCGAAACACTGCGGTGGCAGGCGCCGCTGGCCAATGTTCCGCTGCGCTACGCCGTCGAGGACATCGAGTTCGACGATGTCGTCATTCGAGCCGGTGAGCCCATCCTGGCCGGTTACGCCGCGGCCGGACGTGATCCGGAGCGCTACGAGCGTCCCGACGAGTTCGACATCACTCGTTCGGACAACGAGGATCATCTGGCGTTCGGACACGGCGCGCACTACTGCCTCGGCGCGCCACTCGCGCGGATGGAGGCCGAGGTCGCTCTGCCCGCCCTGTTCGAGCGTTTTCCGGGAATGCGACTCGCGGTCGCCGGGTCCGAACTCCGACCGGCCGGAGGCTTCATCGCCAACGGGCACGCCGTCCTTCCGGTGATGCTGGACGGACTTCCCCAACCGCGTGGCGCGGCCTCGCTCGCGTGAGTCCCGCCGTGTTCGTCCTGTGGTGGCGGACTGCCCGTCGGTAGTGCCGCACCGTTGGACGAGCACGGCCGGTACGATGTCCGATTCGGACACGACGAGGTCGCTCACCGAACGGCCTCGTCGTGCCGCGACATCGGGCGAGTGATCGACAGCTCCTCCGGAAGGGACGGATGGTTTGTTCGCACGGCGGAAACTGGTGAGCTGGAGTGCGGGGTTGGCCGCCTCGGTCGGGTTGGCGCGTTCCGCCCGGGCCGAGTCCGGTGGGGGAGGTCGCCGACCGGGATTCGACCCGGGCGACATGAGGTTGGTGAACCTCTCGCACGTCAACGATCCGGAAACGACCAGTATTTATCCGGGGGATCCGGAATTCACCCTGAGCACCGTGGCCACGCTCGAACAGGACGGGTTCTACCTGCAGTACGTGCAGGAGGGTGAGCACACCGGTACGCATTTCGGGGCACCCTGTCATTTCAACGCGGGGGAACCCGGTGCCGACGAGTTGGACCCCGAGGATCTGCTGCTTCCGGCGGTCAAGATCGATGTTCGTCGCGAGGCCGAACGCGATCCCGACTACGCGGTCACGGTGGAGGACCTGTGGCGGTTCGAACGGCAGCACGGTCCGATTCCGCGAAACGCCGCTGTGGTGTTGTGGACCGGCTGGCAGGAAAAATGGGGAACCCCGGCCTTCCGCAACCTCGATGAACAGGGCCGGATGCACCACCCCGGGTTCTCCCCCGAGGCGGTGAGTTGGCTGCTGGAAACCGGTCGACTCGGCTATCGCGGGGCTCTCGGTACCGACACCTTCAGTCCCGATGTCGGAACGGACCACCAGTACCAGGTGTCGCTGATGCTGTATCGGCGGCACCGCATCAGTCTGGAGGTCCTGGCGAATCTGGAACGTCTTCCCACCACCGGCGGATGGGTGTTGGCGGGCGGGCCCGCTCATCGCAACGGTTCGGGGGCCACGGCCACGGTGTTCGGGTTGTTGCCGAAACACTGATCCGGCGGAGGCACTGATCTCCGGCAGGGGAGACGGCGGTTCTCCGACCGTCTCCCCGAAGTGCCCATCGGCCGCATTCGCGGTATTCGCTCTCGCCGCGCACGTAACTACTCGTGCCCGCTCCATGGGGCCGACCGGGGTAAGTCCCTGCTCACGGAAGCGCAGAGATCAGTTGTGCAGTGACGCTCCATCATCCGGGACAGTGGGGTCGTCCGGAACGGCGGGGTCGTTCTGAGCCGCGGGCTCGTCGGGAACGGAGTGGGAGCTCTCCGGCGGATCGTGGTGAACCATCGTGTCAGCACGGTTCACCTCCTCTTCCTCTGGTCTCTCGCCGGCCGGCTCCTCGGCGAGGGAAGTCCTGCGAGGTAGTGTTTCGCCGATCCGCTGTTTGCGCCGTTGTTTCGTGGTGTACATCGCCGCGTCGGCGTGATGCAGCAGTGTCTGGGCCGAGATCTCCTCGTCGACCGGGCAGTGCACGATCCCGAGACTGCCGCCTATCGTGTGGCTTCGCCCCTCGACGGTGAAGGGGCGTTGCAGGGCCGCCAGCACCCTTCCCCCGACCAGTTCGGACTCCTGTCTGCGTTCCGTGTCGACCAGCACGGCGAATTCGTCCCCGCCGAGACGGGCCACGGTGTCGGCTGCTCGGACGCATTCGCGGAGTCTGTCGGCCACGGCGCGCAACAGCGCGTCCCCCGCGGAGTGCCCGAAGGTGTCGTTGACCGCCTTGAAGCCGTCGAGATCCAAATACAGCAGTCCGAACGGGTAATGCGTCCGGCTGTTGCGCGTGATGCTGTCGTGCAGCCTCTCGTAGAGCAGTGTGCGGTTCGCCAGGCCGGTCAGCGGGTCGTGCGAGGCCTGGTGAGCCAGATCCTGCTGGGTGTTCCGCACCTTTTCCAACAGCTTGGCGTTGTCGATGAGAGTTACCAGTTGTCGTAGGACGACCAACACGAACAGCAGGAAAACTCCGACCACTTCGAGGTCGTCCGTTCCCGCTCCCAGCACGGTTTTCGCGGTCGTGTAGCAGGCCGCCACCATCAACGGCAGATACGGCAGCATGAGATGCGCCCAGTCGACGGTCCGCTCCCGCCATTCGTGCCCGGACGCGGTCTCGTGCTCGTCGGGGACGATCGCGGCCAGCGCGATCAGTGCCGGTCCCGTCACGAATCCCGTATCGAACAGTGGGTTCATGTTGGCCGCCCCGCTGCTGACCAGGTAGGCGAAAATGCTGTCGGAGACCGACAGGGCGATCAGGCCCGAACCCAGCAGCAACAGCCGCAGGCTGTTGCGGGCCCGCCTGAAGGAGGCGAGCAGTACGACGATCACCACGAGTACGAGATCGGTAACCGGATACGCCACCGCCACCACGAATCCCAACGCGGTCGGCGCTCCCGTACGTACCACGGCGCCCAGCGCGGTTGCCCAGGTCAACAGGAACAGCGAGCCGGTGACGATCAGACCGTCCAGCACGAGGACGGCGCGGGTGCGAGCCGCCGCTCGGGCGGAACGGGCCGTGATTCCCCTGACAGGTCGCCCGTCCTCGGCGAACACCAACAGGGCGGGCAACGCGAACACCGGCAGGGTCAGAAAACCGACATCGGCCAGTGAGGGCGACGGCAGCGGCGTGTCGGCGAAGGTGCGGAACCAGGCCCATACCGCCATTCCCGCGGTCCAGCCCGCGGTGCCGAGCCCCAGCAGCACCCGCCAGTGCCGCTGCCCGCCGTGGTTGTGCCGAGCTCGCCACCAGCACGCGAGCGTCGCTCCACTGCCACTGATCAGTTGTGCCGCGTCGTCGACGATCAGCGCCGATTCCGCGGTGAGCACTCCGGATCCCAGAACGGCGATCACAGCCACCACGTAGCAACACACCAGTGCCGACACCAGCGGAAAATATCTGGTCATCAATCCTCCGCCTGCGGCGAACGGGTCCGGAGATCGCGGCCGGCACATTTTACGCCTCGTCGCGATCATGAGAATACCTGTGACCGGATCAATTCGCGCCCGTCACGCTGGATGGAATATTCCAATGGGGTGGAATCCTCGCCTTCGGGTTCGTTCACCGGGAGGCCGCGGAATCGTTACAAGCCGAGATTCCGGGCGGAATCGCCTTTCCTCATGCTCCTCGGGAGCGCTACCGTCTCCCCTTCGGGAGTGAGGGACAGCACGCCCGGGGGCTCGGTGAGCGAGTCCGATGAACATCTTTCGGACAGGGGTGGCCGAAGCACTAGTATCCGGCGGGCCGTCTCGACAGTGCTAGGAGCGTTCATGGCCGTGCCCGCCGATCGAGCACCAGGCTTCGCAGGCCCCGGGACCGGGTGGTCGGCGCCCGATCCGATGGCCAGCGTGACCACGGCGCACCGCATCGCGAGGAACCTCAGGGAAGGCCTGAGCGGGACCGGGGTAAAAGCGGCAGCCCGGGATCTTCGACGACTGCTTCGTGCCCGGGCAGTGGTGCTGACCGGGCTCTCCGGCGAGTGGGTGCAGGCAGGAACTCCGAACGATCCGCGAGGCGCGGCGAACTTGATCGACAAAGTACTGCATACCGAGACACGGCACGGTCGACCGCCGCTGACCGCCGTTCCGCTCCATTCGAGTGCGGAGCTGGTTGGGGTTCTGCTGGTCAGCGGTCGCGTGTCGGTGTCCGCGGTGAGCCGGGCCGGAGACTGGATCGAGGACTCGTTGGAACGCGGCAGGTTGGAAAGCACCGCCCAGCAGGCAGCGCGTTCCGAGCTGCGTGCGTTGCGTTCGGAGATCTCCCCGCACTTCGTCTACAACGCGTTGACCGTGATCGGCTCGCTCATCCGCTCCGATCCGGATCGTTGCCGGGAGCTCGTGCTCGATTTCGCCGATTTCATCCGCTACGGGCTCGCGCGGAACCGTGAGTACGCCACCGTTTCCGACGAGTTCCACGCCATCGAGACCTACCTCGCGCTGCAGCGTGCGGTGCTCGGCAGTCGACTGCGGGTACAGATCCGTGTGGCCCCCGACGTGTTGGCCGTGTCCGTGCCCTACCTGGTACTACAACCCTTGGTGGAGAACGCGGTGCGCCACGGGATCCAACCGGCTTTCGTCGGGGAAGCCGACGGGAGTGGCCTCGTGCAGGTCTCCGGTGAGGCGGCCGGAAGTGATCTGGTGATCAGTGTGGAGGACGACGGAGTGGGAATGGATCCGGCCGACGCGGAGGAGATACTGGCCGGTCGTGGGTCCGAGAACAGCGTCGGGCTGGCCAACGTGGATCGTAGGCTGCGATCCATCTACGGTGCCTGGTACGGGCTGGTCGTCGAGACCGCGCGAGGAGCGGGCACGAAGGTGATTTTCCGGGTGCCGATGTTTCAACCCGGAGTGGTGCCGCGATGACACGAGAACTTCGAGTGCTGGCTGTCGACGACGTTCGCCCCGCACTGGACGAACTCCGCGAGATGCTGCGGGCCGCTCCCGAGGTCGCCGAGGTGACAGGAGCCGATGAAGCGCTGGCGGCACTGAAACTGATACAGAGCGACCGGTTCGACGTGGCGTTCCTGGACATATCGATGCCCGGTCTCGACGGCATCGAACTCGCCTCGCTGCTGACCAGGCTGAGTTCACCGCCGGTGATCGTGTTCGTCACGGCTTACGACGGGCACGCCGTGACGGCGTACGACATCGGTGCTGTCGACTACCTGCTCAAACCGGTACGTGCCGAACGGCTGGCAGCGGCACTGACCAAGGTGAGCAGGGTGATGTCCTCCTCCGGTGATGCCGCTGGCTCGGAGCAGGGCGTGCAGGAGACCGACGCGATGCCCGCTCTGCCGGTGGAAACCGCCGGTCGTACCAAGTACGTGCGCCGTGGTGACGTGCGTTTCGTGTCCGCCGACGGTGACTACGTCCGCCTGCACACCCCTTCGGGGGAGCACGTGGTGCGGATGCCCATCTCACGGCTGGCGGAGTACTGGTGCTCGGCCGGTTTCCAACGGGTGCACCGCAGCTTCCTGGTCGCGCTACGGGCGGTGCTGGAACTGCGTAGCGATTCCGCGGGTGGGCTCGTGGCACACACCGAGATCGGTGACGTCCCGGTCAGTAGACGGCACTCGCGTGAACTGCGCGAGAAACTGCTGCACCAGGCCCAACGAGTCGAGCTGGACAGTGCGTCCCGGGGAGGCCGATGAGCGAGAGTAAACGGGTTCCGGTCATGAGCCCCCAGACCCGGATGGCTCGTGTCCGACGGGTCTCGCGGACCAGCTGGAGCACGCCGCCGCTGGGGCCCGCCGAACTCGAACGGGCCGCCCGGCTCTACCGTGCCCAGCGGTTCCACGGGGCGATCACGCTGGCAGGGCTGGTCCTGCTCGTGTTCGGTCTCCCCCTGGTGCAGGTCTGTCTGCCGGTGGTCTCCACGCTGCGCGTGGCCGGGATTCCGGCTTCCTGGTTGATCCCGGTACTCGTTCCCTTCCCGGCGATGGTGCTGCTGGCGTGGCGGCAGCTGCGGCGCGCCGAGCGGCTGGAGCGGTACCGATGACAGTGGCGGTACTGGCGGTCGCCCCGGTGGTGCTGCTCACCCTGTTCGTCGGAGTGCGCGGTGTCGCCGCGATGCGAACAACCTCGGACTTTCTGGTCGCCTCCAGACAGGTCTCGCCCCTGCTGAATTCGGCCGCCGTCTCCGGTGAGTACCTCTCGGCCGCGTCGTTTCTGGGGATCGCGGGCATGATGGTCAAGGACGGCCCCGGCGCCCTCTGGTATCCCGTCGGATTCACCGCCGGTTACGTGGCGATGCTGGTGCTGGTCGCGGCCCCCATGCGGCGTTCGGGGGCGTTGACGGTCCCCGACTTCGCCGAGGCCCGGTTGTCCTCCACCGCGCTGCGCAAGTTGACGGCCGTGGTGGTGCTGCTGATAGCGGTGCTGTACCTGGTGCCGCAGTTCCGCACGGCGGGACTGGTGCTCAGTGCGGTCAGTGCCACACCGTACTGGGTCGGAGTGGTCGTCGCCGGGGTCGTCATCAGCGTCACCCTGGCGCTCGGCGGTATGCGGGCGGCCACCTACGTGCAGGCGGTGCAGTTCTGCCTGAAGCTGTTGTTGTTCGCCGTGCCCGCCGTCTGGTTGACGGTGCACGCCGGAGCCGAGGTACGGCAACAGGCGTTGCGGCCCGTGGAGTTCGAACACTTCGAGGAACGTACCCGGGTGGAGTTCCGCATCGGGGTCACCTTCCGGATCACCGAGCCGACACGAATTCACCCTCCGGGCGGTGATACCCGTGTGCTGCACCCGGGCACACACCAGGTCCGGGCGGGCCGAACTCTCGTCTTCCCGGCGGGAGAGCCCGTGCCACACGTCGGTTCCGGGGGACGTCCGGGAGGAGAGCGATGGCGATTTCCGTTGCTGGACGTCGCCGATGCCGGACATCCGCTGTTCGGCACCTGGGCGGTACTGATCGCCACCATGTTCGGCACCATGGGGCTCCCGCACGTGGTGGTTCGGTTCCACACCACCCCGGACGGGGCGGCCGCGCGTCGTACCGCTGCTCTGACGGTGGGGCTGCTGAGCGTGTTCTACCTGTTTCCCGGCGTTTACGGGGCTCTGGGTAGGGTGCTGCTGCCACAGCTCTACCTGTCCGGGGGGACGGACACGGTGGTGGTGGCTTTGCCCGCGCGAGTGGACACCGGTTGGGCGGGCACGCTGTTCACCGTGCTGTTGACCGGTGGTGCGTTCGCGGCGTTTCTGGCCACCTCGCTGGGATTGTTGCTGGTTCTCGCGGGAGCCGTCTCGCACGACCTCGCGCCCGGAGGTCTGGGGCGACTGCGCGGTACCGCTCTGCTCGCCGCCGCGGTGGTCATCCTGCTGGCGCTGTTCGCGGCTCCGCTGGAGACCAATATTCTGGTCACCTGGGCGTTCACGCTCGCGGCGGCGACCTTCTGCCCACTGCTGGTGCTGGGGATCTGGTGGTGGCGGCTCACGGCAGCGGGCGCTGTCAGCGGCGTGCTGGTCGGGCTGCTCGGTTCCTCGGCCGGAATCGTGGTGACGCTGTTCGGTCCGGAGCTGAGTGGCTGGTGGGCGATTCTGCTGGCTCAACCGGCGCCGTGGGCGGTTCCGCTCGCCTTCGGCACGATGGTGCTGGTGTCACTGCGAAGCGACTCCTCCCCGCGGTCCAGGTCGGCCATGCTGCGGCTGCATCTGGACCAACGGGCGACGCCGGACTCCGGACGGTGAGGACCGGCGCCGGATTTCGCATCGTGGGTGTCGTGTTCTCGGGAAGCGGCTCGTTCGTCTCGTTCACGGCGCCGCTCATCCACCGCTCGTCGCACGGTTCGCCCGTTCGTCCCATGCGTCTCCCCAACACGGCGTGCTCTTCCTACTGTGCCTTGAGTCACTCTTTCGTGTGAGGAGGTCGCTCGTGACAACCGACGAGTCCGAGTCTCGTGACCCGACGGTCGAACAGTGGAAGGAGGCCCACGCCAGCGCGGACTTCGTGGCTCTGCGCCGCAGGTTGCGCGGTTTCGTCTTTCCCGTGGCCGTGCTGTTTCTGAGTTGGTACCTGCTGTACGTGTTGCTCGCCGACTACGCCCACGGGTTCATGTCGATCAAGCTCGTCGGCAACATCAACGTTGGTCTGGTGCTGGGACTGCTGCAGTTCGTGTCCACCTTCGCGATCACCGGAATCTACGTGCGGTTCGCGAACCGAAGGCTCGATCCGGTGGCGGGCAGGATCCGTGAGGAGATCGAAGGGGGGTCGGAATGACCCAGTTGGCGCAGAGCGGTGGGCTGCAGGGCAGCAATCCCGTCATCAACATCAGCATATTCGTCGCTTTCGTCGTCGTTACCCTGGTCGTGGTGTTACGTGCCAGTCGCACCACCAAAACCGCCTCGGACTACTATGCGGCCGGGCGAGCGTTCTCCGGTCCGCAGAACGGGATAGCCATCTCCGGCGACTACCTCTCCGCGGCGTCCTTCCTGGGAATCGTCGGTGCCATCGCGCTGTACGGCTACGACGGCTTCCTGTACTCGATCGGCTTCCTCGTGGCGTGGCTCGTCGCGCTGCTGCTGGTCGCCGAACTGCTGCGCAACACCGGCAAGTTCACCATGGGTGACGTGCTCGCTTTCCGGATGCGCCAACGTCCGGTGCGGGCGGCCGCCGCGACCTCGACCCTGGCAGTGAGCTTTTTCTACCTGCTGGCCCAGATGGCCGGGGCCGGAGTGCTGGTGTCACTGCTGCTGGGAATCAGCAACCCGGTCGGCGTCAGCCTGGTGATCGCCGTCGTCGGTGTCATCATGATCGTTTACGTGCTCGTCGGCGGCATGAAGGGGACGACCTGGGTACAGATCATCAAGGCGGGCCTGCTGATAGCCGGTGCCGCCGCGATGACCCTCTGGGTGCTCGCCAAGTACGGCTTCGACTTCTCGGCTCTGCTGCAGGGAGCGGTGGACAAGGCCGGTGCCGACGGGCAACGGTTGCTCGAACCGGGGGCCAAGTACGGCACCTCCGAGATCAGCAAGTTGGACTTCCTGTCGCTGGGACTGGCACTGGTGCTCGGTACGGCGGGTCTGCCGCACGTACTGATGCGGTTCTACACTGTTCCGACCTCACGGGAAGCCCGTCGTTCCGTGGTTTGGGCCATCTTCCTGATCGGGCTGTTCTACCTGTTCTCTCTGGTGCTCGGCTACGGCGCGGCCGCGATGGTCGGACCGGAGACGATCAGCCAGGCGCCGGGGGCCTCCAACTCCGCGGCACCGCTGTTGGCCCAGGCGTTGGGTGGTTCGGTCCTGCTGGGCTTCATCTCCGCCGTCGCCTTCGCGACCATCCTCGCGGTGGTGGCCGGACTGACGATCACGGCGTCCGCGTCCTTCGCGCACGACATCTACGCCAACGTCATCAAGAAGGGCGAGGTCTCCGACAAGCAGGCGGAGGTCCGCGTCGCACGGATCACCGCCGTGGTGATCGGTGCCGTGGCCATCGTTGGCGGCATCCTCGCCCGCAACCAGAACGTGGCGTTCCTGGTGGCTCTGGCGTTCGCGGTCGCCGCCTCGGCGAACCTGCCGACGATTCTCTACTCGCTGTTCTGGAAGCGGTTCAACACTACCGGAGCGTTGTGCAGCATCTACGGTGGTCTGAGCATCGCGATACTGCTCATCGTGTTCTCACCCGCGGTGTCCGGCAGTGAGACCGCCATGCTCAGCGGCGTGGACTTCCAGTGGTTCCCGCTGGAGAACCCCGGTCTGGTCTCCATTCCGGCCTCGTTCTTCCTCGGTTGGCTCGGCACCGTGCTTTCCGGCGAGCACGACGAGGCTAAGTACGCCGAGATGGAGGTACGTTCCCTGACCGGTGCCGGAGCGGAAAAGGCCTCCTCGCACTGAGCGAAGTCTTCCGGCGGGGTCGTCCGAGGTGGCGCTCGGGCGACCCCGCCGGAAAACCGTGTTCAGGCCGGTGGCTGTGCTCCCGGCGGCAGTCCTTCCGGCGGCGGAGTCGCTTCCGGGTGGATGCCCAGTACGATCGAGGCGCTGATCGTCGGCCGGAGGAATCCGGCCGGTACCCGTCCGATGTCCAGCCGCGTCATCGGTCCCTCGTCCCCCGAGTTGTACAACAGGTCCTCGGCGTTGGTGGTCCGGGGAATTGTGTTGTGTGAGTACGGTTCGGTGCGGGCGAGACGTTCGTTGAATTCCCGCGGAAAGTAAAGCTGGCCGGTGTGTGAAGTATCCCCGCCTCGCCAGCTGCCGTCCTCGCGGTGTCCGCCGGTGATCGTCTTGATGTGGATGTGCGTGGTCCGCCCCCGATACCAACCGGGCACGATGCTGCGGAAGTTCGCGAAACCGCGTCGATCGGTAAGCTGCACACCACGCAGCCACGTGGTTCGGTCGGTCGGCTCGGCGTGCCCGGTTTCGTCCAGCGGCGGGATCTCGCCGTCGTCGTACTCGGTGTAGGAGGAATAGACCCCGAGCGCGTCGCAGTGCCAGATGTCGACCGCGATCTCCGGCAACGGTTCACAGCGGGCGGCGTCCACCACGATGATGTTCAGCAGCAGGTCGATGCCGCGTTTGTGCTCGGTTATGTTCCTTCGGAGAATCCGGTAGTCCAGATAGTAGGGACCTTCCATCTGTTCCGGTGCCAGCACGCAGGCCGGATGGAACCGCCCGCCGGACATGATGTCCTCGGCGGATCCGGCCGCGTTCGCCCGCGTCCGCGCGGTTCCCGCCGTAAACGTGCCGATTCCCAGCCCGCCGAAAGCGGCGAGAGCGGTGCGTCGTGTCGTGCCGGAATTCCGCTGGTCCGCTTCGTGCCCGTCATCGGAGTGTCGTTCCGTCATGGTGGGCAAGGTAAGCGAGGGTGATCGTGCTCCGTGGCGGAGTGGACCACAAATTCGTGTTTTCCGGGGCGGTTCTGCCCTTCAAGGATGGAACCACGTGAGCGTGGCCGCACTGCGACGTTGTTGCGACCAGCGGTGCAGCTCCGCCGCGAACACGGTGAGCGGTGACCGTCCGTCGGAGCCGATGGACGGGATGATCGGCGTGAAGTAACGTTCCACCAGCCGCAGCCACAGTTCTTTGTCCGGCGTGAAGTGCAGATGCAGTCCGGAGTGTTGTTCCTGCCAGCGACGGATCGCCTCGATCTTGCGAGTTCCGTGACCGTGACAGATCAGGTGGATGTCGAGATTGTCGAATTTTCGGTTCTCCAGGTTGCGAAGGAACCGCACCAGATTCCCCGAATCGTCGTTCCCGGCGGAACGGGAGAGGCGGTTCGCCAGCTCCGTACGTAGCACCACGTCGTGGTCACCGGCAGCGGGTGGGAAAACCCTCCCCGCACCGTTGTCGGGATCATGACTCTCGTCGAAGGCCATGACCATGATCGACTCCGGGGGAGCGAGGTAGAGGGCCTTCCAGGGAGCCTTATTGGTCGCTTCGTTCGTTCGACCGGTGTGTGCGGTGCTGATGCCGAGTCGGTACAGAATCCGCATCACTGAGGAGGGGGACACTCCGGCCCGGCTGGACAGTGCGCGCTTGGTCCACCTGACTCCGTTCGGCGGCGGTTCGGTCAGCACCGCTTTCACGATCGTCTGTACCTGTTCCTCCGAGATCGACCGTGGCGCCCCCGAACGGGGCCGATCCTGCAACGCCGTGAGCCTTCCCTGCCGGAAGCGTCGGCGCCATTTGCCGACCACCTGCGCGGAAACTCCGATTTCGCGGGCGACGGTCGCGTCGGCCAGGCCGCGTGCGCACTCCAGCACGATACGACAGCGCAGCGCGACCGCTTGGGAGGTGGACGGCAGTCTCGTCCAACGAACCAGCCATTCCCGTTCCGCTTCCGAGAGCGACAGCGCATCCTGGGAACCGGAGGTGTCCATCACCGGCGATGCTAGGCGAAGCCTCCGCTCTCGGAAACGGTTCCGCGGCTTCCGTACCCGAAGATCGCAACCGCGACGCCTTCCCCCGGCGGTGACGGAGGAAGTGCCGCGGCTGTCATGCACTCAGGGCCACAGCCGTTCGGTCGCCAGTTCCGCACCGCGTGCCAGCGTTTCCAGTTTCGCCCAGGCCAGTTGCGGGTGAACCCGGCCACCCAACCCACAGTCCGTAGCGGCCACGACTCGCTCGCGCCCCACGCACTCCGCGAACCGCACGATGCGGTCGGCTACCAGTTCCGGGTGCTCGACCACGTTGGTCGCGTGGCTGACCACACCGGGCATGATCAGTTTGTCATCTGGCAGAGTGACGTCCTGCCAAACCTTCCACTCGTGCTCGTGCCGGACGTTGCCCGCCTCGAACGAGTAGGCTCGCACATCGATCGAGAGCAGGATGTCGACGAGATCGCGCATCGGCAGATCAGTGGTGTGCGGGCCGTGCCAGCTGCCCCAGCACAGGTGGAACCGGATACGATCCTTCGGCAGATCACGGATCGCATGGTTGAGTGCCTCCACGCGCCGCATGGTGAACCGCTTGTAGTCCGCCACGGACGGCTCCGGGTTGATCTGGTCCCAGTTCTCCGCGATGGCGGGATCGTCGAGCTGCAGGATGAGACCGGCGTCGATGATCGCCTTGTACTCCTCGCGCATCGCCTCCGCGCACGCGTAGAGAAACTCCTCCTGACTGTCGTAGTACTCGTTGTCGATTCGGGAACAGCTCGCCGGTGCGATCGCTGTCATGAATCCTTCCTCCAGGCCGTTGGCCGCCAGCGCACGTTTGAACCTCGCGATGTCGGCGTTGATCGCCTGGTGGCCGACGTAGCTCAGCGGCCCCCGGCACACGGGGAAGTTCATCGGACTGGTGGAGACCTCCACACCCGAAGTCGGGTCCGCGTAGGCTTCGGCGAACCTGACACGGTCCCGTCGATTCCCGAAACTGGTCAGGGCCACTTCTTCGGTGGCTTTTGCTCCCTCGTGGCTCGTTTCGAACAGCGAGGCGTCGGCGAGTTCCAGACCACCGAGCCGTTGGAACGAGTACGACCACCAAGCCCCGTAGTCCACCCGTTGACTCACCGATTTGCCGAACTCCCCGTCTCCGACCAGGTCGATCCCGGCACCGCGTTGCCGCTCCACCAGGTCGGTGACGGCCTGGTTCGCCCCGCTGTGAAACTGTTGCTCATCGATATCGCCCTCGGCGCGGGAGCGGTTGAGCTCGATGAGTTCGTCCGGACGCGGCAGGCTTCCGGCCTGGGTGGTAAGGATTCGGTCTGTACTCGAACGCATGGCTGCGGTCCTCCACTCTGGGCTACTGCGAGCGCCATGCTTACCCCGGAACCCCGAATCGGCAACTGTGCTGGTTACCGTGCCGCGGGCGGCTCGCGTCCCACCCGTGCTTGGGGTTCGCCGGGTACGAACTTTCGGTCCGGACCGGAACTTCTCGCCGAACGTACGTGACTTCTTCCGGAGTCCGGCTTCGACCGGCCCGGTTCCGCGAGAGGTGGCATCCTCGAGTCAGTGTCCGAGCAGCCCGCCGCCGACAGGCGCCCTCCGTCCGCCGCGAAACTACGGGCCTGGCGCAGGATGCTGGCCGACGAACGAGCCGAGGCCACCGTGTACCGTGAGCTCGCCGACCGCAGGCGCGGTACGGAACGGGAGATCCTGCTGCGATTGGCCGAGGCCGAGCAGCGTCACGCCGAGCACTGGCGGCGTCTGCTCGGGGAGTACGTCGGTGAGCCGCGCCGCGCCACGTTCCGAATGCGGGTGTTGGCCTACCTCGCCCGGGGATTCGGATGGATCTTCGTGTTGGCGCTGGTGCAGCGTGCCGAAACCCGTTCCAACTACGAGTCCACTGCCGACGCCACCGAGGCCATGGCCGCGGACGAGCGTGTGCACGGTGAAGTGGTGCGCGCGCTGGCCGCACAGGGGCGGGCGCGGATGTCCGGAACCCTACGAGCGGCCGTTTTCGGCATCAACGACGGCCTGGTCAGCAATCTCGCCCTGGTGCTCGGTGTGATCGGCGGGGGAGCCGGCACCACCCTGGTGGTGCTGACCGGGTTGTCCGGGTTGTTGGCCGGAGCGCTGTCCATGGCGGCGGGCGAGTTCGTGTCCGTGAGTTCGCAGCGAGAACTCCTCGCGGCGGGAAAACCCGACGACACGGCGGACGGGGCCGTGCCGTTGCTGGATGTGGACGCCAACGAACTCGCCCTGGTCTACCGGGCACGGGGCATGACGGCCGCCGAGGCCGAACAACGTGCCGAGACGATGCTGCGTCGACCCGGTGCGGAACAGTGTCCGGCGGGCGAGGAGGTCGACGGCGGGGAAGTGGTCGGCAGCGGCACGAAAGCCGCCGCCTCCAGTTTCACAGCCTTCGCGCTCGGGGCCCTGTTGCCGGTACTGCCGTTTCTCGCCGGGCTTCACGGCCCGCTCGCCGTGCTGGTTGCCGCGGTGTTGAGCGGTGCGGCGCTGCTGCTCACCGGAGCCACGGTGGGAGTGCTGTCCGGGGCGGCTCCGCTGCCGCGCGCCCTGCGCCAGCTCGGTATCGGAGCCGGCGCCGCGGCGATGACCTTCCTGCTGGGCCTGGTGTTCGGGGTGACCGCTTCCTGAGCGCGTTCGGGCGAGTCCGACGCTCGTGGCGCGACTCCGCGAGGGACATTCTTCCGAACGTCGGTGTCCCCGATTCACAGGCCAGGGTTCACGCCTCGGAGAGGGACTCGACCAGTTCCCCCACCCGGGGTTCCGGCATGGTGCGTGCCATGTCGGCGACCGTGACCATGCCCACGAGACGCTGTCCGTCGATCACGGGAAGGCGCCGGATCCGATGCTCGTTCATGATGCGCATCGCCTCGTCGGTGGAATCGTCGGCGCCGATCGTGACGGCCTCCTGCTGATTGAGATCGCCCGCAGGGAACGTCCCGGCGTCCCGGCCCTCGGCCACCACTTTGATCACGATGTCCCGGTCTGTGACCATGCCCTTGATCCTGTCGTCCTTGCCGCAGATGGGAAGTGCGCCCACCCCGAGACGGGCCATGAGCCGCGCGGCATCGGCCGCGGTCTCCTCGGTGCGCACACAATCGGCTCCCTGGTGCATGATTTCTCGTACCGTGCTCATCGCTCACCTCCGGTGTGTCCCCGCCGGGCGCTCCGAATCGCTTCCGGGCCGGCTGCTCGGGAGTCCTCCTTGTGTGTTTCCAGGTGTTGTGAGGCTCAAACGCCCCAGCCGTATCCGGAAGCCCCAGCCGTATCCGGCAATCGAGCGGTGAGTGCTCAAGCGGTGTCACCCCCAGCCCCAGTGGGCTCGTCGTGCCCGTATCGACCACGCCGAAACGGCTTCGTAATCGGACCGCCGGTAGTGGCGTTCGCTGCCCGGACAGCGGTCGCTCACGTGGTGAACTCGGAGAATCCGGAAATCGGACTGCGGCCCGCTGCGGCAGCAGTCGACGTGGTCTTTCGTGTCCGCACGAGCGTGGTCACCGCAACCGCTGCTTACCGTGCCGACCGGTCCGGCCGCCGCGGCCGGGCTCGGAGCTAGCGCAGCTCGCGAGCGAAGAGCCCGGCGACGGCCTTCGGGTCGAACCAGGTCGATTTCGGTGGCATCACCGAACCCGAGTCGGACACCGCCATGACCTGTTCCACCGTGGGCGGGTGCGGCACCAGGCAGATCGCGTTCCGGGACGAGCACCAGCACTTTCCCCCGCCGTCGGGGCTCTCGCCGTGTTGGCCGTTCGGATCGACGATACGTGAGACGGCAGGCAACAGCTGCTCGTCGAGCAGCACCGCGTCCAGTCCCGCCCGCACCTGGTTCGGTCCGGTGGGCGTGCGTAGCCGAAGCCGGAAACACCGATCGTTGAGGCGGAGCAACACCACCCCCGGTGCCGGATTGGTCGTGGCGGTCGAGGTGCATTCCTCGATCCGTGTCATCATCGGCAACGCCGCCAGCCGTTCGAGTACCCACGACGTCGACAGCTCGCGGTGCGCGGGCAGGCAACGGTGGTAACCGAGAATACGCATCTGGCTGCTGGGAAACAGTGCGGCCAATGTGAACGCGCGCGGATCCTCTTCCGTGGAGTGCCGGTGTGACCGGCCGTTCCGCTCGGCGACCGCCATCCGGTGGTGACCGTCAGCGATGTAGATCGTCGAAACACTCGCCAGTTCCTCCCGCACCGTTCCGGCCAGCATGGCGTCCTGCCGCAGCCACACACTGTGCCGAACCCCGCCAGCGGCATCAGTCTGAAGGTCCGGCTCCCCTTCGGCTATTCCGTCGAGGAGCTCACCCAGATACGGCCGGTCCGGATGCGTGAGTGTCACCGGCATCTGTTCGACACCGCCCGCCTCGGTGAGCTGCTCTATGCGGTGCTCCCGCTCGGGCTTGGTGGCCTCATGGCGGCGGATCCTGCCCGCCCGGTAGTCGTCGAGCGAGACCTCCACGACCACGCCGGTCTGTTGGTGCCTGCCCGCCCGCAGCCGGTAGACCACCACGGTGGGCCGTGGGGGACGGGTGTATCCGCCCCCGTCGAGCAGGCGTTTCACCCGCTCGGGCTCGAGGGAGCCGTCCAGAGGAGCGGCACCTCGCTGGTCGAGCACGAGTAGGCGTGGGTAGCGTACCGTGATCCCGCCGGAATGCTGAGCGTTGTTCGGGGGGACGGTGGTGGTGTGCTGGATGCGCGGGGTGTTCATGAGACACCGCCGGAACGTGCCGACACGGCCGCGTCTCCGGCCCGGTCGGGTGATGGGGGCTGTTCGTTGACACAGTGCAGTACGCTGCCCGCCCGAAAAGCCCCGATCATGTGTACCACTTCGTCGGCCACGGCTTGCTGCGCCTGCTCGGTGGAGGCACCGATGTGGTGGGTGCCGTACACGTTGGGGTGGGTAGCCAGCCGCGACGTGATGTCTCCCGTCCCGCCCTCCGGCTCGTCGGGGAACACGTCGATGCCCGCCCTGATCCCCCGAGCTTCCATGGCCTCGATCAACGCGTCCTCGTCGACCAGCTCGCCCCTGGAGGTGTTCAACAGGATCGTGCCCGGTCGCATCCGGGCGAGCAGGTCGCGGTCGACGATGTGGTGGGTCTCCTCCGTCAACGGCAGATGCAGGGACAGCACGTCACAGGTCTGCGCCAGTTCGTGCAGGTCGGCGACGAGTTCGATCCCGAGTGCCTCGGTACGTTCCCTCGTCTGCCGATCCCGTTCCGGGTTGTTCAGGGCGTACACGTGGGTGCCGAACGCCACGGCCCGTTCGGCGAACCGTAAACCGATACGTCCGAGCCCCAGCACGCCCACCCGACGGCCGTGGATACCGCGGGCACGGGAGTAACGTCGTTTGTTCCAGTGGCCTGCGCGTAGATCGGCGACGTTCTCGGCGATGTTGCGGTCCAGCGCCAGCAGCAGGCCGAATGCCAGCTCGGCGACGGCCACCGCGTTGCGTCCCGGGACGTTGCAGACGTGAATTCCGAGTCGTGCGGCGGCCGCGCTGTCGATCGTGTTGGTGCCGGAGCCGGCCCGGATTACCATCCGGAGCGCGTCACCCGTTTCCAAGGCCTCGGCGGCGACCGGAGTGCTGCGCACGACGAGGATCTCGGCGCCGCCCAACGTTTCACGCAGCTGTTCGGAGTCGAGATCGGGCTGGTACACGCACTCGTGTCCGAGTCGTGAGAGCTCGGCCAGGGAGGTTTCCGGGAAGGTGTCTGCGAGGAGAATCCGCATCGATGGCTCCCTTGCGATCGGTGGACCGCCCCGGTGGTTCCCCGATTTCACCGAGGCCAACCGCACCAGTGGCACGTCAACAGCGCAGCGTCACGAACGATAGCACCTTGTTGCTTATTGCGCACCGAATTGCTTATAACGCAATGTTGGCTTTTCGGGAGAGTACCGTCAACACCTACCCCTCGAGCTGTGCGCACAACTCGCCCGACAGCGTGAAGATCACGTGCCGCTCGCGATCGCGGCCCGTGCGGAGATCGCCCGCCGAGCTCATGAAACGGAGCCACGATTGTTCCTCGCCACGCAGTGCGATCACGTGGCCGATCGGGCACTCCGGGGGAGAGGAGATTCGGAACGGGCCGTGCGAGGAGATCGACCATGTCGGACACCGAGATCACCGTGATGCCGGGCAGGCAGGACATCGTGTTGAACAGGGTGTTCGAGGCGCCGCGCGACATCGTCTTCCGTGCTTGCACCGAACCAACGCTGGTACCCCGCTGGTGGGGACCCCGGCACTACAACACCACGGTGGAGCGTGACGACGTCGCCACCGGCGGAAGCTGGTGCTACATCAGCCGTGACGAGCAGGGGAACGAGTACCGCTTTCACGGCGTGTACCACGACATCACCCCACCGCATCGGATAGTGGCCACCTTCGAGTACGAGGGGATGCCCGGACACGTGTCACTCGAGAGCGTGACCCTCTGGGAGAACGGCACGGGGACGACCCGCTACGTGGGGAGCTCGGTGTTTCAGTCCGTGGCCGACCGTGACGGGATGGTTCAGAGCGGTATGGAAGAGGGCGCCCGGGAAGGGATGAACCGGTTGGCGGAGGTGATCAGGGTGTTGCGGGAGCGCACCGAGTGGTGAGTCGTTCCCGTTGCCGAGGCGCTGCCCCCAATGTTCTTCAGGCAGGCAGCGGTTCCCCCACGATCTCGGAGCAGGCCAGCCCGTCACTGACGGCCGGTGAGCCACTGAGACCGAGTGCCTGTTGTTGTTCGAGATCGACGCAGCGCACGGCGGATCCGTTCACCAGCAACGGAGCCATCTCTCGTGCGGCGGCCGTGTAGGCGAGCACGCGCTCGGGGCTTCGACCGTTCTCCAGCGCGATCGAGGCGGAATCGTGCAGTCGTACCAGCCGGTAACGCTTGCCTCGGCCCTCACACCGGTCGAGCACTCGGCGCTGTTCCGCGGTGGCGTACCAGATCGTGTGCTGCTCGGTGACTCCCGAGGCAGCGGCGAGTACGGCGGGCCGTTGGCCGTCGCGGGGCCGCAGTCCCGAGGACCAGACCGCTGCCATCCCCTCGCACTCAGCGCGCAGCACGACCGCCGGACCGGTCAGCGACAGATTCCGGCGCAGCCAACCGATCTTCTCCGGGCAGGCGTTGGATCCGTATGCGAGTACCGGTCGCCGTTGCCGCAGTGGTTCGGCCCCGTGCTCGGCCAGCCATCGGTCCAGACAGGGTTCCGTCCGGGTTCCGGTGCGTACTCGCCATCCCGAATCGGTCGTGGAATCGGGCAGCAGGGGGTATCCCGTCCCGTTGAGATGAACGAAGGAGCAGTCGGGGCGCGTTCCGGGGTAGGGATGCTCGGGGTACTCGGTCTCGGCGAACGGTTCGGTGAGGGGGGAGCGGGGCAGTAGGTGGGGAACGGTCATCGGCCGCCCACCCTGGCAGCCCGCGTGCGCCCACGCTGCGATCGCCGTCACATTCAGCTGGGTTCAGATCCTGTGATGTGACGAGTTTTTCAGACAATGTGCCCGGTTCACGGTGAGTGCCACCGGACGGGCGTATCTCCTCTCGGCCGTTCGGTGGTGCGCCGTGCCGAGGCCGAAGAACGAACGGGGCCCGCTCACAGCGAAGTGAGCGGGCCCCGTCATATGTTTATTCGCGGGCTCGAAAGCTCGAGATCAGAGCGCGCGGACGGTGTCGGCCTGCGGGCCCTTGGCGCCCTGGCTGACCGTGTACTCCACCTGCTGCGCCTCGTCCAACGTGCGGAAGCCAGGGGCGTCGATCGCGGAGTAATGCACGAAGACGTCCGGTCCGCCGTCGTCGGGAGCGATGAAGCCGAAGCCCTTCTCCGAGCTGAACCACTTGACGGTTCCCTGTGGCATGGCTGTCTCCTTTCGGGAGCTGATTAGGTCACCGGCGACCGTCCCGTACGGTCACCAATGGTCGTGGATCTCAGACGGCGCCTACTCCAGCTACACCAAAGACAGCTGCTCGCCCGCACCAACTATCTGCGAACGTGCTCTAACACGACTCCAGAAAAACGACCGAGGCTCATCATACACGCCTCGGCTCCGGGGTGCAGCACTCACGTGGCAACTGATCGAAAAGTCCGTGTGGCCCACTCGGGTAAGGCGATGAGCCCGGATGGCGGGCCCCTTCCCCGGGGTGTTGATCGGGCGGATCGCTCCACGGTGCCGGAGTTCCCCGGCGGTTTCGTCCCCATTGAACATCCCGGGACGGTGTGGTGCCACGTGCCTCGTCCCCGGCCTCAGTTCGTGGTGTAGTGGGCCACGCCCTCCACCAGCTCGACATCGAGTCGTCCCCACTCCGTGAGCAGCTTCAGGTGCGCCGCCGTTTCGAGTATCGCCAACGTGCGGTTGAACGTGTCGAGCTCGTCCAACGCGTATCCGTGTCGGGTCCAGGTCAGCGCCCGTGCCGCCTGGTATGCGGTTTCGGCTCCCTCGGTTACCGCGGTGGCCATGGTCGTCAGCCGCCGTTCGTGGTGCCGCAGCAGCTCGTCGACCCGGGAGTGCACGCTCGAGCCCGCGGGCCCGTGAGCGGGCAGCATCCGCGCGTCCGGCAACGAGCGGGTCAACCGTAGTGAGTCGAGGAAGTCCCGCAGCGGTACCGGCCCGGGGGCCTGCTCCAACGCGACGGAAGGGGTGATGTGCGGCAACACGTGATCGCCGGTAAACATCAGTCCCGCGGCCTCGTCGAGGAACACCACGTGGCCACGGGTGTGGCCCGGGGTCGGTACCACGCGCAGCGAGCGCTGTTCCAACTCGATCAGGGCCGACTCGTCGAGCCACTCGTCGGGTTCCCGCCAGGTTCCTTCCGGTGGAAGCGCGTCCGGCGTGCCGAATTCGGCTTCCAGCGCGTCGACGACGTTCTTGGCGCCGCACTCCAGCAGTTGTTCCCGTTGCCTGCGCATCGGAACGTGATCGGAAGCCATCAGGCACCGTAGGTTGGGTCGTTCGGCTGCTCCGAGAGCGACTCGGCAGCCGGTCTCCTCTCGCAGCGTCACCGCCTGGGTGTAGTGGTCCCGATGGACGTGGGTGACGAGAACGCGGGTTATGTCGCCGAGTTCCGCCCCCAACGTGGCGAGCGCTTCGGCCAGCTGGTTCCGGGACTCCTCCAGCGCCCAACCCCCGTCGATCAGGGTGATGGTTGAGGTGTCCCGGATCGCGTAGACGTTCACCGCGCGCAACCCGTCCCCGGGCATCGGCAGTGGAATCCGGTGTACTCCCGGGGCGACTTCGTAGGCCCCCGGCTCCGTCCAATCCGCACTCGACATGCTCACCTCCACGACGCCAACCTGTGATCGGCAGGCATACCACGCGGTCGGTACTCGATCGAGTGGGTGCGACACAGCTCACCGACTCCTTGGGTGGCCGAGTGGGCCGAGGCCACCAGCACAGCGGAAGTGGGACTCCGTCGGACACCGTGGCTGCTCGGCTTCCTCCCGGCAGGACCTTCTTCTCGGTCGGGGGAATTCGCGTCCACTCGGAAACAATTGATTTCCCGAGTGGGAATTGTTTTCAGCCTATTGCCGGGGTTGGAGGCGGTACAACCTTCGACTGCTGGGATTTTCGGGTGAGTTCGTGGTTCCGGGGCATGGCCGGAGGAAGCGCCGTGGGCGAGCTGAGCTCGGTTACGAACCGGGACCGGTCCGGAGGAAGTCAGCGGTCCGCGGCGCTCCCCCAGTTGATGGCATGGTGGATGGCACTGCCACCGTGTCCGGTTTCGTCGCGGACCGCCGTGGCCTGCTCAGTGGTCACCACCCAGTCTGCCCGCCAGCGCGGCGTGCCGCTGCTTGCTGGATTCGTTCATGCCGGTGATCGATACCGTGCTGCCGCGTTGGCGGTACTTCGTTTCGACCGCGTCGAGCGCGGCCACGGTGGAGGCGTCCCAGATGTTGGCCTCGGAGAGGTCGATGATCACGTTTTCGGGATCACCCGCGTAGTCGAACTGGAACACCAGGTCGTTGCTGGAGGCGAAGAACAGCTGTCCGGTGACCCGATAGATCTTGGTCCCGCCCTCCGGATCGAGCACGCTGTCGATGTTGACCAGATGCGCCACGCGCTGTGCGAACAACACAGTGGCCACGACGACGCCCACCACGACGCCGATCGCGAGATTGTGGGTGGCGACCGTAACGGCCACGGTCGCCAGCATCACGGCCGTCTCGCTCTTGGGCATCATGCGTAGCGTTCTCGGATGCACGCTGTGCCAGTCGAAGGTGCCCACCGAAACCATGATCATGACCCCGACCAGAGCCGCCATGGGGATCATGGCAACCACCGGACCCAGCGCCACGACCAGAATCAACAGGAACACCCCGGCCAGAAAGGTGGACAATCGAGTCCTCGCGCCGCTGGATTTCACGTTGATCATGGTTTGGCCGATCATCGCGCAGCCACCCATGCCACCGAAGAAACCGGTGACTATGTTGGCGAGCCCCTGGCCCCAGGACTCGCGGGTCTTGTCCGAGTGCTCGTCGGTGATGTCGTCGACCAGCTTGGCGGTCATCAACGACTCCATCAGCCCGACCAGTGCCATAGCGATCGCATATGGGGCGATGATTCGCAGCGTCTCGAGGGTGACGGGCACCGACGGCAGCCCGGGCACGGGCAGACTGCTGGGGAGTTCACCCTGGTCACCGACGGTGGGCACCGCGATCCCCGCCGCCACGGTGAACACGGTCAGCGCGACGATGGCCACCAACGGAGCGGGGATCGCGGTGGTCAGCCGCGGCAGCCCGATCATGACTGCCAGCCCCACGGCCACGAGCGCGTAAACGCTCCAGGGAACATCGGTCAGGTACGGCAACTGCGCGGTGAAGATCAGAATCGCCAACGCGTTGACGAATCCGACCATCACGCTTCGGGGCAGGAACCGCATCAATCGTGCCACTCCGAGCAGCCCCAGCACGGCCTGGAACACGCCGCCCAGCAGCACGGTGGCAACCAGGTAATCCACTCCATACTGCCGCGCCACCGGTGCCAACACCAGCGCTATGGCCCCGGTCGCCGCCGAGATCATGGCGCGCCGTCCGCCCGTCAGCGAGATCGCCACCGCCATGGTGAACGAGGCGAACAGTCCGATCCGGGGATCGACTCCGGCGATGATGGAGAACGAGATGGCCTCCGGAATCAGTGCCAACGCCACCACGAGACCGGCCAACACCTCGGTCCGCAGCACACGTGGGGACAACCAGTCCGGGCGTGACATCCGGTCACGTAATACGGCAGGAAACGACATCATCTTCTTTCGTACGGGGAGAATCACTGCTGGAAGACCGATCGGAGCGGAGCCACACCTGTGGGGCTCACGCGATCACCACGAACCCTACCGTTACGTAACGGCAAAGATGGTCGGAGTGTGACATATATCGGTGTGTGATCCACGCCGAAACCCTCGTCAGCGGCCACCCGATGACTTCCCGGGCGAAACCACCGCTACGCCGGGGCGTTCCGGCGAACGCTCGATCTCCACCGCGTGACTCCGAGCCGTTCGCCGGAGGACTCACTACGTCAACGGCACACGGAGTGCGGACTCCGCGCCGGCGCCCCACCGCGCAGGGCGTCCAGATCCGAAGGCATGTGTGCACCGGTCCGCGCCAGCTCGACACGGCAGTCCGGAGCGTGGCGGGCGTTCCCGGAACGAGCCAACGCGTTCAGCAGTTCGTCGTTGATCTCGTCCAAAGATGTGATTCCCGGCTACACGCCGTCGACGTCGTGTGGGTCAGTGTTGGCCGAGCTCGGCTGCGAAAATCCGGTAGGCCCCTTCGTCGAAGAGTACGAACCGCACCAGTTCCACAGCGGTGTCGGCCTCGCGCACGGCCCGCACCGCCACCCGTGCCGCCTCGTCAGCCGGGTAGCGGTACACACCCGTGGATATGGCCGGGAAGGCAACACTGGTGGCCGGCAGCGAATCGGCGATCCGCAACGATTCCCGATAGCACGAAGCCAGCAGGTCCGAGCGGTCCCGCGAGACCGAGTAGGTCGGGCCGACGGTGTGTATCACCCATCGGGCGGGGAGTTCGCCCGCCGTGGTGGCCACGGCGTGCCCTACTGTCAGCCCGTCGGTGTACTCGGAGGCACGTAGCTGCTTGCAGGCCTCCAGTATCTCACTGCCGCCGCGCCGATGGATCGCACCGTCGACACCGCCTCCGCCCAGGAGCGAGGAGTTGGCCGCGTTGACCACGGCGTCCACCCGCTGTTCGGTGATGTCGCCCTGTATCGCCGTGATATGCATGGTCGTATTCTCGGGTCCGCACCGACTGTTCCACCAGCGACGTGTTCCATGACTCGTGTGCGACTGGCTCAGAGCAGCGCCTTGCCGAGCAGCACCGCCGCGCTCAGACTCGCCACCGCGAGCAACACCGGACGTGTGCGTCCGTTGTCGAGTATCCGACGCAGTGGACCCGAGAGCACGAATCCCAGCAGCGCGAACGGGAACAGCACCCCGGCGGCCAATAGCTGCTCACCGTGTACCTGCCCGGAGGCGACCAGCGCGATCAGGGAGAGCACCGAGCCCAGCGCGAAGTAGGCGCTGAGCGTGGTGCGTACCGTCGGTCCCGCGTTGTGCTGGTACACCAGTGCGATCGGTGGGCCGCCGATCGCGGCGGCGGTCCCGAACACGCCGCTGAACATGCCGGCGGTGAAGAGGGTTCCCGGCACCGGCTCGGGACGCCACGAAACCAGGGACAGCACTACGGAGACCAGCACCACCAGGCCGATCAGTACCGCCAGCCACCGATTCGGCAGCAGCGCCAGCGCGGTGACCCCGAGCACGGTTCCGGGCACTCTGCCGAGCAGCCCCCACCGGACTCCACGCCAGTCGGCCCGGCCCCTTTCGCGGAGCAGGGGCAGGATCGCGAACGCGGAGGCGGTCAGCAACAGCGGAACCGGCACCAGCGCTGGGTGGGCGATGGCCAGCAGCGGGGCGGCGATCAGGTTCATGCCGAACCCCACCGCTCCCTGCACGACCGCTCCGCTCAGCACGATCGCCCCCGCCAGTAGCAGCATCCAGATGCTCAAGTGTTTCCTCGATCGTCTCGGACAGGCTCGGGGCACCGAGTCAACCCCCACAGCGGAAGTGGTACGAGTGCGGGGACCCTTCGGTGTGTTCGACTTCATAGTCCGGCGTCGATAGCGGCTCTCGGATGCGTCCCCGGATGTGCTCGCGGTTGGTTCCGGTGGTGCTTCCGTGGGGCCGTTCGCTCCTGTTCTCTCTCGAGAAGTGGCGAACCGGACAGCTGGGACGTTTCGCGTGAGCCACCCGGTTCGGGAAATCTCCCGGACTGGGGTGACCTCGCTCGCGAGCCGGCCTTCGGTTGGGGAAATACCAGTTCACGGGCCTGATCGTCGATGCTGTTCGTCCGGTTTCGGGAGCTCGGCGTCCACGCCTTCGGCACGTCGAGTGTCACGGTCGATGCGACAGATGTCACCGGGATGGCGCAACCCCGGTGGTAACCGACCCCTCCTAGGCCGGTTGACCTGCCTTTTCGTCGAACAAGCTCGTCCCCGGAAGGCCCTTTGTTACTCCGTTCGGAGTAACGCTACTACTCTGTTCGGAGGTATTTACCGATGATTGACGGCCGTACGTTGTTCGCTCGTGGCACGAATCGTGCTCGCGGTGGTGCGGGCTTGCCGCCATCGGCAGCCACGATCCGCCGTGACCGACGTCGACAGAAGGAAAACCTGAGGCCGACATGGAAACGATCGCACTCGAACTGGTGCCGCCCGATCAGGACGGCGGTGTGGAGAGCGCAGTTGAGGAAGGCCGCAAGGTGGCCGAGAGCTGCCGCACGTCCGGGCTCGGGGACCGCATCCAGCACCTGATGATCCCTGGTTTGATCGCCGAGGACGACGATCGTCCGGTCGAGATCAAGCAGAAGATGGACACGCTCGATTTCTGGCATGCCGTTCGTCCCGAGATCGGTGATGTGAAGGGGCTGTGTACCCAGGTCACGGCATTCCACGACAAGCAGCAGCTGACCGACCGTATCGGCGACCTTCGCAACGCCGGTATGGAAGGCATCGCCTTCGTCGGTGTGCCGCGCAACATGAGCGACGGTGAGGGGCCCGGGATGGCTCCTACCGATGCGTTGGCCGAGTTCAAGGGAACCGTCCCCAACCGGGGCGTCATTCTCATTCCCACCCGTGAGGGCGAACACGGCCGGTTCAACTTCAAGTGCGAGCGGGGCGCCACCTACGGCATGACCCAGCTGCTGTACTCGGATGCCATCGTCGGCTTCCTCAAGGAGTTCGCGCAGCAGAACCCGCACCGTCCGGAGATCCTGCTCTCGTTCGGTTTCGTGCCGGGTGCCGAGAGCAACGCCAAGCTCATCGACTGGCTCATCCAGGATCCGGGCAATCCGGTTGTGGAGCAGGAACAGGAGTTCGTCGCCAGGCTGGCGGAGAAGTCCTTCGAGGAACGCAAGCGTCAACTCGTGGACCTGTACAAGCGGGTCGTGGACGGGGTGCGTGACCTCGGCTTCCCGCTGAGCATTCATCTGGAGGCGCCCTACGGTAACTCCAAGCCCGCTTTCGAGACCTTCGCGGAGATGCTGGATTACTGGTCGCCCCGCCAGAGCTGACGGCGTGGAGCCAGAGCTGACGGAGCGGATGCGGGCGGCGAAACCGGTTGTCGTTTCGCCGCCCGCATGTGCTTTCCGGCCGCCGGCTCGGAACCGTTCGCTCGCACGACGGTCACCGTCCCCGCACGGGGCATCGTTACGCCTGTCGCCACTCCCGGATTCGGGTGTAGCCTCGGATCAGTCGCAGCGCCGTTGTGATTCCGACTCCACCGATGATGTTGCCCAGCAGGGTCCAGCTGAACCAGCTGAGCCATTCCAGGTATCCGTAGTCGGCCCCGGCGTGGATTCCGCCGAATATCAGCAGCGAATCCAGTATCGAGTGGTGCATACCTGTTCCGACGATCAGAAATCCGGTGACGGCGCTGGCGGTGAGTTTCGCCATGTCGTTGTCGGTGCCGTTGTGCATCCTGGTCATCAGCGTGATCGCACTACCGGCCAGCACCGCCAGACACAGATTCTTGGGTGACAGGGCGGCGTTGGCGAACTTGCCCCCCATTTCCACGGCCGTGGTGTGCAGGTCGGGAAACGCGGTGATCACCACGAACATCAGCGCCCATCCGCCGAGCAGATTGCCGGCCAGGGTTCCGCCCCAGAAGCGTGCCAGTCGTCGCCAGGTGGCCTGGCGAGCCGCCACCACCACGATGGGTACGAGAAAGCCCTCGGTGAACAGCTCGGCGTGGCCGAGCAGCAGCGCGATCAGGGCGATCGAGAACGCCATGCCCGCCAGCAGCGGACTTCCGGTGGTCTGGTACACGGTCAGCAGAGCGAGCACGCCCAGTGCCACTTCCACACCGGCGACCAGAGCGGTCGCCAACAACTGCGGCCACGTTCGGTAGAGACGGGGACGCCCCTTCTCGATGATCCGATCGATGGCACGGTCCACCTCGTTCTCGCGCGGTCGTTGTCGAGTTTCCGGCGCGTGGGGGGTGACTACGTGACTAGGCTGCTCAATCTGCTTGGTAACCACGACCTACCTGTGTTCGCGTTCGAAGGTGTAAGGGCCAATTTCCGGGTGTATCGGCCTCGGACGCCGCGCGTTCCCGAACGCCATGTGTCGCCCACCAGCGGAAGAGATGCTTGCTGTCAGGGGAAGAAGTCCGTTGTTCGAGCCGCGGCCCGCAAGTGTCGCAAAGCCGATATTCCGGGCGTAACCCCGGTGGGAAAATCCCTCTGGAGGGGTGGTGCTAGGCGCCGCGACAATGGCGGTTCCGTGTGGGCAGGTATTGTTTCACCCGTCTGAACGCCGCCGGTGTCCGCCGAGCGGGCACGGCCCCGCGACGCTGGTTCCCGCGAACGAGTACCGCCGCGACCGGAAGGTACGACGGAATCACTCGTTCGATGCGGTGCGGTGCCTTTCCGCTCCCTCGTTCGGTGAGTTCTCCGCCGTCCGCTCGGTGCGGCGCAGCCACACTATGCCGCCGAGCTGTACCGCCATCGCCGCGGCGATCAGCACCACCGCGGTAGTCGCGAGGGATGACCAGCCGATGACGGTGAACAGCACCAGCCCGGCCACCAGGAACACTCCGGTGCGCATCAGCACGAAGGTCAACCTTCGGGAATTCATCGAACCTCGCTCGGACAGCGGTTGCATCGCGAGTGCGCAGCATACGTCAGGGCTAGGCCCCTGCAGAGCCCGCCCAACTCGGTGAGACGCCGACTCACCTGCCTTGCTCGGGTGGGCTGAGCGGGCCGTTCCGCGATGAGTTCCAAGTGTCATTCGTCCGTATCGACCGTACCGGTGGTGAGCGCAAACTGGCCACGGCAGGACGCGGCGCACGCGCGTAGTGGGATCGGAGTACGAGCGGACCGAAGATCGCTGGGCGACCACACCCGCGCACGGGAAGCCGCGAAAACTGATTCGTCGAGATCGTCGGAGAAGATCATGTCCGCACAACTGCGAACACTCACGCCGGAACCGACCACCCTCTCGGAGGAGACGTTGCGCGACTTCCGAGCCGAGTTCCGTGGTTCGGTGATCGGCCCCCTGGACAGTGAGTACGAGCAGGCCTGCGTGGTGCAGAACGGTGCGTTTCATGGCAGGCCCGGTCTCGTGCTGCGCTGTCACGGGACAGCCGACGTCGTCGAAGCCGTCGAGTTGGCACGCAGGAGCCGGTCGTTGGTCACGGTTCGGGGCGGTGGACACAGTGTGGCCGGTCACAGCAGTTGTGAGGGAGGTCTGCTGATCGACCTCTCCGGGATGCGTGCCGTGACGGTGGACCCACGGCACGGAGTGGTACGGGCACAGGGCGGCGCCACCTGGGGCGACGTCGACCGGGAATCACAGCTGTTCGGACTGGCGGTGCCCGGTGGAATCGTGTCCACCACCGGGGTGGGCGGACTGACTCTCGGTGGCGGAATCGGTTGGCTGCACCGTGCCTACGGTCTCGCCTGCGACAATCTTCGAGCGGTCGAACTCGTCACCGCCGACGGTCGGGTGGTGCACGCCGACGACGAGCATCACCCCGAGCTGATGTGGGGGCTGCGCGGCGGTGGGGGCAATTTCGGGATCGTCACCGCCTTCGAGTTCGACGCTCACCCGCTGGGTCCCACGGTGATGGACTCCACCGTGATCTACGACGCGGGCGATGCCGATACGCTGTTCCCGCTGTGGCGGAACTGGGCGGACACGGTTCCGGAGGAAGTGACGACGAGAGCGCTGTTCTGGACCATGCCCGCCGACCCGACGTTGCCCCCGGAGCTGCACAACAGGGACGTGTTCATCCTCGCGGCGTTGTACGCGGGCGATGTGGAGAACGGGCAGCGGGTACTCGACCCGATCGCTCGGTTCGGAACACCGGTGGCCGATCTCAGCGGCCCCACACCGTATCGGCTCGCGCAGTCCTCGTTCGACGCGTTCTTCCCGCGGGGGGAGTTGCTCAGCTACTGGAAGTCGATATATCTCGACGAACTGACCGACGACGCCGTCGAACTGGTACTGCGCCGTTCACGGCAACGGCCGCATCCGTTGACGATGGTGCACCTTCCACTGCTCGGTGGTGCCATGAAGCGTGTCGATGCCTCGGGCACCGCGTTCGGGGACCGGCAGGCCGGCTACATGCTCAGTGTGGACGGGAACTGGCTCGATCCGTCGGACAGCGTGCGAGTCACCGAATGGGTGAGGGACACCGTGGCCGAGGCGGCCACACTGCCCGCGGCGGCGGGAACGTATCTGAACTTCAGCGGTGACACGGAGGTCGACGACTCGGTGCGCCGAGCCGCGTTCGGGACGAATCTGCGTCGGTTGACGCGGCTCAAGACCGAATACGATCCCGAAAACCTGTTCCGCTCGAATTCCAACATTCCCCCGGAATGAGCGGGTCCCGGCTGGGAGCTCATCCGAACTCGAGGGGCCCGTGGCGGTCACGGGCGGGAGGTTCCGCCGGGAAGTGCCGCCCGAAAGCTGGCCGACAGGGACCCTGACCACACAGGGACCCCTGACCACACGGGGACCCTGACCACACGAGTCGGAACCGCGGCCGGTCCCCTCGGTGTCACGTCGATTCGGGATCCGTCTCCGTCAGTTCCTCCGCCAACCACAACCACCTGGTAATACCGAGATCACGCAGGAACGCCGAGTCGTGGCTGGCCACCACCAGCGCGCCCTGGTAGTCGGCGAGCGACTCGGCCAGTTCGCGGGTACTGGTCATGTCGAGGTTGTTGGTCGGTTCGTCCAGCAACAGCAGCTGCGGGGCCGGTTGCGCCAGCAGCAGAGCGGCCAGCGCGGCCCGGAGCCGTTCCCCGCCGGAAAGAGTGTGTACCGGTTGATCCGCGCGCTGTTGTTTGAACAGGAAACGGGCCAGCCGGGCCCGGATCTCGTTGTCCGTCGCTTCGGGGGCCAGCCGGGCGACGTTGGCCGCCACCGAAAGCGATTCGTCGAGTACCTCGTGGCGCTGGGGCAGGTAGCGCAGGGGCACACCGACCTCGACAGCACCGTGTGCCACCGGCAACGATTCGGCCACGGTGTGCAACAGGGTGGATTTGCCCGCCCCGTTCGGTCCGGTCAACGCCACCCGTTCCGGACCACGCAGTTCCAGCTCCGGAATCGAGACTCCGTTGCGCAGCTCGGCCTGCCGGACCGAGAGCACTCGACGGCCGTTGGGCACGGCGGTGGCGGGGAGATCCACCCGGATGTTCTCCTCGTCGCGGACCTGTTCCCGAGCATCCGCCAACTGTCGCCGAGCCTGTTGGAGCCGTTGTTCGTGCAGGATACGATGTCTACCCGCAGATACCTGCGCGTCCCGTTCGCGTTGCCCCGCCACTATCCGGGGCATGCGGTTCTCGGCGGCGCTGCGTTCACCTCGTGAACGTCGTTTGTCCGATTTCTCGCGGGCCTCGATCAGTTCGCGTTTTTGTCGTTTCACATCGGCCTCGGCCGATCGCACCGAGCGTTCGACCGCTTCCCGCTCGGCGGCAACCGCCGCCTCGTAGTCGGCCAGGTTTCCGTGGTAAGTGTGCACGGTCGCGTCCCGCAGTTCCGCTATTCGATCCATCAGCCCGAGCAGCTCACGGTCGTGACTGACCACGACCAGCGCACCCTCGTAGGAGCGAACCGCTTCGTACAGCAGGTGCCGTGCCTTTCGATCGAGGTTGTTGGTCGGTTCGTCCAACAGCAGTACTTCCGGCCGTCGCAACAACAGAGCCGCCAAGTGCAGCAGGACGAGCTCTCCGCCGGACAGTTCACCGAGCGCGCTGTCGAGCCGGAGATGCCCGAGACCGAAGCCGTCGAGCATTCCCAGACAACGTTCCTCGATGTCCCACTCCTCACCGAGCACGGTGAAATGCTCCTCTCGGGCTTCCCCGGCCTCGATGGCCCGCAGCGCCGCCAGGCGGGCGGTGACGCCGAGAGCGTCCGCCACACGCGCCGTTTCGTCGAAAGTGAGCCGTTGTGGCAGATAACCGAGCTCACCGGACGTTCGTATGGTTCCGGCTCGGGGGAACAACTCGCCGATGAGCAGTTTCAGCAGGGTGGACTTGCCGGTTCCGTTCGAACCGACGACACCGGTTCGTCCCGTTGCCACAGCCCAGTCGAGATCGTGCAGTACTACCGTGCCGTCCGGCCACTCGAAGGAAACGGCGGCGCATTTGACAAGAGTGCGGTCGCGTGTGGACATGGTGCTGTCTCCAGAGAGGTTTCGAGTCGATCAGCCAACGCGTGGAGACACCGCGCCGCCACACAGCGGGACGGCCGGAAAGAAGACTGCAACTGGGATCGGGATGGCACACGATCCGAGGTCACGTCACTGCGTACCCGAGGGGCACGCGATGTCCCGAGACCTCAGCGGCGCACTTTCCCTCCTCCGGACGGCAGCAGAACCGAGCGGATTCTATGTCGTTGTCCGCCGGGCGGGCAACCCGCCGCTGCACCTCGAGCGCCTCGGGGCGTCCGGGGCAGTGGTGGACTTCGCGGTTCGGCTCAGAGCCGGTTCGAGGACGAAACGAAGTCGTGTGATGAAATTCATCCTACTTCTTCGTTTCTCGCCGATCGGCGTCGTGGCCCGCGTTGTGAGCGTATCCAGCCCGCATCACGCGGGAACACGAAGAGTATCTACTCTTCCTACGCCTGTTCGGTCGTTGGTTCTTCCTGTGCATTGGCAGTACAGTGAAAATATTTAAACCGCTTAGTTGGTTTTCTTGAAGATGAGACAGGGAGCATGTCGTGATGGCGATGAGGCAGGAACGGGCCGAACAGACCCGGTCCCGGGTGGTGCAGGCCGCTGCCGAGGTGGTCGAACGCGGCGGCGTGCGGGACGCGACACTGACTCGCATCGTGGCGGTCGCCGGCGTTTCGAAGGGGGCGCTGTACTTCCATTTCGACACCAAGGAACAGCTCGCGGACGCCGTTTACGAGGCCGGACTCGCAAGACTCGGGAAAGTGGTGAGCGAGAACTATCGCTGGTACCGCTCGGCGCTGGACACGCTGGCTCTGTTGTGTGGAGCTCTCGTGCGTACTCTTCGTCGGGATGTGGTCGCCCGTGCGATGATCAGACTGGCGCGAGAGACCGATGTCAGCACTCGGTTGTCGGGTGATCCGTACCACCACTGGTGGCGTGTGGTGTATCGCTTGCTGGTGCGAGCTCGGAACCAGCGCGAGGTGCCCACCGCGATGGACCTCGAGGCGGGGGCGGGTCTGCTGGTCTCGGCCACAGTGGGCTTGGAGATCCTGGTGCGGAACAATCCCGCATGGTGGAACGAGGGCAGCGTGGAGCGCATCTGGCACATGCTGTTGCATGTGCGTGAGCAGGCGGTCGCGGTGACGGGTTCCTCAGGGGAGGCGCCGTCCGAGTGGTGACCCGGCGCTGAGGTGCACAGTGGTTCAGCAGTGAAAAGTACCGCCCGGTTGGATTGATATGTTGACCGAAGCAACAGACCAGACGTGTCCGAGCGGTTGAGGCGGGGACGTCGGTGGTACGGCAACGTGCTGGAGGAGAGCTTGGTTAAGCAGGAACGCGCGGTGCGGACGAGGGCCCTGGTGCTGCGGGCCGGGGCCGAAGTGATCGCCGCACGTGGTTACGAAGGGGCGACGATCGCGGAGATCCTCGAGCACGCCGGGGTGACCAAGGGGGCGATGTATTTCCACTTCCCTTCCAAGCAGGCGCTGGCAGAGGCCGTTATCGAGGAGCAGACCAACATATCGACCGTGCCCGTGACGAGTTCGCGGCTGCAGGACGCGGTCGATCTCTCGCAGCACGTCGCCAGGGCGTTGCGGTCCGATCCGTTGTTGCAGGCGGGGACGCGAATCGCGGTGGAGACGGGGTTCGGTGAGGAACCGATCGTTCCGTACCAGCAGTGGACCAGTGTGTTCCGGTCGCTGTTCGTCTCCGCCAAGGAGAGCGGGGAAGTGTTGCCCTCCGTCGACCCGGCGGAGACCGCGGAAATGTTCGTCGCCTCCTACTTGGGTGTCCAGCTGTTCTCACAAGCCGCCACCAACCGCGAGGACGTGTGTGACCGGGTCGCCACGTTGTGGCGTCATCTACTGCCGGGAATCGCGACTCCGGGGATATTGGCACGGATCGAGCCGGAGGGCCTCGGTGATTTCGACGACTTCGACGGCATTCCCCAGCAGACCGAGACCACCGACATCGCGTCCTCGTGAGCCCTCGCGCCCGAGTGCGTTTCCGCGGCGTAGTTTCAGAGTTCCACCAGTACGGTCCCCAAGTGCTTGCCGGCCACGAGTTCACGGAGTGCCTCGGGGGCTCGTTCGAGGCCGTACAGCCTGGTGTGTGGAAAGCTGAAAGACCCCTCGGCGAGACCGGCTACGAACAGGCGGCCCCACTCCCGCACCGCGTCCGCGTGATCCCGCAGTGAGACACCCCGGATTTCCATTCTTCGCCTGATCAGCAGCGCGGAGTCCAAGCGGGTCGGTGCGCTGAGCCCGTCCCCGCCGAGTTGGCCGGACAGTGCTCCCAGCAGAGCCACGCGTGCCCCGGTGTTGGCGTTTTCCACAGCGGCTTCGAGCTGTTCGCCGCCCACGGTGTCACAGACGACGTCCAGCCCCTCCGGTGCGGCCATCCGCAGCTGATTCGTGACACTGGCCTCGTTCCGCAACACGAGTTCGTCGTAGCCGAGCTCTCGACGCAGGTAGTCGGCCTTTTCCGTCGAGCCGGTGCTGCCCACTACTCGTTTTGCGCCGAGGTGTCGCGCGATCTGTCCGGCCAGAGTGCCGATGCCACCTGCCGCACCGCTCACGAAAACCGTGTCGTCGGTACCGACCCCCGCGACCCTGTGCAACGCGGCCCAGGCGGGAGCTCCGTGCGAGAGCAGGGCACCGGGGTCGTGTGAGTCGGTGAGCTCGACCGGCTCGACCTCCGTCGCGTCCAGCAGCGCGTAGTCGCGCCACCCCAGTTCGTGCTTTACCAGGCAACCGGGTTCGATACCGCTCGCCGGGCCCGCGGCCACGACCTCGCCGATGGCGGCCCCCCACAGTGGGCTCCCCCGGCGGTAGGAAGGCATCGGGAGTTCCTCGGCGACCATCATGGTGCACATCGCCGCCGTCACTGCCATGAGCTTGTTGCGCACCAGAACTTCGCCGACCCCGGGGCGGGGCACCGCTGTGGTGATCACACGGAAGTGTTCCGAGGTGAGTGGCATGCCACTGGCCTCGCCGAGATGTACTTCCCGGTTCGGTTCCGCAGAGACGTACACCGGTCCGGTAGTCACAGCAACACCGCCAATCATCGTCGAACCGTCGTATCCGGGTGGCGAGCCGGTTGACCGAATTTTCTCCCCAAGACTACTCACCACACTCTTGAAAAACCGACTAACCGGTCTCTATGCTCAGCAATGGGGATTTCAAACCGCGCGGTAGGTATCTTTAATGCTGTGGAGGGCCTTATGACCAGCAGTATCGTCGCCGACACCGTCACCGAAGAGTCCCGTGAACAACCGAGTGTCTCGTTCGAGCAGAGTTTGCCGCGGCGCTGGGTCCATCGTGCCGCGAACACCGAGGTTCTGGTTACCAGTTTCGACAAACGCAGCGAGAACGATTTCGTACTGGGGGCGCAGTTACCTCGTGCACACGCCCTTTACGGGCCTGTCGCGGGCGGTCACGATCCTCTGCTGTTCGTGGAGGCTGTCCGTCAGGCGGGGTTGGTCGTTGGACACGTCGGCTTCGATGTGCCCTACGGGCATCAGTTCATAATGGACACATTGGAGTATCAGGTGGAGCCGGAAGCACTTCGTCTCGCGGACGCTCCGGCTCAAATCGTATTGGAAATTCACTGCGAAAACGTCAAACGGCGTGGTAAGACATTCGCCGGGGCGGATATGCACGTGCACGGATATCGTGACGGGGTGTTCGTCGGGAGAGTCACGCTGCCGTACAGCTGCATATCTCCGGCGGCTTACGCACGAATTCGGGCCGGCTGCGACGACTTCACCGATATGGCCGGTCAAGCGGAACTTCCGGATCCGGTCCCGCCGTGGGTGGTCGGTCGTGATTGCCCATCAGACGTGCTGTTGGCGCCGACTCCGCACGAACGGATCTGGTTGTTGCGGGACGGGCGTACGCACCCGGTGCTGTTCGACCATCCGGTGGATCATGTTCCGGGAATGACGGCCCTGGAAGCGGCGCGGCAAGCCGTACGTTCCGAGTTCTGTCCGGATACGATACTGCCGGTGGGAATGCGAACCCACTTCCACAATTACATCGAGTTGGGGCGCTCGTGTTTCGTACGGATCCATGACGCATCGGGCGCGCGGGATGCCATGCGGGTGACTCTGGAACAGGAGGGGCGGGTCGCGGTCGACTCGACCGTACGGGTCCGGCGAGTGTCCGACTAGCCGCTACAGTGCTCGATCGGCAGGTTTCCGTGGCGGCACCCGAGCTGGGGCGGGTACGCCACCCACGCCGTCGCGGTCCTGCCGTGTCGCCCCGGAATACTGTGAGTGGGGCGACCATCCGAGCCGGGGCTCCGTCGCCTCGCGGTGCACCCGACTCATGTGCGCTGCGAGTGCGAAGTGCGAGGGAATGCCTGCGCGGAACGGCGGGAAGAGTTCACGGAGGTGCGCGGCAGCGGCCGTACGGTGAAATCGCTCGGCGGAGACTTGGCAAACCGCGCAGTCGGTTTGCCAAGTCGTTTTTGGGCTCGATGGCACCGAAAGTGGTGACTGACAGTGGTCACCACGCGAAGTCGGAGATCTTACTGCGTCTCGGAACCGAAAGCGGAATCGAAAGACACCGAAGGTGGGGTGAAGTTCAGCTTCCGTACGAATTCCAGCGCTTCGGGAGCACCCCGCAGCCGATCCATGCCCGCGTCCTCCCACTCGATGGAAATCGGTCCGTCGTAGCCGATCGCGTTGAGCGTGCGGAAGCAGTCCTCCCACGGGACGTGGCCGTGTCCGGTGGACACGAAATCCCAGCCACGCCTGGGGTCGCCCCAGGGAAGGTGTGACCCGAGCAGGCCGCTGCGGCCGTCATTGGTCCGGACACGGGCCTCCTTGCAGTCGACGTGCAGGATGCGGTCCCGAAAGTCCCACAGAAAAGTCACCGGATCGAAGCCCTGCCACACGTAATGCGAGGGATCGAAGTTCAGTCCGAGTGCGGATCGGTGGTCCACCGCTTCGAGGGTGCGAACCGTGGTCCAGTAGTCGTAGGCGATCTCGGTGGGATGGACCTCCAGCGCGAACCGGACACCGCACTCGTCGAACACATCGAGGATGGGGTTCCAGCGGTCGGCGAACTCCTGGTAACCACGTTGCACCATTTCGTCGGGAGTCGGTGGGAACATCGCCACCGTGTACCAGATCGGAGATCCGGTGAAGCCGACGACTTTGTCCACGCCGAACTCGGCCGCGGCTCTTGCCGTGTCCCGCATCCGTTCCGCGGCACGCTGCCGAACGCCTTCGGGATCGCCGTCACCCCAGATTTCCGGTGGAAGGATGTTCCGGTGTCGTTCGTCGATCGGATAATCGCAGGTGGCCTGTCCGAGCAGGTGGTTCGACAACACCCAGCAGTTCAGGCCGTGCTTTTCCAGCACCTCTCGTTTCCGTCGTACGTAGTCCTTCTCCGCGAGTGCCCTGTCCACCTCGAAGTGATCACCCCAGCAGGCGATCTCCAGGCCGTCGTAGCCCCACTCCGCGGCGAGCCGGGCCACGTCCTCGAACGGCAGGTCGGCCCATTGGCCGGTGAACAGTGTGATCGGTCGGGACATGATCATCCTTTCCTGGTTTTCAGCTCGTTACCTGTCGCGGTTCGCGAAGGCCGGAGAGTTCGAGCAGCAGGTCCTTGACTTCCGTGGCGTGGTAACTCTCCCGACCGAAGCGTTCATCGGAGCACAACAGCACCGGTCCATGGGAGGGGCTGTCCGCGAGCCTGCCGTGACTGCCACGCACCGGTGTCGGATCGAGCGGTACCACGTTCATCCGGTACCGCAGTCCCAGTTTCTTGCGAGCCACCGCCGTCGCGGCGCGTAACTTGACCAGCCGGTCCCGGGGGTCCATGAACAGTTCGGCCGGGTCGTAGCCGGGTTTACGGTGGATCTCCACGTGCGAGGCGAAATCGGGTGCCCGGGCGTCGTCCAACCAGTAGTAGTAGGTGAACCACGAGTCGGGCTCCGCCATCGCCACGAGGTCCCCGGCCCGTTCGTGGTCGATGCCGTACCGTTGCTTGCCCGAGGCGTCGAGAACCTCGTCGACGCCGGGCAGCGCGCCGACGAGGTCACGTACCCTGGGGATGTCGTCCGTGTCCCGGACGTATATGTGCGCCGCCTGATGATCCGCGACGGCGAAGGCACGGGAACTCCACGGGTCGAGGTATTCCATGCCCGCCTGGGTGTGTACGTGCAGCAGCCGTTCGTGCCGCAGGGCACGATTGATGTCGATCGGTCGGCTCACCTCGGTCATGCCGTACTCCGACAGGGCCAGTACCGTGATGCCCTGTGCTTCCGCCCGATTCAGCAATGGGGCCAACGCCCGGTCCACCTCTCGCGCTGCCGCCGTGGCTCTGGGACTGTCCGGGCCGTAGCGCTGCAGGTCGTAGTCGAGGTGGGGGATGTAGGCCATCGTGAGGTCCGAGCCGCGAGTGGCCAGTAGGTGACCGGTGGCCTCGGCGATCCAACGGCTGGATTCGATCGAAGCGGTCGGTCCCCAGTAGTTGAACAGCGGAAAAGTTCCGAACTTCCCGGTGAGCTCGTCACGCAGCGCCGTGGGGTAGGTGTAGCAGTCCGGCGACTTGCGTCCGTCGGCGTGGTATACGGGCCGAGGAGTCACGGTTTCGTCGACGTCCATTCCCATCGCGTACCACCAGCAGACGTTGCTGACCCGGTAGCCGGGATCTCGTTCGCGTGCCGCCTGCCAAACCTTCTCGCCGCGCACCAGCCCGTTGTACTGGCGCCAGAAGAAGACCTCCCCGATGTCGCGGAAGAACCAGCCGTTACCGACTATGCCGTGCTCGCCGGGATTTCGTCCGGTAAGCAGGCTGGACTGCACCGGACAGGTGACGGCGGGAAACACGGTTTTCAACTCGGCCCGAAAACCACGCCGTGCTATTCGGTCCAAATTGGGCATGTGCTCGAGAAGCGGGGGAGTCAACCCCACCACGTCCAGCAGCAGTACCGGAGTACGCGCGTCGGCTGTGTGATTCATCGATCTTCCTCCGTGAGTCCGAGTGCGAGCAGTCGCCGCCGGGCCCAGTCGAGTTCGGCCGCGATCCCGGCACTGATGCTCGTGGAGTGATCTCCCGAGCCCGGGAGTACGTCCCAGGTGTAGGTCTCCACCTCCACGTGTCGGGTGTGTGCCGTGTTCTCACCGAGCAGCGAGCGGAGTGTCTCGTCGAGCACGTCGTGCGTTCCCCGCACCGAGGTGCCGGGGGCGGTGTGCAGCGGAGTGTGGAAGTGCACCCGCCACGGTTGCTCCCCCGAGAGCTCACCTGCCAAGGCCAGGTCCAGATCATCGGCGGCACGCCGGACCCCGTCACCGCTCTGCTGGGTCTGATGCAGGAACCTGGGCTCCACGAAGGAGTTCAGCTCCGCACGCTGCGCCGGGTCACGGGGATCGTCGACCCGTAGGGCGCAGGACGCCTGCGTTTTGACCACCGGAAGACCGGCTTCGTGCAGCTGTCGCAGTGCTCGATATGGGTTTTCGAACGCCACGGCCACGTGGCAGGTGTCCAGGCAGATCCCGAGGTGCTCGGTGTCCGTTCCGGACAGCGCGGAAACGAGTTGATCGGTTGTCTCCAACACGCATCCCGGCTCGGGCTCCAACCCCACCCGCACCGCACGTCCCTCTCGTGCGGCTATTCGAGCGAGCCCGTCGGCCAGCTCGCTCAGATGTGCCAGGGCTCGGGTGTGGTGGTGTTCCGACCACCACGCCCCCCACCCCAGCGGTAGTGTGGAGACACTGCCATCGGTGACGTCTTCCGGCAACAGTTGAGCCAGTAGTTTCGCCAGGTCGAGTGTGTAGTCCAGCCTGGCACGCTCGGACCAGTCGGGTCGGTAGACCGCATGTTTGACCACCGTTTGTTGGAAGCCCCGGTAGGGGAAGCCGTTCAGCGTCACCACTTCCAGACCTCGTGCGGCCAGCTCGGAGCGCAGCCGGGCGAGCGCGGTGTCGTCCTCGACCAACGCGGTGGCCACGTTCCGTGCCAGCCACAGTCCGAGGCCGAGCCGTTCGACCCCCAATCGCCGACGTATTGGTACGGCGTAGCGGTCGAACTGAGCTATGATGCCGTCCAGGTCTTCCGCCGGATGCACGTTGGTGCAGTAAGCCAGGTGTACGGTTGATCCGTCACGATGACGAAATCGCATGATCATCGTTTCCCGCGTTCGATGGAGTTTCCCGCGAAAGTGGTGCCGTCACCGTCTCCGAGCGCGGGCGTATCCATGCGTAGTCGACCACTCTGCCCGTAGAATCCGACCGGATTCGACCAAAAAACGGTGTCCACCGCGGCCGGTTCGAAACCGGCGGCAAGCATGGCGTGCGCGGTTTTGCTCGTTTTCAGCGGATCGCTCTTGCCCCAGTCGGCCGCCGAATTGACCAACATCCGTGCTACGCCGTACCTGCGCATTATCCGAACCATCCGGTCCTCGTCCATCTTGGTGTCCGGATAGATCGAGAATCCCATCCAACAGCCCGATTCCGCCACCGCTTCGACGGTTACCTCGTTGAGGTGATCGACGACGACACGCTCAACGGGGATGCCGGACTCTCGGATCACATCGAGGCTGCGCCGGGTACCGGCCTCCTTGTCCCGATGCGGGGTGTGTACGAGCACCGGCAACTCGTGCTCGGCGGCCAGCTCCAGCTGAGCGGCGAAGGCATCGTCCTCCTCGGCGGTCATGGCGTCGTAGCCGAGCTCGCCCACCGCCACCACGCCGTCCTTGGCCAGGTAACGGGGAAGCACCTCCAGTACGTCACGGCACCTGGGATCGTTGGCTTCCTTCGGATTGAGACCAATGGTGCAGTGGTGCGCGATACCGTACTGCGAAGCCCGGAACGGTTCCCATCCGATCAGACCGTCGAAGTAGTCCACGAAGGTTCCCACCGAGGTGCGTGGCTGTCCCACCCAGAATGAAGGCTCGACCAGAGCCCTCACCCCCGCCCGGTACATCGCGTCGTAGTCGTTCGTGGTCCGCGAGCTCATGTGGATGTGCGGATCGAAAATGCGCATCACGCCTCCTCTGCGGAGTGGTGTTGTGTCGGGTCCACGACGAGCCACACGTCGTTGGGGATCTCCCGCCCGGCCGCACTGCGCTCCCTGGCGTAGTCGGTGAGCATGCGTGCCAACTCGGCGTCGAGACGTTCCGGCAGTCCGAAGACGTCCCGTAGGGGTATTCCGAGGAAGACACACTTGAGCACGCCCTGCCGGTAGGCGGGTGGGTCGAGATTCCTGGCACCGAACTCGGCCATTCCCGCTGCGATCAAACCGGTGTCGTTGCTGCGCAACGCGTCCCGTACCAACGGCAGCCCGGTTTCCACCAGCTCGGGATCCTCCCGCAGCACACCCGCACCTCGCAGCACACCGCGTTTCTCCGCGGCATCGCCGTACCGGTACAGCGCGCTGAGCTCCGTGCCCAGCTCGGCACCCGTCAACGGCAGCGCCGTCAGCAGCAGCGCGCGTACCGCGTCCTCGCTGCTCCAGGTACGTAGTGTTTCGGGCTCGGTCGTGTTGTCGACGAGTGGGCCACGACCGCATTTCCTGCCCGCTGCCGGAAAGAGCGTGCCGATCGCACGCACGCCCGCGGCGATGTCCGCCAGGGCCTCGTCCAGCCAGCGCCCCGCGGTCTCGTCGATCCGCTCGTCGAGCGCGGCACGCAGCTCGGCGGGATTCGGAGCGGTCATGCTGTCACCTCCGTGGCTGCCTGACGAAGAAAACGCAGTGAACGCTGTGCCACCGCGGGCGCGGCGTGGCTGTGACGAGGTAGTTCCACGGAGATCAGCCCGCGGTAGCCCACTTCGCGCAGCGCTGCCATCACCGGTGGGAAATCGATGTCGCCCTCGCCGAACTCCAGGTGTTCGTGCACGCCACGCCGCATGTCGTCGATCTGGACGTTGACCAGGTCAGGGCCGGCACGGCGTACGCACGCCGGTACCTCGACGGGTTCCAGACAGCGGCAGTGCCCGATGTCCAGCGTCACCCCGAACAGCTCGGGGTGGTTCAGCTTCGCCGCCAGCTGTTCGTAACCGTCCAGGTCTTGGACGAACATGCCGGGCTCCGGCTCGAAACCCAGCTTCACGCCGTACTCGGCAGCGGTGTCGAGAACCTCGGAACACCCCTCGACCAGCAACGACCACGCCGTTTCGTCGTCGAGGTGGTCGGGCTTCGTGCCGCTCCAGAACGAGACGACCCCGGCCCGCAGTTGTGCCGCGATGTGTACCGCGCGGTGCAGCAGATCGAGACGCAGCTTTCGACCGTGTTCCGACAGCAGCGTCGGATGGTGCTTGTGCCGCGGATCGAGCAGGTAGCGTGCGCCCGTTTCCACCACCACGTCGAGTTTCAGTCGTTCCAGGTCTCGTCTTAACCGGGCGGTGTGTTCGGCCACGTCCGGGTGAAACGGATCGAGGTGGTCGTGATCGAGTGTTACCGCGACTCCGTCATAGCCCTGCTCGGCAAGGATTTCCAGTGAGTCCGTCAGCCGGTGGTTGTCGAATCCGTTCGTGCCGTAGCCGAAACGCAGCGTCCGTTCGGGGCCGGAGTGTTTCGACAGCGCCGTGGCGTTGGTGGGGAAGGAACCGAGTTCTCTCATGTCGGTGACACCCGTCCGAAGAGTCGTCGCGCGATCGGGAAAAGCGCCAGGACAGTGGCCGCCCGCTTCGGAGCTCCTCCGAGCGAGGTCAGCGCCGCTTGCAGCGGGATCATCCCGAGAATCCCGGCACTCGTGGCTTGTTGCAGTCGTGCCGGGCTCGGATCGCGGAGAGCTTTCAACTGAGCGGTTCCGGTCGTGCTCGCGTAGACGGCCAGCGCCGCCGACGTCGTGGCTCCGGCGAAGCGGCGCCACGATTCCGGCCCGTGGCCCCCCACGGTCATCCGGATCGCTCGGGTGAGAAGCGCCGAGACGATCGTGGTCGTCACCGTCAGCGCGACCCCAGGAACCCGGCGGGGCGCTCCGGTGACCTCGTCACGCCCCACCGTGCTCACGCCGAAGGTGTGCGCACCGATGGCCGCGGCCGCTGGTGCCGCGTTGCGGAAACCACCAGGTCCGGCGCCGTGCAGCACGTCGAGAAAGCGCGCGGCGGCCATAGTGGCGGGCCCGGCCGGAGTTCGTTTCAATCCCAGGTTGTAGGCCCAGACCGTGCCCGCCAGCGGTACGGTGACGCGCAGAGCCCGCCTGCCGTGGGAGAGCGCGGTGATCGTCGTGGCCAGGCCGGTGAACGAGATCGCCAGGCCCAACGCGAGTCCGGGCGGAACCCGGCCGGAAGGAATCGGTCTCGCCGGTCGCTCAGCCGCGTCCACCTCCCGGTCGGCGTAGTCGTTGAGCGCCATGCCCGCCCAGTACAGCCAGCACGAGGACAACATCAGCATCGTCGTCGGTCGGGACGAGTGCCGCGCGGCGGATCCGGCCGCCACGTCGCCGGGCACCGACAGCGCGGCCGGAGCGCGTACGAGTTCCACCAGTGTCCGGATTCGCACTGTCATCCCTCCTTGAGCTGTTCGACGAAGGAACGCAGCGTTTCGAACTGGGCCACCAACCGGTGCTCCTCCGAGGCCACCGGATCCTTGAAGAAGAAACCGAGCTGGGGAAGCGGACCGGAGTGCCTGCGCTCGTGGGCCCGGGCCAGCAGTCTGGCCAGATCGAGTACGAGAGGTGCCGCCAGGGCGGAGTCGCAGCCCTGCCAGGTGAACTGCATGCTCATGGCGTTGCCGAGAAAGCCCTCGAAGGAGATGTGGTCCCATGCGGTTTTCCATTCGCCGAGGGCGGGGACGTAGTCGATGTGCACCTCCCCGTCGACCGGATGCCCCAGCGACTCGTCGATGGCACGTTGTTTCGAGGTTGTTTTGCTGGTCACGTTGTGCGGATCGGCGAGGTTGCGGCCGTCGCCACCGCCGAGCAGGTTGGTACCGGACCAGGAACGGACGTGTAGCGCACGGCTGGAGAACATCGGCAGCAGCGCGCTCTTGACCAGCGTCTCACCGGTTTTGCCGTCGCTGCCCGCGTAGGGCACCCGCTGTTCTGCGGCCAGTTGATCCAGCGCTGGTAACCGGGCTCCGACGGAGGGTGTGAAGTCGGCGTAGGAACAGCCCGCTCGTAGGGCCGCGTAGGCGTAGAGCGAGCTCGGTGGCAGTGGTCCTGCTCCTTCGGACGGATCGGGACGCCGCAGACAGTTCTCCAGATCCTCGAGGTCGGCGTGTTCACGCCGGGGCGGTGGGTGCGCTTCGGTGGCGGCCACATTGAGCACCACGACGCGGGACAGCGCGTACAACTCCCGGAAGGAACACAGCTGTTCGGTCAGCCGTTCGACCGCTTCCAGTTGATCGTGAGGCGTTTCCGCGGCACCGATACCAGGCCGGATCCGGTTGTCCACGGCCGCGAGATCGGTGTGAACCAGCTCGCGAAGTCCACGCGGCAGCACTCCTCCCGCCTCGAGCTGTTCGGCCCGCTTCGGCAACGGAGTGTCGGTTATGTCGTGCCCGGCGAACACGAGTCGGTCGAAGCCGGGCATCGCTGGGTCCATGAGTTCCGGTGATTCGGTGACGCAACCGGTGGGGGGAATCAGCCGGTCGCGCAATGCCGCCGCTCCCGTGATCGCCGTGGTCGCTACCGATCCCCGGGCACCGATGAGCCAGACGCCGGTACGTTCGTCGCTGTCGGGACTCGTCAAAGGACGGCCCTCCTCGTTCGCCTCGATCCGTTCGGCACGCCCCGACCGCCGGACGGGTGCGGCAGCATCCGTCCGGCGGCGGAACTCGCCAGGTGGCACGGTCCCGGTTCCGCGCGGGGCGGAACCGGGACCGGGACTCACTTGCCGATGTCGGAACGCCCGGCGGCGCTCATGATCCGACCCTTGTCACGTCCGGAGATGACACCGGCCGCGAGCAGATCGTTGGTCACCCGATCCACGTGGGACACGAACTGCCCGTGATTGCCGTAGCCCGCCTGTTCGTCGATCAGGTCGTTGATCGTGCAACCGTTCCCGGAGTCCCGGTTGACCACACCGGTGTCGTCGGAGCCGATCACCACGGTTTTCCGCAGATCCGAACCAGGACAGGAGTCGGGTTTGATCTCGAAGGTGAACGTGCCCACCTTCGAGGTGTTGCCCGCCTTGTCCGTGGCCCGGTACCGCACGGTGTGGTTTCCCGCACCTCGCACGGTCACCGGTTCCGCGTAGTCCGTCCAGCCCTTCTCGTCCACGCGGTACTCCACGGTCGCCACTCCGGCCCCGCTGTCCGAGGAATCCAGGGTGACGCTCACGGGAGTGTTGTAGGTTCCCGCGTACTCGCCGTGCGGATCGCCGTTGGGCTCGGCGGGGGAGGGCACCGCGGAGACCTTCGGCGCGGTCACGTCGATGCTCTCGTCGACGCGGACGTTGCGGAAGGCGACCGTGTCCTCGTCCCCGTGGTTCTGCAGCCCGATGTGACCGTTGCTCAGGTCGACGTTCTGGTCGTCGTCGACCCAGTGGGTGATCCGGGTACCGTTGAGGTGGACCGTGATCGACTGTTCGGTCACGACGATCTCGTAGGTGTTCCACTCGCCGGCCGGGTTCAACGCGGCGTCGCGTTTCTCCTGGTCGGGAGCCTGTTCGTCGTAGATCGCCCCCGTCTGGTTCGCCGGGGCGTCGGTGGGATCTATCTGGATCTCCTCACCGCTGTTGACGGCTGCCCACGGATCGTTGCCCGGATCGGGGAATCCGACGAACACCCCGGAATTGTCCTGGTCGGAGAGTTTCCAGTCCAACTTCAGCGAGTAGGGGGCCTCGAACTTTCGGTCGCCCAGCCAGTACAGGCCCATGCCGCCGGTCGAACGCAGCGTGCAGTCCGAGGTGTGCTCGAATCCGCCGGGCCCCGCCTGTTCCCAACCGTTCATGCTGGCCGCGGTGCCGTCGAACAGACTGGTGTAACCCTGTTCGGGTTCTACCGCTTCACAGGCGGGCGAAATTCCCGTGCGATCGAGGTGCATCGAGTCCACGTCGAACAGTCCGCCCGAACCGTTGCCCGTGAACACCAGGAACAGCTCGTCCGAACCACCCGGATCGCTCACCGGCACGGGGCCCACCTCGGTGTAGGTGCCCCAACCGCCGGTGTTGGGCACATCGGTGGTGGCCACCACCGGACCGTCCGGGGCGCCGGAGCGCACCTCGATCGTGCCGCCCGGACCGCCCGAGGAGACGCGGAAGGTGGCTGATCGGATCCCACCGAGGTTGTACGGAGTGAACGAAGTCCAGTCACCCGACTGGATGTGTCCGACCCTGGCACCGGCTTCGGCACCCGCACTGTCCTCCACGACCTGCACTCCGTTGCTGTCGTCGAAGAACTCCGCCTGCTTGCTCGCGGGCTGCATGATGATCTCGGCGGAACCGCTCAGGGCAGGCGCCTGCTCGGTGGGCGAGGTGTCGGTGTAGCTGGCGTTGAGCACACCGTAGATGTCGGCGCCCTGATGCCCGTCCGTGTTGGAGGTTTCGATGGTCCCGCTGCAGCCGTTGGCCTCGCTCAACGGGTGCCCGTGGGAGTCATTGCCCGTGGAATGACCCAGGATGTATTCCACGTGCACCTTCGAGCAGTCGACCGCCGTGCCGTCCGGATCGGTGACCGAGACCTGGTAGTTGATCGTGTCCCCGAACTCGAACACCTTGCCCGCGGCCGGTCGCTGGAACGTCACGCTGGGAGCGGTGTTGCCCACCACCACCGTCTCACTGGCCGAGCCGGTCTTGCCGGTCTGATCGGTTACGGTCAACGTGGCGGTGTGCTCGCCGTCCGAGGTGTAGGTGTGCGTGGGGTCGGCCTCGGTGCTGTCGGTCTGCCCGTCACCGTCGAAGTCCCACGCGTAGCTCAGCGAGTCACCCTGGTCGGGATCCGAGGATCCTCGCGACGAGAAGTCGACCTCCAACGGGGCTTGCCCGTTCGTCGGTTCGGCCGAGATCTGTGCTGTGGGGGCTCGTCCGTCGCGGGTGTAGTCGATCCGGTACACGGCCGAGTCCTCGGCACCGCCGAAGTAACCACTGCCGTAGTCGAGTACGTACAGCGATCCGTTCGGACCGAACTCGATGTCCATCGGACGGGTCAGCGTCATCGAGGGAAAGAAGTCCTCGATCTGTGACGGCTGCCCGTTCGAGTCGGGAGTGATCGTCTTGATCCAGCCGCGTCCCCACTCGTAGGCGAAGAACTTGCCGTCGTAGGAGGCAGGCAGTTTCGTGGTGGACGGGCTGTCGGCGTCGTAGTGGTAGACCGGACCTCCCATGGGCGACTCGCTGCCCGAACCGAGTTCGGGAACCGAGCCGTCGTTGTAGGGCAACCACGCGGGCTTCGCGGTGGGCAGCTGCGTGAGCCCGTCGTTGTTGGGGGAGTCGTTGACCGGATTGGCGCAGTCGAACTCGCCGCTGGAGTTACCGGTGGCGAAGTCGTAGTCGTGGTAGGCCTTGTTGTCGCCCACGCAGTACGGCCAACCGTGGTTACCGGGCTCGGTGACCCGTTCGTACTCCACGATGCCCGCAGGGCCGCGTTGCGGATCGGCGGTTGCGGCGTCCGGACCGTAGTTGCCCACATAGACCGTGCCGGTCTGCTGGTCGACCGAGATCCGGTAAGGGTTGCGGAAACCCATCGCGTAGATCTCGTCGCGGGTCTTGTCACTGTTGTCGCCGGCGAACAGATTGTCCTGCGGGACCCTGTAGGAACCGTCCGAGGCGACGTCGATCCGTAGTACCTTGCCGCGCAGGTCATTGGTGTTGCCCGAGGTGCGCTGCGCGTCGAAGGCCGGGTTGCGGTTTTCGCGTTCGTCGATCGGGGTGTACCCACTCGACTGGAAGGGGTTCGAGTCGTCCCCGGTGGACAGATACAGCGACCCCTCGGGGCCGAAGGCGATGTCCCCACCCACGTGGCAGCACATACCGCGGGTGGCGTCCACCCGCATGATCTGCTGCTCGCTGCTCATGTCGAGGGTGCCGTCCTGAGCGAGCTTGAAGCGCGAGAGCTGGTTGTAGCCCTGCCACTCCTCGAACGTCGCCGGATCGTCGGCAGTCGCGGGGGCATCCCCAGCGGGGGTGTTCAACGGAGGTGCGTAGTAGAGATAGACCCATCGGTTCTGCTCGAAGTTCGGATCGATCTCCAGCGACTGCAGTCCCTCCTCGTCGTGGGTGTAGACGGGGATATCGGCAGCCACTTCGGTGTTTCCGGACGCGGTGGTGTAGTACAGCGTGCCCTGACGCTCGCTGTGCAGCACATCGCCGTTCGGCAGTACCGCCATGCCCATGGGCTCACCGACCTCGTCGGCCGTTTTCGCCAGTGTCACCTGGTTGAGAGTCCCCGCCGATGCGGACTCGCCGCAATCGGCCGAGACAGCGCCCGCCGCGGTTCGGATGCCGCCCGCGAGATGGTCCAGGAAGTTCTGGTTCGAGAAGGACTCGGCGGTGTGTCCCATTCCCGTGTACCAGGAACGGCCACCCTGATAGGGCTGGCACCAGCTGATCGGGTGGTCCTCGCCCATCGAGCCGCCGTCGTAGGTGGATTCGTCCAGCGTGCTCAACACGTGCACGTTCTCGCGGGGATTGGGCGAGTAGTTGTACCACTCGTCGGTGCGAGTCCACTTCTGCGGCAACGATGACGTCGAGGGGTGCTCGGAGTCGGTGACGTCGACGGTGGCTTCCTGCACGGCCGGGTGGGAGTCGAAGTAGGCTCCGACGAGGTCGCCGTAGAACGACCAGTCGTACTCCGTGTCCGCCGCCGCGTGCACACCGGCGTAGCCGCCGCCGTTGTTGATGTACTTCTCGAAGGCCGCCTGTTGCGTCGCGTTGAGCACGTCCCCGGTGGTGGACAACCACACGACCGCCTCGTACTGCTTGAGGTTGTCGTAGGTGAACGCCGAGGCGTCCTCGGTGGCGGTCACTCCGAAGTGGTGCTCGTTGCCGAGCTGTTTCACCGCCTCGATGCCTGCCGGGATGGAACCGTGTCGGTAACCGGCGGTCTTCGAGAAGACCAGTACGTTGAACTCCTGGTGCTTCGGGGTGACATCCGCCGCGGAGTCGGTGTTGTTCGTGGCGGTCGTGGAGTCGTCGGACCGTGCGGCGGCTGGCGCGCCGAACGCGATCATGGTTCCGACGAGAAGTATGGTGCTGAATGTCGCCGCTAACGCTCTACGTAATAACGGTGGCACGGTGTCTCCCTCTGTAGACAGCATGCTGATTCAATTTCGAATACTGGTTGCGCGACAGAATCTCTTTCCCGGACACGTCATTTCCGCTACGGTCGATTCCCGATTTTCGCCTCGGGGAGACGCCGGACTGCCGCTGGAAGCGGGGAACCCGGTTGACCGGCTTCACGAAGATGACGGATCCGACGGGACAACTCGATCGAGGGGTCGATCGAAATCTCGGAGCATGCTCAGCATCCGAGACGCCGAAGGTAGTGGTATCCCTCCCTCGCGGTTTCCCTCGGGTGTGGCTGGTCGTCACGTTCCACGAAGAAGTGACGAATTCCGGCGCGTGTTCGCTCCGCCAGAATGCGTTCGTAGTCGATGACCCCCTCACCCAGGTCGGCGAACGAACCGTCCGGGGCCATTCCCTTGATGTGTGCGAGTGGAAATCTGCGGGGTGCTCGTTCGAACAGTTCCAAGGGATCGACGCCCGCCTTGACCACCCAGTAGAGGTCCACTTCGAAGTCGACCAGATGCCGGTCGGTCTCCTCCAGCAGGACGTCGTACGGACGTTTGCCTTCCAAGGTCTCGAACTCGTGGGCGTGGTTGTGGTACCCGATCCGGACGCCGTGCCTACGTGCCAGATCACCGGCCCAGTTCAGCCGTTCGGCCAGCCGGTGGTACGAGGCCAGGTCATCGGCGGAGAACCAGGGAAGGACGATCCAGCGTTGCCCCAGGACCCGGGCTCGGTGCAGCAGCTGTTCCAGCTGGTCCCGTTCGGTGGGGATGTCCTCGTGAGCGGCGGGGGTCCGGAGCCGCAGCTCCCGCAGCAGATCACGCGTTTGTTCCGCTGTGTGGTCGTACAGTCCGGCGAACTCCACCTCCGAGTAGCCGACCTCGGACAGGAACGAGAGAGTGTCGGCCACCGACTCGCTCATCATGTCGCGCAGGGTGTAGAGCTGGATTCCGATTTTGCTCCGCGGTATGTGCGGCCCGTGGCCCCACTCCGTTCCCGCGAGCGCCGTTCGCGCTCCCACCACCGAGGCCCCCGCAGCCAATGCCGCCGCACCCGCACCGCGGAGAAAAGTACGCCTGTCGTTGTTCGTGAACTCCCGCATGATCGATCCTTTCGTGCTCGAAGGTGATTCACAACGCGTTCTGTCGGGGGACCTCCGTCCAAACACTCTGATTGTTCGAGCTGTGCTCGACGGCCGCCAGTACGTGTTGCACCGCGAGGCCGTCGGCGAACGAGGGCTCGGGATCGCCGTCGGCGCCAACTGCTTCGAGCAGGTCCCGCATCTGGTGCGTGAAGGTGTGCTCGTATCCGAGTCCGTGACCCGGTGGCCACCACGCGTGCATATAGGGGTGGTCCGGTTCGGTGGCCAGTATCCTGCGGAAACCGGCTGTGGAGTCGTCCTCGGTGTGGTCGTGGAACAGCAGCTCGTTCATCGACTCGAAGTCGAAGGCCAGACTGCCCGCGGAGCCGTTGAGTTCCAGCCGCATGGCGTTCTTGCGCCCGGTCGCGAACCGGGTGGCCTCGAAGGTGGCCATTCCACCGCCGTCCAGCCGCGCCAGGAACGCCGCCGCGTCGTCCACGGTGACCTCTCCGTAGGCGCCGCTGCCGTCGTCGAGCGGACGTTCGGGAACGAAGGTCTGCGTGATTCCGGAAACCCCGGTGATGTCCTGCCCGGTGACGAACCGGGTCAGGTCGACAATGTGGGCACCGATGTCCCCCAGAGCTCCCGAGCCGGCCCGCTCCCGATCGAGGCGCCACATCATGGGAGTTTCCGGGTCCACGATGAAGTCCTGCAGGTACTGGGCGCGTACATGTCGAATCGTGCCGATTCGACCCTCGGCCACCATCCGCCGAGCCAGGGCCAGTGCCGGAACCCTGCGGTAGTTGAACCCCACCATGCTGCGTACACCGCGTTCCCGCGCTTTTCGAGCGGCCTCGGTCATAGCGCTCGCCTCCGTCACGGAGTTCGCCAGCGGTTTTTCGCAGAGCACGTGTTTGCCCGCTTCCAGCGCGGCGATCGCTATCTCGGGATGGGTGTCACCGGGAGTACAGATGTCGACCAGTGCCACGTCCCGACGTTCGATCAGTTTTTCCCAGTCGGTTTCGATCGCGGCCCAGCCGAGGCGTTCGGCGGCTGCTGTCGTGTTGTCCGCTCGGCGCCCGCACAACGCGGCCATCACTGGTCGGACGCGCGTGTCGAAGACCCGGCCGACGGTACGCCAGGCCTGCGAGTGGGCCGCTCCCATGAACGAATAACCCACCATCCCGACGCCCAGTCGGTCGTTTTCCGTCATCGGTCACGGTCACCTTTCTGTGTAGTGGCTCGTCCCGCCGCGCGAGGAGCACCTCCTCGCCGGTTGCCCGGAAGGCGTGTCCGTTGCGCGGCTGTCCTCGGCTCGCTCAGAACGCCGTTTTCAGGTACTCGTCGACGTTGTCCTTGCTCACGGTCGCCGAGTGCAGCGTGATCTCACTGGGTACGGCACGTTCCACCAGCCCGGACACGCTGCGCTGCTGTGCGAGGAGCCTGGCCATGTTGACGGCCGAAGCGGACATGGTCGGTGGGTACAACACGGTGGCGGCCATGGGGCCGTCACCCGCCTTGATGTGTTCCATCATCACCTTCGAACCGGCGCCGCCCACCATGAAGAACTCGTCGCCCCGGTTGGCCTGCTCGATCGCGGCCAGCACCCCGACCCCTTGGTTGTCGTCGTGGTTCCAGACCGCGTCTATGTTGTCCCTGGCCTGCAACACGTTTCCCATGACCTGGCGACCGGACTGCGGGGTGAACTCGGCGCTCTGACTCATCGTCACACTCAATCCCCGCGACTTGAGCGCTTCCGCGAACCCTCTGCTGCGCTCACGGGTCAGCTCCAGGTTGTCGATACCCGCGATCTCGACGATCACCGGGTTCTCCACCCCCTGCTGCTCGAGACGGTCGGCGATGAAGTTGGCCGCGTTGACCCCCATGCCGTAGTTGTCCCCGCCGACCCAGGTGCGATAGGCCAGCTTCGACGCGAAGACACGGTCGATGTTGACCACCGGGATGTTCGCCCGCATCGCCTGTTCGGCCACCTGGGTCAGCGACTCACCGTTGAACGGCAGGATCGCCAGTACATCGACCTTTTTGTTGATCAGCGTCTTGACCTGTGATATCTGACGATTCACATCGTTGGTGCCTTCCGTGGCCTCCAGCTTGACGTCCTCGAAGCTCTCGGCCTGGGCGATCGCGTTCTCACCGATGGCACCCATCCAGCCATGATCGTCGGAGGGAATGGACAGTCCGATCGTGACGGTTTCACCCGGTTGTGAGTTGTCGCCCTGCTGTTGGCCGACGAGCTGGTTGGCGCCATCGGACTCGCCGCTGCCGCTTCCGGTGCAGGCGGTGAGCAGCGCGCCCGCGCCCACGGCGGCTCCTCCCATCAGGAAGCGGCGGCGTTGCGTCGCTGAACTGTCCCACTTCGACATTTCGATACTCCTTCGACGGACGGGGTACTGCACGGTTTCGTGCGGAGTCCCTCCTGCCTCAGCCGGCCGATTCCTTGTTGGCACGGCGTTGCAGCAGCACGGCGATCACGATGATCACGCCCTTGGCTATCTGCTGGATCGGCGTGGACAGATTGTTCAGCACGAAGATGTTGTTGACGGTGGTGAACACGACCACACCCAGAATCGACCCGATCAGTGTCCCGCGGCCACCGGAAAGCAGCGTGCCGCCGAGAATCACCGCCGCGATGGCGTCGAGTTCGTAGAGGTTGCCGTGGGTGCTGGCTCCGGTGGCGGTGCGGGCCGTGAGCATGATCGCCGCGACGGCGCAGCACAAGCCGGACAGCACGAACACGATCGTGCGAGTTCGACGCACATCGATGCCCGCGAGCCTGGCTGCCTCGGCGTTACCACCGACGGCGAACACGTGCCTCCCGAACGTCGTCCGGTTCAGCAGTAACCATCCGAGGATCACGGTGGTGGCGAACATGTAGACGAGCAGCGGGATGCCCAGGAACTCCGTCGTGGCTATGGCACCGAATCCGTCCACTCGCACGACCTGCGGCTGTCCTCCCGAGATGAGGGTGGCCATGCCGCGGTAACTGGCCAGCCCCGCGATCGTCACGATCAGTGACACGAGACCGCCGTAGGCGATCAACACACCGTTGATGAGGCCACAAGCGCCGGCCACGACGACCGCGGTGAACAGCATCCCCCACAGTCCGAACTCCTGGGTGGCTCCCGTGGTGGCCCACACCGAGGCCAGGGCGATGATCGCGCCCACCGACAGGTCGATACCACCGCTGATGATCACGAAGGTCATCCCGATCGACAGCACGCCGATGATCGAGGCCTGACTCAGCAGCAGCACCAGATTGGATACCTCGAAGAAGCTGTCCGTGGTGAAGCTGCCCACCGCGATCAGAATCACCAGTACTGCCAACAGCCCGAGAATCTGCCGCTGATTACCGTCCGAGAACCTCGCCCGAGCGTTTCGTGTTCTCGGCGTCGCGGCAGTGGCGGACCGTGATTCCGACGTCGGCACCGTGTCGGTCTGCGATTGCTCCGTCACGCGGCACTCCCTTCGATGAACAGATCGAGCACTTCGGCCTCGTCGATCTCGTCCGCGGGGGATTCCCGAACGATTCGTCCCTCGCGAAGCACCAGGACGCGATCCGAAAGACCGAGAACCTCCGGTATCTCACTGGAAACCAACAGCACCCCGACTCCGGAGTCGGCCAGCTCACGCACCAACGCGTAGATCTCGGCCTTGGCGCCCACGTCGACACCTCGGGTGGGTTCGTCCAGCAACAGCACCCTGCAGTCGGTCAGTAACCATCGAGCCACTACGGCTTTTTGCTGGTTCCCCCCGGACAACACCCGCACCGGTTGTTTCGTGTCCGGTGGTTGCAGGCGCAACGCGGTGGTTACTTCCTCGGCAGCGGCTTGTTCCCCGGTTCTGTTCACCCACCCCAGCCGGGCGTAACGCCCCAGGGCGGCCAGCGAGACGTTGTGCGCGATCGACTCGTACGGAACCAGGGCCTGACTCTTGCGCTCCTCCGGGGCCAGCCCCATCCCGCCGCGTACGGCGGCTCGCACATTGCCTGGTGGAAGACGCCCACCGTCGAGTTCCACCTTTCCGGTGCGGGGTTTGCGCGCCCCGTAGACGGTCTGCAGAATCTCCGAACGGCCCGACCCCACGAGTCCGGCTATTCCCACGATCTCGCCACCTCGCACCGTGAACGAGACGTCCTCGAATTCGCCGGTGCGACTCAACTCCGCGACCCGGAGCAGTTCGTGCTGTCCTTCTGGAGCGCTCCCGAAGTTACGTTCCGGGAAGGCGGAGACCATGCTCCGCCCCGTCATCAGCGACACGACCCGCTCCGTCGAGGTACTGGCCGCGGGGAGAGCCTCGGCCACGGTCCGGCCGTCCTTGAGCACGGTGATGCGGTCGCCGATCTCACGGATCTCGTCCAGCCGGTGCGAGATGTAGACGATCGCGATTCCCTGCCTGGTGAGCTCCTCGATCACCCGGAACAGACCCGAGATCTCGTCGTGGGCGAGCACGGCCGACGGCTCGTCCATGACGATCAACCTCGCATTGAGTGAGAGTGCGCGTGCCATGCTGACGAGTTGTTTGCTCGCCGATGACAGCTCGCCGACCTCTCGTGCGGGATCGATCTCGCCGTGCCCCAGTCTTTCGAGTAGCCGCCGAGCGTTTCGCCGCATCTCGGTGCGGCGTGCGAAGCCGACAGTGGTCGGCTCGTGACCGAGAAAGATGTTCTCGGCGATCGACAGGCCGTCGACCAGGTCCAGTTCCTGGTAGATCGTGGCGATGCCGAGCTTCATCGCCGCGGCGGGACTCCGTGGTGAGACCGCGTTGCCATCCCACTCGATGGTTCCCTCATCGGGACGTTGTGCCCCCGCGAGCACTTTGATCAACGTCGATTTGCCCGCGCCGTTCTGTCCGAGCAGGCAGTGCACCTCGCCGGTTCGCACCTCGAGGTCCACCCCGTCCAGCGCACGCACGCCGGGAAACGTTTTCACGATTCCGCGCATTTGAAGCAGGGTCGTACTCATCAGCTGGACTCCTCGAACCGTCGCGTGTCGGGGAGGCATGTGGTCTCGCCGAATCGAGAGACGATTCCGGCGGGAGGTGGCGCACAACACTTGGTGTAGCTGATCATGGTCACGGTGCCCCTAACGTTCCTCGATGCCACGCGGTACGGACAGGACCTGGTCGCTGATCAACCTGGCCCCGCCGACCACTCCGGCCGCCGCGGCCAGTTCGGACAGCACGATCGGGAGATTGCCGGTGGCCAGCGGTAACGACCTGCGATAGACAGCGCTGCGCATCTCGGCCAGCAGGGAGTGGCCCGCGCCCGCCACACCACCCGCCACCACCACCAGCCCGGGATTGAAAAAGCTGACCAGGCTGGCCAGCACCTGCCCCACGCGGTGCCCGCCACTGCGCAGCAGTTGTACCGCTACGGGATCACCCACCGAGACGGCGTCGGTGACGTCGGCGGCGGAGAGTGCCCCCGACTTCTCGAACAGCTCGGCCAACCGTGGGGAACTACCGGCCCGCGCGGCGGCCATCGCGTCCCGGGCCAGCGCTGTGCCGCTCGCGTAGGCCTCCAGGCAGCCACTGTTTCCGCAGGCGCAGGGCGGACCGTTCTCCTCGATCTGGATATGACCGATGTCGCCCGCGCTGCCCGACACACCTCGATGCAGCTCGCCACCGACGACGATGCCGCAACCGATACCGGTGCCTATCTTGACCAGCAGGAAGTCGTCGACGGAGCGCGCCACGCCCGCGTGCAGTTCACCGAGAGCCATCAGATTGACGTCGTTGTCCACCTGTACCGGCACACCGAGCGCCTGGCTCATCGTCTCGCGCACCGGGTACTGATCCCACCCCGGCATGATCGGTGGGGCTACCGGAGCTCCGTCGCGGAAACTCACCGGTCCGGGGATGCCGACACCGGCACCGTGGATGTCCGGTGCGGTGCCGTCCGCTCGTAGCTTGCTCAGCAGGTCCAGTGCGGTGTCCAACACGGTGTCGGGGCCGTTATGGACTCCGATCTCTGCGCTGCTGTGCCCGAGAACATCGAGCTGTCCGTCGGTGACGGCGACATCGACGGAGGTCGCACCGATATCCACACCGACGAACCGCAGGTGTTTCGACAGTCGGACGATCGAGGAACGGCGTCCGCCCCGGGAAGCGGCGAACCCGCCCCGCTCGACGAATTCCAGCTCCGTGAGGCGATCCACCTCGTGGGCCAGTTTCGACCGCGAGAGTTTGAGTGCCTCGCCCAGCTCCGCTCGGGAGTGCGGGCCACTGTCCCGCAGCAGCCGCAGCAGTCTTCCCTGCTGGGGGTTTTCCGGGCGTGATGCGATACGCGGCACCGTTTCTCCTCCCGTGTCCGAATTGCTCACCGGGCGAGGTGAGACGTTAATCACGTTCAGCGGGATGTGGCAATACTAGTGCCGATTTTGAACGAACTTTTGCTGTGTTGAGAACAAAGTTTGTCCGTCGTTCAGTGGTGTTGATTGCTCCGTTCGCAGTAACGAATGGATCAATTGGGGTGATCTTCGTTCCCGTATCTACTGTGGAGCTGTTCCCGCTTTTCGGTCGCCTCGGTGCCTCCGGTGCACCGGGTTCGAGTATCCGGACGACTCGGTGGGAAGCTTCGGTACCCGTGAACCAGCCCCGTGCCTCCCACCGCTCCGCGAGCTCGATCCGCTCCGAGGCCCCGGTCGCGACGATTCGGTCCGCCCATTCCCGAGCGGTGGCCGTGCCCTACCGAACCGAGGTGGCGCGATCCCCGTTTCAGGACGAGGGGCGTGACCCGAGCATCTCCGAGTGGTCCATCCCGAGCCGGTAGCCCCGTTTGACCACGGTCTGCACCAGTCGTTTTGCTCCCAGCGCGGTTCGCAACCTGCCGATCGCCGTCTCGACGGCGTGTTTCTCGCCCCCGTTCGGCAGCGCCGCCACCAGTTCCTCGCGAGCCACCACTCTCCCCGGGCGTTCGGCGAGTTTGCGCAACAGCGCCATCGGGACCGGCGACACGGAGCGTAGCTCGCCGTCGACGAGCACCCCCTGCCCGCGTAGTTCTATCTCCCGGCCGCCGATTCGTAGGTATTTGCCCCGCTGTGGCAGGGAGTGCGAAATCGAACGCACCAATGATCCGAGTCTGGCCCGTTCCGGGAACGTCACCGCCACATCGATCTCCCGCAGCGGGCGTGCGCAAACCGGACCCACGCAGGCCGCCACAACGTGTTCCCGGAACGCCGTGAGCAACCCTTCCCATCGTCCGGTGTGCCTGGCCAGTTCCAACAGGCTGGTCACGGCGGGGGCGCTGGTGAAGGCGAGTGCGTCGATACGCCGGTTCATCGCGGCCTCCACCAGACCGTCGAGCGGGGTGGTGTCCAGTGGCGCCGCCCACCGATACACCGGTAGCTCGATGACCTCCGCCCCCGCCGCACGCAACTGCTCGGTGAACTCCGGCATCCGCCGACCGTGCAGCTGTACCGCGATCCGTTGTCCGCGTACCCCTTCCGTGAGCAGTCCGTGCAGTATTTCCGAGTTGCTTTCCGAGTCGGGGCACCACGCCTCGTGAAAACCGGCGGCCCGCAATGCTCCGGTGGACTTCGGCCCTCTGGTGAGCAACCTGGCCTCCCGCAGATGTCGGGACAGGTCCGGTGCCAGTCCCCAGCCCTCCGCGGCTTCCAACCAGCCGCGGAATCCGATACCCGTGGTGACCACGACCTTGTCCACCGGTCGGTCCGCCAGGTTCCGGCTCGCCTCGAACAGTTCCCGGTCATCGGCCAGCGGAAGGATGCGGATGGCGGGAGCGTGCTGCACCTCCGCGCCTCGTCGGCGCAGCATGGTGGTCAGTTCCTCGGCTCGTCTCGCCGCGGTCACCCCCACGGTGAAACCGGTCAGTGGCCCTGCCCGCCGTGTTGTTTCCTGTCGTTGTGCTGTCATCCCGCGCTCGGTTCGCGCTCACGTGGCTGTCGAGGAGGAGCCGCGCGGTGCTGTTGGCGGTGCGCCTACGTGCGCCTCCCCGGTCGGCTGCTGTTCACCCATGCTCGTACTCGCTGATGTCGTGCTTGGTTCGAAGTGGTTTCCTGCCTGTTACGGAGTTCTCGCGGTGGGGCGTTGCCCGATGTCGGGTCACCCGGAGCGAGAGCCGGCGGGAGGTTCCGCCCAGGGAGCAACCTGACAACCCGACCGGAAAACTCCGATCAGATGTGGGCGTAGGAGAGGTTGGGGGCCCGTTCGATGGCGAAAGTGCTCCGCACGTAGAACCACCAGGTGACGAGAACGCATGCCAGGAAGAACACGAGAATCGCGAGCAGTGCCGGGATCAGCGTTCCGCCAACCTGCAACGAGAACTTGAAAACCAGGTTGATGAGGACACCGCCGAAAGCGCCGACCGAGCCCACGATCCCCACGACCGCGCCGGCCTGGCGCTTGGCCGCTTTCTGCGCGCCCTCCATGTCCTCGCCGGTTCTCGCCACCCGTTCGTTCGTCTCGGTCCGAAATATCAACGGAATCATGCGATAGGTGGAACCATTTCCTATGCCGGTGAACACGAACAGGAGCACGAACGAACCGAAGAACAGCGCGAAGCTGTCGGCTCGGACGCCGAGAAGTACCCCCATTGTTCCCAGGGTCAGTCCCACGAAGTTCCACAACGTTATCCGAGCCCCGCCCATCCTGTCGGACAACCAGCCACCGATCGGTCGTGCGATCGAGCCGATAAGAGCTCCGAGGAATGCGATACCGGCGAATTGCGAGAAATCGCTGAAAGCGATCCCGATAAGTGATGGAAAAGCGAACGAGAAACCGATGAAGGATCCGAACGTTCCGACGTAGAGCAGTGCCATCACCGGAGTGTGCTTGCTGGTCAGTGCTGCCCGGTAGGAGGTGTTGTCCGGTTTGGCCGCCGTCAGGCTGTTCATGAAGAACCACGAACAAGCCGATGACACGATGATCACGGGCATCCACATCAGGGCTGCGTAGGAGAGGTTGACTCCGGTGCCCAGGTGGATCGCGAACGGCACGAGCAACTGGCTCACGGCCACGCCGATGTTGCCGCCCGCGGCGTTGATTCCCAGCGCGAGTCCCTTGCGGTCTTCCGGGAAGAAGAAGGAGATGTTGGTCATCGAGGATGAGAAGTTACCGCCCCCCACTCCCATGACAGCGGCAGTGAGGAGAAAGAACCAGTAGGGGGTTCCCGCCGCGGTGACGGCACCGGCGAGCATCGCGCACGGAACGAGTAACAGCGAAGCACTCGTGGTTGTCCATCCCCTGCCGCCGAATCGTGGTATGGCGAAGGTGTATGGAATGCGCAGCGCCGCCCCGACCAGGTTCGGCAGAATCAGTAGCCAGAACGTCTGCCCCACGGTGAACGCGTAGCCGACGTCGTCCAGGCTCACCACGACTATGCTCATCAACGTCCAGACGTTGAATCCCAGGTGTTCGGCCAGTACCGACAACCACAGGTTGCGCCAGGCGACCCGCTTTCCGGTCCGATGCCAGAATCCGGCGTCCTCCGGTTCCCAGTGGTCGATCCAACGACCGGTGAGAGCTTGTTCGGCTTCGGCCGGATTTCTCGCGGCATTCTTGATCGTCATCCGCGTGCCTCCTGTTGGTCGGTCATGCTGGAAGCATCCGAACATGTCGTGATTTCCGATCGGCAACGAGTGATAAACGGTGAGCGAAATTTCGCGCACGCTCGCCGTGGCTCGCTGTGCGTCCCGCGCGTCACCGGCGCTCGACTCTCCGCTCGGGGTGCGTCATCTCGATGCCACACGATCGTGATAATCAAACGTCACTGTTCAGAAGCGCTGTGTAATATCATCAGGTCAGCGTATGCGTTTCTTACGTGAGCGTTCCCAGTATTATGGCTGGGGTACGGGGATATGTGGGGCGAGCTGGAGGCCGTATGACGAGTCTTGGGCGTGTGCGGACGACGGGGCGGCCGACGCTCGAACAGGTGGCCGCGGAGGCAGGCGTGTCGCGAGGCACCGTGTCACGAGTGGTCAACGGCTCGCTCGAAGTCAGCACCACCACGTTGCGCGCGGTGCAGGATGCCATCGACAAGCTCGGTTACGTGCCCAACCACGCGGCACGCAGCCTGGTGACCAGGCGGACCGACACCGTGCTGCTCGTGGTTTCGGAATCCGAGGCACGGGTTTTCGACGAGCCTTTCTTCGCGGGAGTCGTGCGTGGGCTCGGGCAGGAGCTGGCGAAGACGAATCTGCAGCTCAACCTGATGATGGCCAGTGGTGCCCGGCAACGGGACAGAGTGGAGCAGTTGGTCGGCAACGGCCACGTCGACGGTGCGGTGCTGATTTCGCTGCACGGTGATGATCCCCTGCCGCGCAAGCTTGTGGAAGTGGGAGCACCGGTCGCATTGAACGGCCGCCCGCTCTCCTCGGAGGTCGCCGTGCCGTTCGTCGACGCCGACAACCTGGCGGGGGCGAAGAGTGCCACCGAGTACCTCTACCAGTCCGGCAGGCGGCGTATCGCGACCCTGGCCGGTCCGCAGGACATGGCCGCCGGTATAGATCGGTTGGCGGGATATCGGACTGCTCTCAAGTCGCGGCGCGGGGTGACGCGGGTTGTCGCGCAGGGCGACTTCGGACAGGCCAGTGGTGAGCAGGCCATGCGGGACGTGCTCGAACGTGACAGCGAAGTGGATGCCGTCTTCGCTGCCAGTGACCTCATGGCAGCGGGCGCGATGCGAGTGCTGCGCGAAGCGGGTAAACGCGTGCCCGAGGACGTCGCGGTGATCGGTTTCGACGATTCCGACGTGGCTCGCAACACCGAGCCGGCCATGACCAGTGTCGCGCAGCCGGTGCAGCGGATGGGAACCGAGTTGGCGAAATTGCTGATCACGCAGCTGGAGGAGCCGGGGCGCAGCCTGGATCCGGTGATCCTGCCGACCGAGCTGGTGTGCCGCGGTTCGGCCTGACCGAAGCTCCCCCACGGGGGTGCTCGGCTCGCTGTGCGGGGCCTTCCCGCTCGCGTCGCTCGTTCACGCGGCAGCGAAACGGGCGGGCACGAGCCCGTGCCCGCCCGTTCGTCAGTGTCGGATCAACCGACGTTGACCGAGAAATCGTTCGTGGCGAGGCCGGTGCCGTTGACCCACGGCTCGAATCCCGCCTGCACACTGTTGAGGTACCAACTCGGTTCGACCGAACCTCGTTCGACCGCGTCGGCGCTGAAGGCAGTCAAATCGAGATCGACCGAATCGGTCGTTTCCGTCCGCACGTAGCTGATCACGTTCCACCCGACGTTGCCGGTCCAGACCTCCCACTGAGCGCCATCTATGGTCACGGTGCCCACTGGTGATCCGATCGGCTGGATGTCCCCGCGGTGGTCGAGCCAGATCATCAGTTCGGCGGCGTTCTGTCCCGACTTGCTCGGCTGCGGGTCGAACCAGAGATCGTAGGCGGCGTTGTAGGTTCCGGTTTCGGGGGTGGTGATGTCCCAGCTGGTGGTGGCATGGGTCATTCGGTCGGCGCGTACCGGCAGTCCGGTTCCCGTGGTGCAGTTGCCGTAGTGGCAACCGGCGTAGATGGAGGGATAACCCGCCGGTGAGCCGTTGGTGGCCTTGTCGTGGTTGGCCGTGGTCACCGTGAACGAGCTGCCGTCGACGTTGATGCACTGCTGGGTGTCGGCGCCCCACACGTTGTTCTGTACGATGTAGCGTCCACCTTCGACCTGGGTGGAGGCGTACTTGCCGCACATGGTGGTGGCGGGTTGTGCGGCGGCCGCACCCGTGCTCAACGAGCTCAGTGCCAGCCCGGACACGGCGAGTGCCAGCGCGGCACGTCGCCCGCGGTTGTTTCCGTTGAACATCGAAACGTAGTCCTATCCGATCCGGTGAATGCTTCGGATTCCGTCCTCGAGCTCGAGCGCCGCCTCACGGCGGCCCGTCGAGCCGCGTAACCGGTCCGTCGTCAAAGTGGTGACGGGAACACCGAACGGGCCACGGTCGTCGTGTCCCGTCACCACGGTTGACCGAGCAGTCACGAGGTGACGATCACTCGAAGATCACGTCCGAGCAGTTGTAGAAGGCCTCCGGGCTGTCCGAACGCTGCCAGATCGAGTAGATGAGGTGCCTGCCACTCTTGTCCGGTAGCTCGGCCTGCCAGGTGTACTCGTCCCCGTGCGGTCCGCTGCCGTTGATCGGCGGGTTGGTGACCGTGTTGAAGGGCTCGGGTTCCAGGTCTGACCAGGCGAGTGGTTCGCTTGGGTCCCAGCTGTCCTTCGTGACGTACTGGTACCAGGTCCCGGGGTGTGCGGCCCAGGCGTTGTACCGCAGGGTGACCGTCTCTCCGGCGGGCATCGTGGTGGTCGGCCAGTCCGTACGGGCCATGTTGTAGGCGTCGAAGGTCTCCGTGGGACCGCACAGCTTCCCGTCGGGAATCCGCTCGCGATGGTTGTCGCCCACATCGCTGATCAGATTGCCGAACCAGTTCCACAACGCGGTCTTGCCGCCGCGCTCGATCGCCTCGGCACAGGCCGGGTTGGTGGGGGCGAGGTCACCACCCTGGCCACCTTCCAGCCCGTTCACATAGCAGGCGTAGGTCCTGGTTTTCGGGTACGTGAATCCGCCGTGTGCCTGTGCCACACCGGGATTCATCGTCGAGGCGAAGAGTGCGACCGCCGCGCCCAGGGCGCCGAGGGCGATCATTTTTCCTCGTAATCGCATTTCTGCTCCCGTTTGGTTTTCTTTGTGGCCGCTGTTTATTTTAGTGAGCACCCCCGGGGGGACAAATGGTGCGATCAGGTGATTTTGTGCTCTGTGGCGATCGATCTTGGTTTTCGCTCTCGTCGGCGGCTTTCTCGGTGTCGGGGTGGAATATTTTCGGCTTGACCCCGGGGGCCGGGAAAATTTGATCATTGTTGGTTTCGGCGGTTCGATATGTGAAAAACCGTCCCGCCCGAATTCGGTCGGACGGGACGGTAGTGGTTCCGGCTGATCTACCCGGCGCGGTGGGTCAATCGAGCCGGATCAAATTGTCGTGGTTGCTCCGTTCAGTTCGTTCCCTATCGGGAAGCGGCGGTGCTGATCTCCGGATGGGCGTTCTGCACCAGCATCTTGAACTGCTCGTGGAACCAGTGACCCGCCAGAGGTGAGTTCGGCAGCGCGCCGGTGGGGTTGTTACCCGCGTTGGGGGCGACGTAGTCGGGGTCGCACATCGGATCGGCGTGCTTGCCCTCTTCGTTCGGGATCTCCTCGCTGTTGCCGTCGGACTCGCCCGGCGGTTTCGTCCACACGAATGCGTCGATGTTCGCGTTCGGATGTCCGGACGGGGCCGCCTGCGGAGGCACGCCGATTCCGGCACCGCTGACGTTGCACCACAGGCCGCGGTGGGCACGGCGGTCCACCTTCGATTCCTCGATGTAGGTGTTCAGATTGGTGCTGGAGCTCTCCTGGGCGGGTCGTTCCGAACCGCCCCAGCCGTTACGGCCGGTGTCGATGATGGTTCCGACGTTACTGGGCCAACCGTTGCTGACGAGCTGGTCGTGGAGGCTGGCGGCGAAATCGGACTCATCGAAGTTGGGATTCCACTCGTAGAACTGTCCGGACCTGACCTGGTTCCCGCCCACCTGAGCGTTGGGATCGGTCAGGAATGGTTCCTCAGTGGGTGTGTAATTCGAGGTGTTGGTCGCGAAACCGTCGACGCTCTGGAAACCCGCGTCGGTGTTCTGCACGACGTCGGTGTAGAGCTGTACCGTCTGGGTAAGATTGTTGTTCCAACCCAGCCAGCCGGAATGCGCGAAATCCATGTAGGTGTAGACGTTGGAAATGTCGTGCAGCTGGTTCAGCGCGTACTGCACGGCGTCGACCTGGATCCCGCTGGACTTGGCCTCGGCACATTCCGGATCGTCCAGGTTGGTGACCAGATTGGGCAGCCCGTCGGGCTCGATCACCGTGGTGATTCGGATGTCGTTGTACTTGGGGTCGTCCATCACGTCGGTGATGGCGTCGATGTAGTCGGTCTTGTAGCGCTGCAGTCCTTGCTGCGTCAGCGGCAACTCGCCGTTCGAGGCCAGTGCCGAGCAGTCGCGCCCCGGCAGGTCGTAGATGACGAACGAGGCCGTGATCGGACCGGAGCCCTGCTGCGCGAGGGCCTCGTCGAGGTGCTCGCGCAGACTCAGTCGTCCACCGTTGTCCTCGCCGCCCTCGATGGCCGCGATGCGGTCGAGCCACACCGCGGTGGGGTACGACTTGACCTGCTGCATCTTGGCTTTCAGGTCGGCGTCCTGGGTCTGGTCGATGGAGGACTGGACATTCTCGGCATAGTCGGGATTCACGTAGGAGGTGGCTCCCTCGAAGGGATTGTCCACATGGGCGGGAGCTGCCTCCGACGAGGCCGGGGCCAGCATGGGAACCGCCGCCGTCATCGCCAACGCGAGGAATCCCGGTACGACGCGACGCCAAGTCGGTCTGCGCCCCTGTTCGGGTAATGAGTTGGATGGCATGCGAGATGCTCCTTGCCGTTTTCGGTTCTGCCGGGACCGGTTGGCGGCCCGGCCACCGGCGACTGAGCGCAGCGAGGAAAGCTACGCCGAATCACTCCTCCCGAACCCGGAACCACTCGGTGATCCAGATCACTGGGAGCGCTCCCAAGGTAGCGACTCGAACGCGTTGCGTAAACCCCTGAATGTGAACTCCCTTGTGGTGTCGAACCGGCCGCGGCAGTGGTTGATCACTTTGTGTTGTCCGATGTGGCTGCTGTGTCAGCATGTTGCCCTCGGCTTTCGTGTGACTTACTTGACAATCCGCGGGTCCACGAGCAGTCTTTCACGACTAGTGAGAGCGCTCCCAGCAAGACGAACGAGTGAGCCGGTGGGGGAGATGTCCGGGCGTGCGCTTCGCGCGCCGGGCGTGGCTTCCGGCTCCGTCGACGCCGCGACAAGGAGTGGTAATGCGGCATAGAAGGTTATCCGGGGTGATCGTGCTCATCCTGGTGCTGGCCTCGAGCCTGTTGTCGGGGTGCGCCCGGGAGCAGGACGACGAGCGGACCCTGACCTACTGGGCGAGCAACCAGGGCAACAGTCCGCAACAGGACCGCAGGATTCTGAACGAGGAGTTCGAGAAGTTCACCGCCCGTACGGGTATCGAGGTGAACGTCGAGGTGATCGGCTGGGGGGATCTACTGAACAAGATTCTGGGTTCGGCTGTTTCCGGAGTGGGACCGGACGTGGTCAACCTCGGAAACACCTGGGCGGCTTCGTTGCAGGCGACGGGTGCCTTCGTGCCGTTCACCGAAGAACGGATGCAGCGGTTGGGCGGACGGGACCGTTTCCTGGAAACCAGCATGAGCTCCACCGGCATGTCCGGTAGGCCACCGTCCTCGGTCCCGTTGTACGGACTTTCCTACGGAGTCTTCTACAACAAGGCGATGTTCCGTGAGGCGGGAATCGAGCAGCCCCCGGAGAACTGGTCGGAGTTCGTCGACGTCGCTCGCGACCTCACTCGGCCGAACCAGGATCAATGGGGGATGACGCTGGCAGGTGCCAGCTACACCGAGAACGCGCACTTCGCCTTCATGCTCGGGAACCAGGAGGGGGCTCAGCTGTTCGACTCGAACGGCAGGGCGACGTTCGCCTCGCCGCAGATGGCCACCGGGGTGCAGCGCTACGTGGAGCTGATGAGCGAACACGAAGTGGTCAACCCCGATGACGCCGAGATCGGCTCGGCCACCGAGGCGGTGGGCAATTTCGCTACCGGTGAGGCGGGGATGCTGGTGGCGCAGAACAGCGCGATCGCCGCGATCCGTGCCGCCGGGATGAAGGACAGCGAGTGGGGGGTCTTCCCGCTCCCGACTCCGGATCCGTTGCCCGAGGGAGGAGAGGCGGTCCGCAGTCACGTCGCCGGAACCAATATCGCGGTGTATCGCAACAGCGAGAACAAGGACGCTGCGATCGAGTTGGTCAAGTTTCTGACCAGCGCCGAAGAGCAGAGCATCCTCAACGAGAAGTACGGCAGCCTGCCCGTGGTCTCGGATGCCTACGACAATCCCGCTTTCAACACCGACGCGTTGCGAACTTTCTCTCGAATACTCGCCGAATCCTCGAAGCGAGTTCCGATGATTCCCAACGAGAACCGGTTCGAAACCACTGTGGGAGCCGCGGTGCGTGATCTGTTCGCCAGGGCGGGCACCGACCGTTCGGTGCGCCGCGAGGACATCGCGGAGGCGCTGGACGAGGCACAGCAGAAGATGCGGAGTGGCGGAGGTTCGACACGATGACGGTGACCAGCACCGCTTCGACGGCACCGCCTTCCGGTGCCGAGCCGAACGGTTCCCGAACCAGACGTCCCTGGATCAGCAAACGCAGTGTGCCGTACCTGCTGCTGGCACCCGCGCTCTTCTTCGAGTTGCTGGTGCACATCGTGCCGATGCTCGGCGGGCTCTGGATGAGCTTTCTACGGCTCAACCAGTTCTTCCTGCGCGAGTGGATGAGCGCTCCGTTCACCGGACTGCAGAACTACCGCTTCGCGCTGGATTTCCACGGCGCCGCCGGGGTCGAGCTGTTCCAGTCCTTCGCCGTGACCATCGCCTTCGCCGTCATCACCGTTGGGGTGTCCTGGGTGATGGGGCTGGCAGCGGCACTGTTCCTGCAGCGGTCCTTCCCCGGCAGAACCCTGTTGCGCGGGCTGTTCCTGGTGCCCTACGCACTGCCGATCTACACCTCGGTGATGATCTGGAAGTTCATGCTCGACCGCAGCGACGGAATGGTCAACGCGACGTTGTCCGACCTGGGGCTGGGCGGCGAACGTTTCTGGTTGCTGGGCAACAACGCGTTCCTGAGCCTGACGGTGACCGCGGTATGGCGGTTGTGGCCGTTCGCCTTCTTGGCCCTGATGGCGGGACTGCAGTCCATTCCGACCGACATCTACGACGCCGCCGCGGTGGACGGCGCCGGGCTCTGGCAGCAGATACGCACGATCACTGTGCCGATGTTGCAGCCGGTCAGTCAGGTGTTGATCCTGGTGCTGTTTCTGTGGACGTTCAACGACTTCAACGTTCCCTATCTGCTGTTCGACCAGGCGGTTCCCTCGTCGGCGAATCTCATATCGATCCACATCTATCAGAACTCGTTTTTGACCTGGAACTTCGGCCTCGGCTCGGCCATGTCGACCCTGCTGCTGTTGTTCCTGCTCGTCATCACCGCCGGGTATCTGATGCTGACTTCGAGGAGGAGTCGCAATGCGTGAACCACGCTGGTTCCAGTGGGTTCGCGGTGTAGGACTGTGCCTGCTGACGCTGTTCACCGTCATACCGCTTTACGTCATGGTGACGACCTCGGTGAAGCCGTTGTCCGACGTGCAGGACACGTTTCAGTGGTTTCCCTCGGCACTGACGCTGGAGCCCTACGTCGACATGTGGTCGACCGTGCGGCTGGCCGACTACTTCGTCAACAGCGCCGTGGTCTCGTTGGGGGCGGCCGCCTTCTCGGTGTTGATAGCACTGTTCGCCGCCTACGCCATCAGCCGTTACCGTTTTCGTGGCCGTGACGCCTTCCGGTTCACCGTGCTTTCCACCCAGATGTTTCCGGGAATTCTGTTCCTGCTGCCGCTGTACCTGATCTACGCCAGTGTCGGACAGGCAACGGGAATCGTTCTCCAGGGCAGTCACATCGGCCTGATCATCACCTATCTGACCTTCTCACTTCCCTTCTCGATCTGGATGCTGGTCAGTTACTTCGACTCGATACCGGTCGATCTCGACGAGGCGGCGTACATCGATGGAGCCGGCCCGGTCCAGACGTTGTGGCGGGTGGTGATCCCCGCCGCGAAACCGGGTATAGCCGCGGTGGCGATCTACGCGTTCATGACGGCCTGGGGTGAGACCCTGTTCGCCTCGATCATGACCGACTCCGATTCCACGACCCTCGCGATCGGGCTGCGTGATTACTCCACCCAGTCCACCGTGTACTGGAACGAGGTGATGTCGGCCTCGTTGGTGGTCAGCATTCCGGTCGTACTGGGTTTCCTGGCTCTGCAGCGTTATCTCGTGCAGGGACTGACGGCTGGAGCCGTCAAGTGAGCTGGGGGAGCGAAGCTGTCCCCGGCCGTTTCGTTCGGCGCCTTACGGCGGGTCCGGACTTCGCAACAGCGGAAATGGAGCGAACGAGTTGACTGGCGAATCAACTTTCCCCACCTTCCCTGACGGATTCAGGTGGGGGGTGGCGACCTCGGCCTATCAGATCGAAGGGGCGGTGGACGTCGACGGACGCGGGCCATCCATCTGGGACACCTTCTCGCATCGAGCAGGTGCGGTGGACAACGGTGACACCGGAGACGTGGCCTGCGACCACTACCACCGTTACGGGGAGGACATCGCGCTGATGCGCGAGCTGGGGGTCGACAGCTATCGGTTCTCGGTGGCATGGCCCCGGATACAGCCGCAGGGTAGCGGTCCTCCGAGCAGCGCGGGACTCGACTTCTACTCCCGGTTGGTCGACGAGCTGCTCGCGGCGGGCATCGAACCGTGTCTGACGTTGTACCACTGGGATCTGCCCCAACGACTCGAGGAAGCGGGCGGATGGCGTGAACGCGACACGGCAGGCCGGTTCGCCGACTACGCGGCGATAGTGCACCGCGAGCTCGGCGACCGGGTGCGGCTCTGGACGACACTCAACGAACCGTTCTGTGCCGCGTTCCTCGGCTACGCGGAGGGCAGACACGCGCCCGGGGCCAGGGAAGGCCATGAGGCGCTCGCCGCCGCCCACCACCTCCTGCTGGGGCACGGTGCCGCGACGGCCGCGATGCGTGCGCAGCGTTACGGCGACGAGTCGTTCGGGATCACGCTCAACCTGAATCCGGTGACCCCGGTCAGTGACTCCCCCGAGGACGTGGCCGCGGCCAGGCGTTACGAGTGCTACCAGAATCTGGCGTTCTCCGACCCGGTGCTGGCGGGGACCTATCCGGACATCGAGAGCACGGTGTGGGGCGAGATCAGTGACTTCTCCTTCCGACGCGGTGGTGACCTGGAGCTGATCGGTACGGAGCTCGACTTCCTGGGGGTGAACAACTACTTCCCGGGGTATGTGCGGGCCGCCCCCTTCGAGAGCGTTGATCCGAAGCTGCGCACGGCCGATGACATCGGGGTCGAACTCGATCCTCCCGAGTCGCTGCGACGGACCACGATGAACTGGCCGGTGGAGGCGGCGGGACTGTCGCGCCTGCTGCTGTGGCTCGGCGAACGCTATCCCGAGCTCCCTCCGATCTACATCACCGAGAACGGGACGAGTGGATTCGACGCGCCGGACGGCCAGGGCGAGGTCCACGACGGGCACCGCATCGAGTATCTGGACACTCATCTGCGCGAACTGCGCGGCGCGATGCGTGCCGGTGTCGTCGTGCACGGCTACTACTGCTGGTCGTTGCTGGACAACTTCGAGTGGGCCGAGGGTTACAAGCAGCGTTTCGGCCTGGTGTACGTGGACTTCGAGTCCCAGCGACGAGTCCGCAAGGACAGCTTCGACTGGTATCGCCGCACCGTCGCGCACTCGCGGGAACCCGACGGCTCACTGACCGGCTGACTCCCGTTCTCGATTCCGGCCCCGGTGCGTCCTCGGCACCGGGGCCACGGCCCGCGACTCCGGTCCCGCCCACCGAAGCGCCGCGGGCGGCTTTCACCCACACATCCGAACGAATTGGAATACCGCCATGGCAGAAGTCGAATACCGCGCCGCCACCAGAGCTTATCCGAGCACCCCGCCGGTCCGGGCGGTGGACTCGCTGGATCTCGAGATCGGTGACGGCGAGTTCCTGGTGCTGGTGGGGCCTTCCGGCTCCGGGAAGTCGACGGCACTGCGCATGCTCGCGGGGCTGGAGGACGTCGACGAGGGTGGCATCTCCATCGGCAGTGCCGACGTCACCGGCACACCTCCCAAAGCGCGCGACATAGCGATGGTGTTTCAGTCCTACGCGCTGTACCCACACATGACGGTCGGCGAGAACATGGGTTTCGCCCTGAAGCTGCGCAAGACCCCCAAGGACATGATACGTCGCAAGGTCGCCGAGGCGGCCGACATGCTGGATCTGCGCGAGTTCCTCGATCGCAAGCCACGTGCCCTGTCCGGTGGGCAACGGCAGCGGGTCGCGATGGGCCGGGCCATCGTTCGGGACCCGAGCGTCTTCCTGATGGATGAGCCGTTGTCCAACCTCGACGCCAAACTGCGGGTGGAAACCCGCGCGAACATCGCCGCCCTGCAGCGGAAACTGGGTACCACCACCATCTACGTCACTCATGATCAGGTCGAGGCCATGACCATGGGCGATCGGGTGGCGGTGTTGGACGGGGGAGTCCTGCAGCAGGTCGCCGCCCCACGTGAACTCTACGAGAGCCCTGCCAACTCGTTCGTCGCCGGATTCATCGGATCCCCCGCGATGAATCTGGAGACCGTCCCGTCCCGGGGAGACAGCGTGTTGCTCGGCGGCCATCGGGTCGAACTGCCCCGCGCCGCACAGGCAGCGGCCCGGGGGCTCGACGAGGTGATGTTCGGGGTGCGCCCCGAAGTGCTGCGCCCGGTGCCCGCCGAGGAGGACGGTATCCGGATGGACGTGGAACTCGTCGAGGAGCTGGGTGCCGACGCCCTGGTCATCGGCTCGGTGGACATCTCGGGTGTTGCCAAGCGGTTCACGGTTCGTACCGACGGCCGCGGTGTTCCCAAGGCAGGGGAGACGCTGAACCTGGTGCTGCGGGATCAGGAGGAGGTGCACCTGTTCCACCCCAGCACCGGTCAGCGGCTCGTCATGTGAGCTGGTGGGCGTTGCCACCAGGCCTCAGCGCGGGGCGGGTCGCAGCGCCGTCGCCGCCGAGGGCGCCAGGGGAAGTGTCGGGAACAGCGCGGCCTGGTAGGCGTGATAAGCGTCCGGTTTACCGGCCCACACGGTTGTCGAGGGGCGACCGTCGGCGGTCAACTCGTGGTGCCAACTGCCCTGTCCGTAGTCGATGTGCCTCGTCCGCGCGAAGTCCCAGAAGGTGGCGTACCACCGCTGGTAGTAGGGCTCGGCAGTGCGTCGGTGCAGTGCGGCGGCGGTCAGGACCGCTTCGGCGATGACCCAGTGCATTCGCTCGCGAACCTGCGGGCGGTCCTGCCAGTCCAGGGTGTAGACGAACCCGGGATGGCCGTCGGCGTGCCAACCGTGCTGGATGGCGGCCTCGAACAGATTCCGAGCGTCGGAGATCAGCCAGTTCGGCGACTCCTCCCCGAGGGAGGCTTCCAGCTGCAGCAGTAGCCTGGACCATTCCAGCCAGTGCCCCACAGTGGTGCCGTGCGGGCGGAACGGATCGTGCGGACGGTCGCTGTTGTAGTCCGGTTCGGGCTCCCACCCGGGAGTGAAGTGCTCCGGCAGTCGCCAGCCGTGGGTACGGGCGACCTCGTCGATCAGCGTTCCGGCGATCCGCAGCGCTCGCTGATGCCAGATCCGTTCACCGGTGACGTCGCCCGCAGCGAGCATGGCTTCCACGAGGTGCATGTTGCTGTTGGCACCACGGTAGGACTCGGTGGTCGTCCAGGCTCTGTCCCAGCTCTCCAGCCCCAACCCCGCCTGTTCGTCCCAGAAACGGGACTCGACGGTGCGCAGCGCCTCGGTGAGCAACTCCGCGGCGCCGGGCCGTTCCGCGGCCGCGGCACTACTGGTGGCCAGTACCACGAACGCGTGTTCGTAGGCACCTTTGGTGGTGTCGACCGTACTGGTGAACCAGCCGCCGTGTTCGGAGTCGCGCAGTTGATCGACCAACGCGGCGATGCCGTGGTCGGCGAGTTCCGCGGCCTCCGGTTCACCGAGCAGATGGGCGAGACTGAACACGTGGGTCATCCGGGCCGTGATCCAGGTTTCCACGGGTCGGCTCGGACTGGGGTCTCCGGCCTCGTCCAGCCATCCGAAGCCGCCTTCGGAGCCGCGTGCGGCGGAAGCGAAGTCGAACAGCCTGCGCCGTTCGGCTGTCAGCCACTCGTGGTGTTCCGCGGAGTCGGGATTGGTCAATGTCGTTCCTCTTATCGGGTGGATGCGATGCGTGGTGGCGAGTGAGGACCACCGCGATGGGCGTGACCCGTGCGGACTGAATCGGTACTTCCTCCCACAGACGTCGGACGTTATCGGCACCGGTCCCGGGCGGGCACCACGGGGCGGCGTACTGCGCTCGGTGAGCGTCCGGACGGCAGTGAATACTCTCCGACGGCCGAATCGATTCCGTGTGGGCCACGCGGGTTGTGTGTACCAATTCTGCTGTCCTTCGCAGGGATGGGTACTTGTCGTAACCAATGAATTGCTACCGCCGAACGGGTGACCCGTTTCGGGCGATCGAGATATCGCTTTCTGTGATGAATGGCCACCGGGTCGGGTGACGTGCGATACTTTACTGATTCGATTCCGTTCGATCTGATTCGATTCAAGGTGATTGGGTTCGGAATACCGGGCCGGAGTCTGTCAGGCTTGAAGTGAGTCCGGTCCGGCGATCACCGGCCGACAACGACAGGCAGATACGTCCCTAAGGAGAGCGCACCGTGTTCAGCGACGACATGCGGTTGATCGCACAGCAGATGGTTGCACCGGGCAAAGGCATTCTCGCCGCCGATGAGAGCACCGGCACGATGGAGAAGAGGCTGCACGCCGTCGGCCTCGACTCCAACGAGGAAGTGCGACGCCAGTACCGCGAGCTGATCGTCTCCACCCCCGAGTTGGGGAACTCGATCAGCGGTGTGATCCTGTACGACGAAACCGTCCGCCAGGACTCCAGCGCCGGGGTGCCGCTGCGCAAGATCGCGGAGCAGAACGGCGTCCTGCCCGGTATCAAGGTGGACAAGGGAGCCAAGCCGCTCGCCGGGACCGACGGTGAGAAGATCACCGAAGGACTGGACGGACTGCGCGACCGGCTGGCCGAGTACGTCCAGCTCGGCATGAAGTTCACCAAATGGCGCGCGGTGCTCGACATCGGATCCGGTAGGCCCAGCGACTACGCGATTCACACCAACGCCCACGCGCTCGCCCGCTACGCGGCGCTGTCGCAGGAGGCGGGGCTGGTTCCCATGGTCGAGCCGGAGGTGCTGATGGACGGCGACCACTCGTTGGCCGCCGCCGAGGAGGCGAGCACCCGGGCGCTTCGCCGCGTGTTCGCCGAACTCGCCGAGCAGCACGTGGACCTCGAGTCGATGGTGCTCAAGCCGAACATGGTGGTGGCGGGCAAGGATCACAGTTCGCAGCCCGGATCCACCGAGGTCGCCGAGGCCACGGTACGCACGCTCAAGCGAACCGTTCCCGCGGCCGTTCCCGGCATCGCCTTCCTCTCCGGAGGACAGAGCGACGAGGAGGCCACGGTCAATCTCAACGCGATCAACCAGCTCGGTCCGTTGCCGTGGCAGGTCACCTTCTCGTTCGGACGTGGTCTGCTGGCACCTGCCCTGCAGGAGTGGGTCGGACGTGACGAGAAGTTCGACAGCGCCCAACAGGTACTGGCACACCGGGCGAAGCTGAACGGGGCCGCCTGCGAGGGACGCTACGAATCCGCCTTGGAACACGCCTGATCCGTTCGGCCGTTCCCACCGGTGATCCGGTGGGCGACCGGATCCCGGAGTCGGAGCGGATCGTTGATCACCGGGTTCGGCAGCGCTCGCCCGCTGTCGAACCCGGTCTCCGGAGCACTGTCCTCCACGCGAGGAGTGCAGTGACGACTTCGGAGGACCTCCACGGCTCAGCCACTCGTCGAGGGGCGGTGTGGCCGCCCGTTCGCGACCGTCAGGGCCACCTCACTCAGATCACCCAACCGCAGCAACGGGTCGCCGCGCACGACCACCAGATCGGCAGCCAGCCCCGTCGCCACACACCCGGTATGCTCGCCGATGCCGAGCGCGGTCGCGGCATCGGAAGTGGCCATCCGAAGAATCCGTTCGTTGTCGAACCCCAGGTGCTCGTACAGCCCCAGTGCTCCGGCGAAATCGTCGAAGACCGAGTCCCGCAGCCCCGCGTCGGTTCCGACGATCACATCGACACCTGCCTCGTCCAGAGTGCGGAGTCGTCGCTGGAACCGCTGTGCCAGCTCCGCACCGAGCTTGTCGGCGAGCCGGTGCCAGTTGCGGGACTGCCCGGCACACACGCTGATGCCGCGCTCCCGCATCTCGCGAATCACCGGCTCGCGTTCGTCCACCCCGTCCGGTCCCAGCCACGTGCAGTGCTCGATCGTGCTCACCCCCGCCGAGACCGCGTCTTCGATCGCGTCGGATCCGTGCGCGTGCGCGGCGACCGGCAGTCCCTGCCGCTCGCTTTCGTGCACGATGATCCGTAGCTCGGTGGCGTCGAACTGTGACTGCCACATGGCGGGCGAGTTCGGGGTGATCTGCCCGCCTGAGGCCATCACTTTGACCACATCCGCGCCGAGTTCCGCGCGATGCGCGACCGCTCGGCGCAGCGAGTCCTCGCCACGTTCCACCTCGCCGCCGAGGAACCAGCAGTGGCCCTCGCGGACGGTCAACGGCGGGCCCGCCGCGAGCACGCGCGGTCCGGCGATCTCGGACCGCGCGACGGCGTCCCTGATCCGGATCGCCGTGCCGTTCCTGTCGCCGAGGTCGCGAACGGTGGTAATTCCCGCGTCCAAGGAGTCGCGAGCTCGTTCGGCCATACCGTCCAGCAGCTCGTGGTCCTCGGTGGCCAGTAGCGTGTTGATCGGTTCCTCTCCCGCATCGAAGGAGAGATGCACGTGTGCGTTGATCAGTCCAGGCAGAAGCGTGTGCCCGGGGAAGTCGTGCCTTTGCGCATCGATCGTCGATTCGGTCAGCTCGGCGCGCGGTCCCACGGCGGTGATCGTGCCCTCGTCCACGAGCACCGCGCCGTCCTCGATGATGTGACCGTCGTTTCCGGTCCATATCCGTTCCGCCGTCAACAGGAGTCGCATCCTCGCGCGAAACCTCCGATTCTCGTATTGCCCCGATTTTCCGGTGCCTTCCCGAATTCTCCTGGCGTAACCGGATCGGCGGTAGCGAATTCGGCGAATCGTGTGTTGAGTTTTTGGGAGCGCTCACAGGTGCTGTTGTCGACCGGAGCCCGTCGTGAATCCGAGGAGCGATGTCCGTTGCGTGCTGTGCTCGTTCGTACTCTGCTGTGCTTGTTCGGTTGCCTGGTGACCGTGGTGGCCGCGGCTCCCGCCGTCACCGCCCAATCCGGATCCGCACCTCACGCCGAGGAATGGGTCGCCGCGTGGGCAGCCGGGCCGGTGCGAGGTAGTGATCTCCCCGGATCCGATTCCTGCCCGGCGGCCGACGGCGTCAGTGATGTCACCGTGCGCGACGTCGTGTTCGTCAGCACCGGAGGTCCCGAGGTCCGGATTCGACTCAGCAACGTTTTCGGCAGCACCCCACTGCGGATCGGCCACGCGACCGTGGCGGTCCGCTCGGAGGGAGCGGCCGCCGAAGCGGGGACCATGCGCGAGCTGAAATTCGGCGGTCGGTCGGAAACCGAGATCCCCGCCGGACAGCACCGCTACAGCGATCCGGTCGAACTGGACGTCGAAGCACTGTCCAGCCTGCTGATCAGCGTTCATTTGCCCGAGGCCACCGGCCCGCTGACGAACCATCCCTTCGCGAACCAGACCAATTACCTGACGGCCGGGGACACCGCCGCCGATCCGGCCGGTTCGGGCTACAGCACCATGCCGTGCTGGGTCGTGGCGGACGCCGTCGATGTGCGATCGGCACCGCGAGTCGATGGCACGGTGGTCGCCTTCGGCGACTCGATCACCGACACCGCTGCCACCAGTTACAACGCCAATCAGCGCTGGCCCGACCACCTGGCGCGGCGACTGCACGCCAAGGAAGGCGAGACCCTCTCGGTGGTCAACGCGGGGCTTGGCGGTAACCGACTGTTGGCCGAGCGCCCCGGGCAGCCCTACTACGGGGTTGCCGGGGTGGAGCGGTTCGCCAGGGACGTGTTGAGTCATTCCGGGGTGCGCAGCGTGATCGTACTGGAGGGAATAAACGACATCGGTTACAACGCCACCGCTGAGGACATGATCGCCGGGTACGAGCGGCTGATCGAACTGGCCCACGACCGGGGAGTGGCCGCGGTGGGAGGCACGATCACGCCGTTCAAGGGGTCGAGCGTCTGGACCCAGCAGCGGGAGGACATCCGGCAGCGGGTCAACGAGTGGATCAGGAACAGTGGTCGGTTCGACGCGGTGGTCGATTTCGCGGCAGCCACCGCCGACCCCGACGCGCCGCTGCGGTTGCTGCCGAGCTACGACGGCGGTGACGGGCTGCATCCCGGCGACGTCGGCACCGCCGCCATGGCGGATGCCGTGGATCTCGACGAACTGATCTCGGTGTCCACGGATCGGGGCGCGACGGTGGTGGGTTCCACACGCCACTGATTCCTCCTCGCGACTGGGGTGGGGGTGCTTCCGGCGACCACGGGGAGTACCCCCGCCGGGCGCCTGCGCGAGTCGGGCTTTTCGCGCGGGGTTCCGTCCGAAGGGAACGACGGGAAAACGGAGAGCAGCGGGGAAACCGGTCAGCGAAGTCCCTCTACTAGGGTGTTGCCGTACACCACAGCAGCACCCGGGGACATGATGCCGTCGAAGCGCCCGACGATCTCCGACATCGCCAGAGCGGCGGGGGTCTCCACCGGCGCGGTCTCCTACGCGCTCAACAAGCGCCCCGGTGTCTCCGCCGAGACCCGCGACCGCATCCTGCGGATAGCGAGCGAGCTGGGATGGGCCCCGAGCAGCGCGGCGCGCTCCCTGACCGGTGGCAGGGCGGAAGCGGTGGGGCTGGTGGTGGACCGTCCTGCCCGCGAGATCGGAGTCGAGCCGTACTTCATGCAGCTGATCTCCGGGATCCAGGCCGAGTTGGCCGACGGCCCCACCGCGTTGCTGTTACAGGTCACCGACAACGCCGAGGCCGAACTCACGACCTACCGCCGCTGGGCTGCCGAGGGCAGGGTCGACGGTGTGCTGCTGGTGGATCTGCGGCACGAGGATCCCCGGGTCCGGCTCGTACGCGAGCTCGGGTTGCCCGCCGTGCTGCTGGCCGATCCGGTCGATCGGTTCGGCCTGCCCTGCGTGTGGACCGATGACCGGGGTGTGATGACCGAGGTGCTCGAACGGCTCGCGTCGCTCGGGCACCGTCGGATCACGCGGGTGACCGGTCCGCAGGAGTTCGTGCACACCGGCATTCGCTCGGACGCGTTCACCTCGGCGGCGGCACGACTCGGTTTGGACGGTGCCCGGATCGTGCACGCCGACTACACCGACGAGTCCGCCGCGCGTGTCGTTCGTGAGGTGCTCGCCGATCCGGAGGCTCCGAGCGCGTTGGTGTTCGACAACGACGTGATGGCCGTCTCCGCACTGGGGGTCGTGCGGGAGCTGGGACTGTCCGTTCCGGAGGACGTCTCGCTGGTGGCCTGGGACGATTCCGCGTTGTGCCGGTTGGTTCGGCCCGCACTGTCGGCGGTGAGCAGACCGATCGCCGAACGAGGGGCCACCGCGGTGCGGATGTTGCTCGAACTGCGTACCGAATCAACGGTCGGGGAGCGGCGCACCTCCGATCCGGAGTTCGTAGAGCGGGACAGCACCGGATTTCACTGCGGGTGAAGCCGGGCGCTCGAAGGCCCTCGCCCGTCCGATTCGGAAATCGAAAGGTCGTCCAAGCCTCCCGTCCCGCGTGGTTTCACCTTGACTATTAACCGCTTAAGTGATCCAATTCACTTCAGAGTTTCGCGTGGATTCACGGTTCGGAGCGCACGAGCCGGATCGATCCGCACGCCGTTGATGGGAGCGCACGGATGCGTCGTGGTTTCGCCTTCGTCGACACGAAGGACGGTCCGGTCAGCTGGTTCGGGGCCAATTTCTGGTCCGCGGCAGGAGGGCCGCGGATGTGGACTCGTTACGATCCCGAGTTGGTCCGTGCCGAGCTCGCCGTGCTGTGTGAGCACGGTTTGACGTTGACCAGGTCGTTCTTCTTCTGGCCCGACTTCATGCCGGAGCCGGACCGGATCGACGAGAGCTGTGCCGCCGCCTACGCGGATTTCCTGAACGCACACGTCGAAACGGGGCTGCGGACCATTCCGACCTTCCTGGTCGGCCACATGTCCGGTGAGAACTTCGACCCGCCCTGGCGCGGGGGACGTGATCTTTATCGGGACGTGTGGTTGCTGGATCGGCAGAGCTGGTTCGTCGAACAACTCACCGCGCGCTACACCGATCATCCGGCGGTGGCGGGCTGGTTGATCAGCAACGAGATGCCGATCTACGGCGAGCCCGCCGACCGGGAGAGCGTGACGGCCTGGGTAGGCCTGATGGTCCGCTCGGTGCGGGCCGGCGGGGGAACCCAGCCGATCTCCGTCGGCGACGGTGCCTGGGGGGCCGAGGTCACCGGAACCGACAACGGGTTCTCGGTGCGTGACCTGGCCTCGTTGACCGATTTCCTCGGTCCGCACGTCTATCGCATGGAGGACGACCGGGTCCGGCAGCACTTCGGCGCCGCCTTCATCTGTGAGCTCACCACCACGTTGGGCAGTCCCGTGGTGCTGGAGGAGTTCGGGTTGTCCTCGGACTTCGCCTCCGACGAGCACGCGGCTGTCTACTACCGGCAGGTGCTGCACAACAGCCTGCTCGCCGGATCCACCGGCTGGATGGCCTGGAACAACACCGATTTCGACGAACTCGCCGGGCAGGATCCCTATCGGCATCACCCGTTCGAGCTCCACTTCGGGCTGACCACCTCGCGGCGCGAACCCAAGCCACAACTGCGCGAGATGGCACGGTTCTCCGAGACTCTCGCCGCCATCGATGTGCTCAATTGCGAGCGGGAACCGGCTCGGGTCGCGATGATCGTCCCGGAGCACCTGGAGGGCGACATCCCGATCAGTGACGGCGACGACGCCCGATTCGCGTTCAGCACCCTGCGGCAGGCGTACACCAGCGCGAAACTGGCGGATCTGCCGGTGGGACTCTGTCGGGAACGGGACGGTATCGCCGAGGACTGCTCGTTGTATCTGCTTCCCTCGGCCAAACAACTGACCGCACCCTCGACGGGCAAGCTGGAGGAGCTCGCGGCCTCGGGGGCGACACTCTATCTCTCCTACTGCCACGGCACCGGTTCGTTCCAGCGTGGCCCGTGGATCGCCGGACTCGACCGGATATTCGGGGTGAAGCACCAGCTGTGGTATGGCCAGGTGGATCCGATCCAACGCGAGGAAGTCGAGCTCACCTTCCGAACGGATTTCGGTGGGCTGGCCGCGGGCACGAAACTGTCGTTGCCGGTCGCGGGGAATCGGCACAGCCGTGCCAGGCTGCCGGTGCGGGCTACCGAGGCGGAGATCGTGGCAGTGGACCAGGACGGCGATCCTGCCGTGCTGCGCAACCGGGTCGGCTCCGGTTGGACGGTGCTGTGCACTTACCCGATCGAGCACATGGCCGACTGGACCCCCGGGGTCAATCCGGATGCCGCGGTGGGGCTTTACGACGCACTGGCCGAGTTCGCCGGAGTGCGGCGGAGCGTCCGCGTGGCCGATCCGGCGGTGAGCGCGGACGTGCTGCGGCACCGTGACGGTCGACGTTTCGTCTTTCTCAACAGCCAGAGCCCACAGCCGCTGCGGGTGACTCCGGAAGTTACCGCGGGTGAACTCACCGATCTGGACGAGGAGAAGCCCGTGGACACCCTCGAACTGCCACCCTACGAGGTTCGAGTGCTGCGTATGTCGGGTTTTGACGCGGCATGAGCGTCGCCGCGTCTCGGTCGACTCGCGGAATCGAGGTTGTCGGCGTGTCGACCAGTCGCGTCGAACGAGTACGCCCCGATCGGCGATGACGCCGGCAGAACAGTGGTGTGGTCGGCGGCGCGACGCGATGGAACGTTCGAGAATGTTTTCGGAGGAAAACATGAAACGACGATTGAGATTGCCCGCCGCCGTTCTCTGTGTGTTAACGATGGCGGTGCTGCTGACACTTTCGCAGGTCTCGTTCGGCGCTGCCGGGAAAGCCGCCGCGGCGACGGGATTCCACGTCGCCAACGGCAGGCTGCTCGACGCCAACGGGAACGATTTCGTGATGCGCGGGATCAACCACGCCCACACGTGGTATCCCAACGAAACGGACTCGCTGGCCGACATCAAGGCCACCGGCGCCAACACCGTTCGTGTGGTGCTCAGCAGCGGTGACCTCTGGAACCGCAACGACACCGCCGACGTGGCGTCCGTGGTCGAGAACTGCGAGAACAACAAGCTGGCCTGCGTGCTGGAAGTGCACGACACCATCGGGTATCCGGAGAAGTCCGGCGCCGTGCCGCTGTCGCGGGCGGTGGACTACTGGAACAGTGTCAAGAGCGCGCTGATCGGCGAGGAGGACCACGTTCTCATCAACCTCGGCAACGAGCCTTTCGGCAACACCGGTTACGAGGCCTGGACCGAGGACACCTCCAACGCCATCCAGCGGATGCGTGATCTCGGGTTCGGACACACCCTGATCGCCGACGCCCCGAACTGGGGTCAGGACTGGACGTACACCATGCGCGACACCGCCGCCTCGGTGTTCCAGGCCGACCCACTGCGCAACACAGTGTTCTCCGTCCACATGTACGGCGTGTTCGACACTCCCACCAAGGTCAGGAACTACCTGAACCACTTCGTCGACGCCGGGCTGCCCATCATGGTCGGTGAGTTCGGACACCGCCATTCCGACGGTGATCCGGCCGAGGACGCCGTCATGGCAACCGCCGAGTCGCTCGGCCTCGGCTATATCGGCTGGTCCTGGAGCGGCAACAGTGGTGGGGTCGATTATCTCGACATGGCGCGGGACTTCGACCCGAACCAGCTGACCCCGTGGGGCGAGCGCATCATCAACGGCCCCAACGGCATCCGGGAGACCTCCCAGGAGGCCTCGGTGTACTGACCCGGCCAACGTGAGTTCGAATCGCCCACATCACTCCGGCCGCGCGGTCGCCCTCGGACCGCGCGGTCCGGTGTTGGGATTTCGCCTGCCGCTTGGGCCTCTTTCACCGCGGCCCTGCGCGGTGGACGGTTCGGCTGAGCCGCACCGGATGTGGCTTCCGCACGAGCCTTGCTGCCGGACTCGAAGTGGCGGCGCCCCGGCCGCTCTTCGAGTGGGGCGAGCTCGTCAGCTCCTGAAACCACGCGGAAAAACAGTGGCAAGATCCCGCCCGAGTCTGCTTCGATCGAGAGGTGTCGCTGCATCACCCTTACGAATTCGACGACGATCAGAACCGGCTCGACCTCGACGCCGTCTGGCGTTTCCTGTCCAACGAGGCCTACTGGGGCCGCTGGCGTGAGTTCGACGATTTCCGCAGGCAGGTTCGGCATGCCTGGCGTGTGGTGGGCTGCTACGACCAGCACGGCGACACCGTCGGTTTCGCCCGGGCGTTCTCCGACGGTGCCGCCATGGCCTACCTCGCCGACGTCTACATCGAGACCGCGCACCGCGGTCGGGGACTCGGCAGGGGACTGGTGCGCGAGATGATCGACAACGGTCCGGGCAAGGACTTCAAGTGGATGCTGCACACCGACGACGCGCACGAGCTCTACCGCGAGTTCGGGTTCGCCGAACCGAACGCGAGGTACCTGGAGCGACCGCCCTCGTACTACAGCGGCTCCGGTTCGGTGTGAGATCAGGAGGCAGCTCTGGAGCCACGCCGTGGATCTGGGTAACGGCGGCGCGTTCACCGACATGCCCGCCGATTTCCTCGCGGCCCTGCTCTCCGACGTCACGGGGTTGTGGGAGCGCAAGCAGCAGCGGCCCGCTCTGGTGCTGCGTTCGTTGGACACTGCCACGGAGTACCACGTGGACATTCCCGGTGAGTCACCGCACGTCGTGCTGGGTGCTACGGCCGATCTCGCCCGTCGGGTGACCGGGCGAGGCGTTCGTGGCCCGCACACCGACAACGGCGCGGAGCCTCCGACGCTCGGCCCTGGTTATGACTGCCCGAACGGCCGAAGCCGGGCCACGGGAGCGGAAATCTCGCACGTCGCGTTCGCTCCGGGGATCCCGGCTCCGGCCGTTCCGGTTACTACCGATGAGCGCTTGGTGGAACCTCTCGACTCAGCGCTCCCGGTTGCGGCCACGCCGCCCGGAGCGGGTGTGTCCACCCGGCCGCCGGCGCGGTCTCCCTTCGCCGCTCGCCGCGATGCGCCGCCACAGCGAGGCCCACTGCTCGGCGGTGAGCTCCTTGGGCAGCGCCCGTGGGGAGACGCGCTCGACTCGCAACCACTCTCGCAGTGTGGAGCGGTCGATCCGCCCTGTGCGCTCAAGGATCTCGCCCAGCCCCCGTCCCCGGCCGGTGTAGACGTTTCTGACGAATCGCTGGTATGCCTCACCCGCTGTGGTGACCAACGGGAGTTCCCGCCTGCTCATCAGGAGCAGTCCGCCGTCGACGGAGGGCACGGGCCGGAAGGCGTGCGCCGGTACCCGCTGTCGCAGACTGAACTCGTACCAGGGCCACCACTGGGCCGTGAGCATCGTGGCTCCGCCCACACCGGCTCTCCTGCGTGCTACCTCCCACTGCACCAGCAGAACGGCGGTTCGCCATTCGTGCGCTCCCAGCACGCGTTTGAGCACCGTGGTGGTGAGATGGAACGGCAGGTTGCCGACCAGCACGTGCGGGGTTCCCGGCAGGGTGAAACGCAGGATGTCGGTGTTGACGACAGTGACGTGTTCGGGGGTGCGGTGTTGCAATCGCACTGCTCTGCCGGGGTCGAGTTCCACGGCGGTGAGCGGACGGCCGGACCGGCCGAGCCGCATGGTGAGGGCACCGTCGCCAGCGGCGAGTTCGACGATCGGTCCGTTCGTTCCGGCGACGAGATTCTCGATCGTGGCGATCGTGGAGCGGTCGACGAGGAAGTTCTGGCCGAGCTCGTGGGGCCCGCCAGGATGGGCGTGAGACATGGGTGTGCTCCGCGAGAAGAGAACGGAGCCGGGCAGCCGAGAGCCGCACCGGCGATGACTCCGGTGTGCGGCGGAGCTGTGAGAGTGAGATCAGCTCGCCGCTGTCAGCGGCGGGGCCTCACGTAGAAAAGAGCGCTCGTGGTTACACCCATCGGTGAATACTCTAGCAGCAGTGCCGGAACGGCCGAGATGCCACCGTGCGGGGGCACAGGGGGTGCTGTGCGGGGTGCTCGGTTCAGAAAACCAGCCGTAGCCGCTGTTCGTCGAGGTCGTAGCGCAGCTCGTGCGCGCTGTCGCGTATGCCGGACACGATGGTTTCCACCACTTCGTCGGTGTCGGCGGGTGGAGGCATGCGAGGGGGTGTTCCGCTCAGCGCGCGATCCACTAGCCCGGTTTCCATGTGTGGCGGTCGGATGTCGAACACATCGACGCCACGTCTGCGCATTTCCCGCCGTGTGGCGGTCAGCCACGCCGACAACGCCGCCTTGCTGGCCGAGTAGTCGGCCATCTCCGCCGTGGGATAGTCGGCCAGTATCGCGGAGATCGCGGCCAACGTCCCCCCGCTTCGTTCCAGATGGGGCAGTGCCGCACGCGCGAGCACTATGGGTGCGAGTGTGTTGATGGTCAGCAGGTGCTCGGTTACCGCGTCCTCGGTCTCCGAGGTACGCCCGAACGCCGCCACACCCGTGGCGATCAGCACGAGATCCAGTCCCGCCATCGATTCGGCCGCCGCGTCGACCACGTGGTGACAGGAGTCGGTGTCGATCGCTTCGAAGGTCGAGTAGGCAGCGCCGTCGAGCTCCTCCGAAACGGTGGCGAGCTCGTTCCGGTCACGCCCGGCCAGGTAGGTGCGGGTACCCGCCTCGTGCAGCTTGTGGGCGAGTTTGCCGCCCAGCACTCCGCTCGCGCCCACAATCAACACATTCTTGTTTCGCAATTGCACGTGAACTCCGGTTTTTCCGCCGGTGACTGCTCGGGAGAACGTTAACCCAGCCCGCCGTGCGGCGCGATTACCACGACTCCGCGTGGCGGAGGAAAACGGTCGTCCCCGAGCCGCTAGCGGGCCTGGTGCGAACAACGGCGGTTCATTGACTTACTCGTAATTTTTCGCCTGTGAAAATTTTCCTATCTGGTGGGTCCGTCCGGAACGGGGCGATGGGATTTCGGGGTTGCCGCGGTTCGTGGCACCAGTACGGCGTGAATTCCTTTCGTGTTGTTTTGTGGCAGCCGAGACGCTCCGCGGAGGGGGCGAACCCCGTCGAGCGGATCGTCACCGAGTGCTGTCGGAGACATGCGTTCCGGGACATCTCCAGCGCGTCCGGCCGAGGCGATTCGAATCACACTCGTGCGACCGGCTGAAACCCGAGGGACTTTTCGTTCCGCGGGAATAAAACCTCCTTCACGTTCGCTGTGAAGTTGGCAGTCCTGTCATCTTCACACCCTGTACGGAAGGTCGTGATGGAACGAGTCGCAGAGCACAGCACTTCCACCCCGAACCAGGCGGGTGTGAGCGAACCCACCGGGTGGGACAGAACCCGGATCATTCTCGTACTGGGCGCCCTGGTTGCCCTGGTTCCGCTGACCATCGACATGTACCTGCCCGCCCTGCCCGACATCGGTGAGAGTCTGGGAGCGACTTCCTCGCAGACACAGCTGACCCTGACCGGTACCCTGCTCGGTCTCGGGCTCGGACAGCTGTTCATGGGGCCGTTCTCCGACGCGGTGGGACGCAGGATCCCCCTGATCGTGGGAATCTCACTACACGTCGTGGCCTCGTTACTGTGCTTGATCGCCCCGAACATCCTGGTACTTGGGATTCTTCGGGTACTGCAGGGTGCGGGCGGTGCCGCGGGCATGGTCGTCGCGCTGGCATCGGTCAGCGATCTGTTCACCGGACGCACCGCCGCGACCACGTTGTCCCGGCTGATGCTGGTCAACGGAGCGGCACCGATCCTGGCGCCGACCCTGGGCGGCGTCATCCTGCTGCAGTTGTCCTGGCGCGGTGTGTTCGCCGTGCTGGCCGTGCTGGGCGTTCTGCTGCTGATGCTTGCCTCGCTGGCACTGCGTGAGAGCCTGCCGCCCGAACGCAGGCACAAGGGCGGTATAAAACCGGTGGTGCGCTCCTACCGGGAGCTGTTCACCGATGGTCAGTTCATGGTCATGGTCCTGGTGGCAGCACTGGGCATGTCCGCGTTGTTCTCCTACATCTCCGGTGCCTCGTTCGTGTTGCAGGAGCAGTTCGGACTCAACCAGCAGCAGTTCGGCCTGGTATTCGGACTCGGAGCCCTCATGATCATCGGAGCCACGCAGTTCAACGTCGTACTGCTGCGCAAGTTTTCCTCGCAGCAGATCGTGTTCGGCGCGTTGGCCAGCGCCACGACGGCCGGGCTCGTGCTGACCCTGTTCACCACCACCGGGCTCGGCGGGATCGCCGGTTTCTTCGTGCCGCTGTTGTTCGTGCTGGGCTCGGTCGGCTTCGTACTGCCGAACGCCCCCGCACTGGCGCTCTCCCGGCACGGCGACTCCGGGGGCACGGCCGCCGCGCTGTTGGGCGCCGGACAGTTCGGCCTCGGAGCGTTCACCGCCCCCATCGTCGGCCTGCTCGGCAACGACGCCTCCGCGTTGGCGATCGCGATGACAACGGGTGTGCTTATCGCGTTGATCGCTCTCACCGCCGTGACCATGGCGGGAAACCGTCGTAACGCGGCGGCGACCTCGCGGGCCGCTGCGTGAGTCCGAATCCGACGGTCCGTCCCTGCTGAGCCAGCCGGCTCGTCCCCCGAGTTCGAGCGGGGCGGTGTCCCCCACGACGCCGCCCCGCCGTGTTTTCCACGAACGTGGCCGTGAGGTCCGGGGTGGTCGGGACGGCCGTGGCGCGACTATCTTCTCTTCGGCCCCCGGAAACAGGGGGCGACCGGCTGATCGGCTTCGAGGGAAACGCATGTCACTGGCGGACAACATCGGCAACATCGGCCGCGCGATCCAGACGCGCATCTACCGAGAGGGGGTCTACGGTCGCAAGCCCCGAGTCCCGGTCGATCCGCGGCGGCTGAGCCTGGCCGCCCGTTCGGCGATTTCGCGGCGGGCCTGGAACTACCTGCAGGGCTCGGCCGGTACGGAAAGTACCGCCTCGGCCAACAGGGCCGCGTTCGAGCGCCACCGCATCGTCCCCGGCATGCTTCGTGACGTTTCCAGCAGGAATCTCGGAACGGAGCTGTTCGGCCGCGCCGTCCCCGCACCGCTGTTCCTCTCGCCCATCGGGGTGCTGGAACTCGTCCATCGCCACGGTGACCTCGCGGTCGCCCGTGCCGCCGCGGCCACCGGTGTGCCCGTGACGCTGTCCACCCAGGCCTCCTACTCGATGGAGCGGGTCGCCGAGGTCGCTCCGGAGGCCATCCGCTGGTTCCAGCTGTACTGGAGCAGTGACGACGACCTCGTCACCAGCATGCTCCGCCGCGCCGAGGAGTCGGGCTGCGAGGCCATCGTGATCACATTGGACACGCACGTGCTCGGCTGGCGTCCCCGCGATCTCGACGCGGGGTTCCTGCCGTTCGCACACGGTCAGGGTATCGCGCAGTACACCGCGGACCCCGTGTTCGCCTCCCTGGTACGGCAACGTGCCAGGCGTCCGGCGAGCTCCCCCGCTCCCAGCCCCACCCCGCAGGCGCTGCGGGCGCTGTGGTCGATGAGCCGCAATCACCCCGGCTCGCTGCTCGCCAATCTGCGGTCGCCGTATCCGCGAGCCGCGGTCGAGACATTCCTGGACGTGTTCTCCCGCTCCTCGCTGACCTGGCCCGAACTCGACTTCGTCCGGAAACGCACCAACCTGCCGATCGTGTTGAAAGGCCTGCAACACGTCGATGACGCGCGGCGCGCCCTCGACGCCGGAGTGGACGGCATCCTCGTGTCCAACCACGGTGGCCGTCAGATTGACGGCGCTCTCGGAGCGCTGGACGCCTTACCCGGGATCGTGGCCGAAGTCGACGGCCGGGTGCCCGTGCTGTTCGACAGCGGGATCCGAACCGGGGCGGACGCGTGCAAGGCGCTGGCGCTCGGCGCGACCGCGGCGGGTGTCGGCCGGCCCTATGCTTACGGACTGGCCGCGGGCGGGACCGAGGGGGTGCGAACCGTGCTCGAACATCTGGTGGCCGAGCTCGACATCACCATGGCGCTGGCCGGAATCGCCGAACCGGCCGAGCTGGAACCCGGGCTGCTGCGGGCGGTTCACGGCTGAGCCCCGGATCGGGCCGCGTCGTTGCCCGATCGGGCCGCGCCGGCTTCGACCAGGGGCACGCCGATTCAAACGGCACGCATCGTCCAGTCGTGCAGCCCGATCATCACGGTCGCGAGCGCTACTCCCAGAAAGAAACCCGCTCCCTCACCGAGTACCAGGCACAGCAGCGCGCACGCGTAGGAGAAGACGATTATCCCCGTGCGGAGGTTGAATCGCAGTCCGCGCGACGGGCGGGAACCGTCGCTGCTCATGAGTTCGGCCAAGTGAGGATCGTCACCGCTGAGCTGGTGCTCGATCTCGTCCAGCCTGCGCCGTTCGTACCGATCGAGCATGGCCCACCTCCCCAGGCCGTGGTGTCGTCACCGCAAGCATCGTCGTGTCCGGTGGCGCTTCCGAAGGGTCTTATGTCATTCGTTCCCGGCTGACGAGGTCACGACACGCCGTCGGTGTGCCCGCATCACCGGTTGGTCGTCATCGCCGTTCCCCACGGGACCTTGTGCCCTATGGGCCGTGGTGTGCCCTGCCTAGGCTGAACTCGTCGATCGGCCGACCGGTTCCGCTGTTCGTGGTTCAACGGTGTTCACCCGGTGCCGCTCGACGAAACGGATCCGAATCGTCGGCTACCTCTGATGGGGTGTTGGCAGATGGCACACGCCGAACACGGGAGCGGATCCCCGGTCGACCGTTCCAGCGGAGTCCTGGCCAGCGGTGTGGAGATGTTCGCCAGCGTGCTGATGCTGATCATCGGGCTTTTCCACGTCGTTGTCGGACTCACGGCACTGCTGCAGAGCTCGTTCTACGTGGTTGCCGGGGGGTATTTCTTCGGGGCCAACATCACGGCCTGGGGATGGGTGCACGTGGCGCTGGGCCTGCTGGTCGGAGCCACCGGTGCGGCACTGCTGTCGCAACAGCGCTGGGCGCGCATCACCGGTATCGTGATCGTCGCGGTGAGCGCACTGGGCAATTTCCTGTTCGTCCCGTTCCAACCGTTGTGGTCGGTACTGATCATCGCGGTGGACGTGGTGGTGATCTGGGCACTGGCCACCCAGCTAAGCGGGATTCCGACAGCACGTGAGTAGAATTCGTGAATTTTTGGTGTGGTCCTTCCGCCAACCACTCGATCCCTTGTGGTGATGACGGGGTTCCCACCATCATGGGAACACCGGGCAACCGCACGGATGTGAGCTCGACGATTCCCGTATCCGGACAAGGCCCGGCCGATTCGGAGGCGTCTCGCACGGCATCGACCGGGACCGGAAGAAGTGGTTCCGAGTACTCGTGGGCGAAGGAGAGAAAATCATGATCGCCACAGAGGAATGGTCGGTGACCATTTTCATCGACGAACGCGAGGACCGAACACACGCCGAGGCCAGGTTGCACCGGCAGTACCAGCCGGAGGTCCGGGCCAACGGCCTGGCCCGTCGCAATCCACACGACAGCAACATTCCGCGAATCGGTGCCGAACTCGCCACCTCGCGTGCGCTTTCACAGCTGGCGCACCAGTTGCTCGACGATTCCATCGCCGACGTCGAGCAGTCCACCGGTGAGCCGGCCTACTTCCACACCTAGGAACGCCAGGGGCTCGGTCCGCCCGGTTTCCGCGGGTGCTCTGGTGGGTGGGGCTCCCACCGGAGCCGGCCGTGCTCGGAGCGCACGGGGAGCGCCTTCCCAGGGAAAAGCGCGGTGATCCGGGGTGCTGTTCGACCGCACGGAGACCGTCACCGCACCGGTGCTCGGGCGAACATCAGTGCACCACGGCTACCGGGCACTGTGCGTAGTGTGCGACGGCATAGCTGACCGAACCGAGCAGGCTCGATCTGATCGAACCCCTGCCGTGGCTGCCCACCACCAGCAGATCGGCCTGCTCCGAGGCGGAGAACAACGCGTCCGCGGCCCCCTCGTTGGTCACCACCTCGCTCCGCAGCACGACATCCGGATACTTCTCACGTTGTCCGGCCACCGATTCCGAAAGCACCCGTTGACAGGTCTCGTGTACCTCCTCCCAGTTGAGTCTGCGACGGGCTGATACCGACAGCGCGTACTTGCGGATCTCGTTCCACGCCAACAGGGCCACGAGCTCGGCCCCGTGGCGGAAGGCGAACTCGTAGGCGAACTCGATGGCACGCTGGCTACCTCGGGAACCGTCGACACCCACCACCACTCTGGTGAAATCGGTCGGGGTGCTGGTGATTCGTTCGTTCTCCCGCTCGCCCCGCACCACCACCACGGGAAGCTCGGCGGTACGAACCAGTTCCGCAGAGGTCGAGCCGAGCAGCACACGCCAGGGCCGAGTCTGCTCCGGAGGCCCCAGCACCAGCATCTCGGCTCCTTCGGCGGCCTCACCGAGAATCTTGGCCGGATGTCCCATCCGTACCGAGGTGTCCATTTCCAGCCCCGGGAGTTCCGCGCTGCATTCGGCCACCATCGCTCGGAGCTCGTTCTCCGATTCGGTGCGCAGTGGTTCGGACTCCACTGCCTCACTGGGCAGATGTATGCGGGTGATCTGTTCCAACGCTACGGGGACGGCGCGGACGATCAACAGTGACCGTTGTCTACTGGCCGCTTCGAAAGCCGCCCACCGCACCGTCTGCCGTGAGTGTTCGAGTTCGTCGAACCCGACGACGACCTTGCCGGTTTGCTCCGCGCTCATCGCTGCCAACCCTTCGAGTTCGCCCGTAGCGACGATTCGTACCGAGGCCATGATGTCGTTTCACGAGCGATCGAGCAGTCCCGTTCCTCGTGAACGGGTAGGTGAATGCTCCGAACGAGCGTGAGCGCACCCCTAATCGATGTCCGGTCTCCCGGAGCTCCGGGCTCCTGGTGCGGCAACCGACGAGAGTTTTCATCGAGCGAGCGCCGCGGAGAACCGAACCGCCAGAGCTCTGCTATTCGCTGCGTTCGCGTACCACGACCACCGGACAGGACGCGTGGTGCACGCAGTGTTGACTGACCGACCCCAGCAACGCGCCGGTGAATCCGCCGTGTCCACGACTGCCCACGACCAGCAGATCGGCGTCCTCGGCCGCATCCAGCAGGGCCCGGGCGGGAATTCCCCGCACCACACGCTGCTGTATCCCGACATCGACTCCGAGCTGGTTGACGGCGTCGGCGACCGACTGCGACAACCGCTGTTCGGCCCGCTGGTCGATGTCCTCCTCCGGAATCGGGGCGCCCAGGCCGTAGTAGGTCGGATGTGCCCAGGCGATCAACGCGGTGACCTCCGCTCCGCTGTTGGAGGCATAACGCAGTGCCCAGGACAGTGCCTCCGCCGCGCCCGAGGAACCGTCCACCCCGACGACCACTCGTTCCTGCTCGGTACTCATCGGGATCCTCCCGTGTCTTCGACCGATTGTGGCTGCTGGTCAGGGGAGGGGGAATGGTTGCCGTTGATTCGTCGTGTCTTGTCGGGAACCCTCGTGCTGTTCAGCCCGTACGACCACGACCGGTGTGCGGGCATGCGCCACGCAGTGCTGGCTGACCGAGCCCAGCAACGCGCCGGTGAATCCGCCGTGACCGCGATTGCCCACGACGATCAGTGCGGCCGCCGTCTCGTTCGCCACATCCAGCAGTGCTCTGGCCGGATGGCCCTGTACCACCTCACGGTGCGGGAGCACGGATGTCTCCTCGCCGAGGATTTCCATGATCACGGCGTTGAGCGTCCGTGCCGCATCCCTGTCGAGATCCGCCCCGGTCGGTACTTCCCAACCGTAGATCGGTGGGTACTCCCAGGCGATCACGGTCGTTATCTCCCCACCGGTGAGCTCGGCCTGCCGAACAGCCCAGCGAAGTGCTGCCTTCGAGGCCGGTGAGCCGTCGACACCGACAGTGATCCGATAGGTGCTCTCCCCAGTCATCACGCCCCTCCACCTCCACGTTCTCCCCGCTGGAGCGAACTCGCATTTCGGTCATGGCGAACCGGGCGGAGACGCGGGCGATCTGGGCGCTGTTGCCCGACCATCCGGGTATGGCGACTTCACGCAACGGCAGGATCGTCGTGGGGACCGACGGCTCGGACTCGGCGGTGCGGGCCGCGCTGTGGGCCGCCGACGAAGCACGACGTCGATCGGCCGTGCTACGGCTGGTGCACGGTTACGCGTTGCCGGAACGGGGGTATCCCCGATTTCTCGTTCCGATGCGTGCCCTTCGTAACGGACTCCGCGCCCAGGCGCGGACAGCACTGCACACCACGAGCGAAGCCGTGCGCGCTGCCGTGCACGGTATCGAGATCGAGACCCGCATAATCGAGGCTCCCCCGGCAGTCGCGCTGTTGCGGGAGTCCCACGGCGCCGTGTTCACCGTTGTCGGTTCGCGCGGACTCGGCGGGTTCAGCGGGATGTTGGTCGGTTCGGTGGCGATGGCACTGGTGGGCCACTCGCGGGTTCCCACAGTGGTGGTACGGGATGAGCATTCGCGCGATCCGGCGCACCGTTCCCTGCCCGTGGTGGTCGGTGTGGATGGGTCCTCGGCCAGTTCGGCCGCGGTGGCGTTCGCCTTCCGGGACGCCTCGACTCGCGGGGTCGCGTTGACCGCCGTACACGTCGGCAAGGACCACCACGCATCGCCCTCCGGAGCGGAAGCGGACCGCGCGCTGCTTTCCCAGCGGACCGCCGGCTGGCAGGAAGACTTTCCCGAGGTGCCGCTGGAACAGCTCGTGGTCACCGGACACGTGGTACGCACCCTGCTCGAGGTCGCCTCCCGCGCTCAGCTGCTCGTGGTGGGAAACCGGGGAACCGGGGGATTCCACGGGATGTTGCTCGGCTCGACCAGCCGTTCACTCGTCGTGCACGCGCCCTGCCCGTTGGCCGTGGTTGGTGCCGAGGACACTACGGAGACCGAGGAAACTACGGGGATAGCCACCGCCTAGTGGAATTCCGTTCGCCTGGGCGACGGGACACCGGAACTCGCACGCGCGGCACTAGCCCGGGGCTTCGCTGGTCACGTGCGGCAGCGCCAGTCGTCGTCCGGTTACCATCTCGAACGGTATCCGCAGGAAGTAGTCCCGCAGCGGCACCCAGGAAGATTTGGCCGGGTCGGCCAGGGTGACCAGCTGATCGATGTCCCTGACCCGTTCGGCGCGCCCGTGGACTATCACGCTCCATCCCGAGCGGGTCGCCAGATCGATGTGGTCGGCCTCGAAGGCCACCACGTTCCCGTTGAGTTTGGACAGGCTTCCATCCCTGCCGGTACGGATCACCACACTCGCACCGTCGACCACGAAGTTCACGGGCCGGATGGCGGGCAGTGCCTCGTCGGTGAACACCACTCGACCCACCTGCGCGGAGGACAGCAGCACGATGCTCTCCCTCGTGGTCAGGGAACGAAGCTCGTTGTGTGTGTTCATCATGGGGATCCCGGTGGCACTCGTCGGGTTCGTAACGCCAACGGTCCACCAACTCCCCTTGAGACCACAGAGCACAAAGTAAGTCGTTCGGGGCTGCCTTCGCGCGGCGATTCCTCCGTGGTCGCCGTGCGTGAATGCCACCGGCCGGTCATGCTCGGTCCGGATGGAGGAAGTATGAGCCCGGTCGATGGCCCGAGCAGGACCGTGGTGGTGGGGGTGGATGGTTCCGATGCCTCCACCGAGGCTGTGCGCTGGGCCGCGTCGGTGGCTTCGTGGCGGCACGCCCGGTTGTGGCTGGTGCACGTGTTTCGTCCAGTTGCGGCGGGCAACCGACCGGAGGACCACGCTGGGCCCGGAACACCCCACGATGCCGAACACATTCTCTTCTTCGCGGCCTCGGCGGCGGGTGAGATCGCCGCCGACCTGCCGGTCTCCACCCGCAGCGTGCACGAGCGAGCGGTGCCCGCGCTGCTGGCGGAAACACAACACGCGGGCCTGCTCGTGCTGGGTGCCTCCGGACGTGGCGGATTCGCCGGGATGCTGATCGGATCGACCGCGGCAGCGGTGCTCAGCAGGGCCGCCTGCCCGGTCGTGGTAGTACGCTCCCGTCCCGGCGACGAACACTTTCCCGTCGAGGGCCCGGTGGTGGTCGGTATCGACGGAAGCCCCATCAGCGAACGAGCGTTGGCCGCCGCGTTCGACTACGCGGCACACTGGCACACCGCATTGGTGGCGGTGCACGCCTGGAGCGACGTCGAGTACGACACGTCGGCGAGTTCCGATGCCGCCGACGAGATCTACGCCGAGAGCGGGGAGAGGCTGTTGGCCGAGCGTCTCGCGGGGTGGCGGCAGCGGTATCCCGACGTGAGCGTGCGGCGCGTAGTCGGAAGAGACCGTCCTCGACAGCAGCTGTTGTGTGGTTCAGAGACCGCTCGTCTCGTGGTACTCGGGAGTCGAGGTCGGGGCGGTTTTCGTGGACTGCTGCTCGGTTCCACCAGTCAGGCGTTGATCGAACACTCCCACTGCCCGGTGCTGGTGATACGCCCCCTGCGGGAGGAGTGGTGACCGGAAGTCGTCGGTACTTACGGATACTCCGAGAGAGGCGGTGACCATGGGGGAGTGTCTCCTGCGGTTGCGCCGGTTGCTGCTGCCGGGTGCCAACCCACTGGCCCGGCCCTCCGACCGGCTCGAGGGAAGAATGCTGACTCTCGTGCTGCTGCTACCGCTGGTTGCCACGCCGTTCGCGGTGGCCAGCGGTGCACAGACCTACGGAGAACAGCTCGGGGCGGCGCGTAGTCAGGCACGGGAACGGCAGCAGGTTACCGCGGTGTTGCTGGACGACGCCGGTCCGCCACCGGCAGCGGTGCGTGCCGGTTCCCGAACCAGGGCCGAGGTTCGCGCCATCTGGCAGGCTCCCGACGGTTCCGCCCGCACCGGTATGGTGGCGGCCCCCGCCGGTTCCCCCGAGCGCAGCCGGGTACGTATCTGGACGGATCGCAGTGGCCGTTCCGTCCCCGCCCCGATGACCTCGGCCGCGGTGGTTCGTGAGGCGACGGCGGCCGCGGCGACGCTGTGGCTGACCGTGCTCTTCGGTGCCGCGGGCGGATTCTGGTTGTTCCGGCGGTGTTTGGATCGTCTCCGTGGGTGTAACTGGCAACGCGAATGGGAATACTTCGAACGCCACTGGAGTGGCTATCGGGACAGCGGTGAGGGATGAGGAGCGGAGATGCGTGTGCGAGACGTGATGAACGAGGTTCCTGTCACGGCGCGTATCGACACGCCGGTCAAGACGGCCGCCGCGTTACTGGTCGAACACGGGCTCACCGCACTGCCGGTGCTCGACAGTGAGGACTACCCAATCGGCACGGTGACCGAGCTCGATCTCGTACGGGATCGATTCCCGCGTGATCCGCGTTATTCCAATGAGGAGCGGGAGCGGCCCTCGCCACCGGAAACGGTGGGAGAGTTGATCACTACCCGTATAACCGGCGTCAATCCCGAAACCGATGTGACCGATCTGGTCAAGGTGCTGCTGGAAGAGCGCGTGCGTAGCGTGGCGGTGATCGACGAACAGCGACTCGTCGGTATGGTCACCGGTCGGGACCTGGTACGGACCCTCGCCAGGGACGACGATCTGTTGGCCCGCGACATCCGCTACCGGCTCTCCTTCATAGGCGGACCGCGGCGATGGAGCATCCGGGTCTCCGGAGGTGTGGCGGTCATCGTCGACGAGTTCGACAGCCCGGAGGACCGACACGTCGCCCGTGTGCTGGCTGAGAGCGTGCCCGGCGTGTTGCGCGCCAGGTGTAGCGCGGCCGAGTCGACGGCGACGGGGTGAAAGCGTTTCCGGACGTCCCGCGCACCGATCGACTCTTCGACGGTCCTCACGATTCCGGATGGGGCAGTGGTGCCGACCAGCTCAACCTGGTTCCCCCCTCGGGAAGCGGTGTCGTCTCCATCGTTCCCGCCACTCCTCGTGCTCGTTGTGCGAGGTTGTTCAGCCCACTGTGCGTGATACCGGCCGGTATCCCCGAGCCGTCGTCCACGACGGTGACGGTCAGCTCGTCGGTGACCGAGACGGTTACCGAGACGCTGCTCGCCTCGGCGTGTCGGACGGTATTGCTCAGCGCTTCCCGGATCACGGCCTCGGCCTGTTCAGCCAGTTCGTCGGGGACGGCACTGAGCGGGCCGCTCATACGCACCTTCGCTTCCAGTCCGGTTTCGGCGAGCGACTCCGAGACGATCTCGTTCAGTCGGGTGCGGAGCTCGGAACCGTGACGCGTGCTGTTGCGCAGATCGAAGATCGTGTCGCGTATGTCGTTGACCACCTGCTGTAGCTCCGCGGTGGTCGTGCTCAGCCGCTGTCCCACTTCGAAATCGGTGGTGAGTCCCTGCGTGTTCCGCAGTGACAGCCCGATGGCGAAAAGCCGCTGAATCACGTGATCGTGCAGATCACGTGCTATCCGGTCCCGGTCGCCGAGTAGTTCCAGTTCGCGCAGTCGGTGTTGGTCGTCCGCCAGCCGGAGTGCCAGTGCCGCCTGGTCCGTGAACCCCGCCACCAATCTGAGCTGCTCGGAGTCGAAGGAAGTGGCTCTCGGATTCCGAGCCACTACGAGTACTCCCGAAACCGTTTCGGAGCTGGAGCGCAGTGGCAGAATGAGCGCCGGACCGAAGGAACCCGCCTCGTCGCCCAGATCGAGCGTTCCCACGTGCCGGGGGAGCCGTTCACGGAAAACCGTTCCACAGGGCGAGGCGGTCACCGGAATTTCCCGCCCCACCAGCCCGTTGCCCACTGAGCCTGCCGAAACCGAAACCGCGAGCCTGTCCACCTCCTCGGGAGGCACGTCGGGATCCTGTGGCAACGCCAGAAACGTGCAGTCGGCCCCACTGATCTCGTGTGCCCGATTGGCGATCAGATCCAGCACCTCGGCGGGCTCGGTGGCCGCCAGCAGCGCGGCACGGATCTCACTGGTCGCCTCCTGCCAGCGTTGCCGCAACCGGGCCTGCTCGTAAAGGCGCGCGTTCTCCACCGCTATTCCGGCCGCGGCGGCGAGTGCACGAACCATCGTCTCGTCGGCCTCGGTGAAGACCTCACCGTCGATTTTCTCGGTGAGATAGAGGTTGCCGAACACTTTGTCACGCAGCCGGATCGGAACACCGAGAAAGCTCCGCATCCGAGGGTGGTTCGCCGGAAAGCCCACCGCTTGGGAATGCTGTGACAGTTCCGCCAGCCGCACCGGCTCGGGATGGTCGATCAGCAGCCCCAGCAGCCCCCGTCCTCGGGGCAACTCGCCGATCCGGTGGCGAGTTTGTTCGTCGATACCCTCGTATATGAATTCCGCCAGCCCGTCACCGTCCGGATTCAGTACCCCGAGTGCGCCGTACTTCGCTCCCACGACCTCCGTGGCCGCTTGGACGATCCGCCGGAGTGTCGTGTCCAGTTCCAGCTCGGAGGCAACGGCGAGTATCGCTTCCAGCAGTACATCCGCCCGGTCGCCCGCACCGCCGTCCCGTTCGATGAGCTCCCAAGCACCGCGTAGTAGTTCCCGAGAACGAGACTGCGACAGTGCGTTTCGTGTTTCGGGGGGAAGCGGAAAATCGCCGGGTCCTCCGTGTGGCGATTCACTACCCGACACGTTTCCCACGATGCCACCGGTCGCGACACCCTGCCACTCTCACTTTCCGTGAGCGGCAGCGGTGCGGCGCCGCGGTGTTCTCCACGGGACCTCAGCGCGGAGTCCGTCGTTGGTCGCGCAATCGGGTGGCCAACACGGCCGCCTGGGTACGGCGCTGTAGTCCCAGTTTGGTCAGCAGACGCGAGACGTAGTTCTTGACCGTTTTCTCGGCCAGGTACATGCGTTGCGCGATCTGACGGTTGGTCAATCCCTCCCCGATGAGGTCCAGCAGGAGCCGTTCACGCTCGGACAGCTGGGGTAGCTCCTCCGAACCGCCCCCGCCGCTCCGCAGTTGGCTCAACAGTGTCCTCGTGGCCCGGCTGTCGAGTATCGAATGTCCCGACCCCACCCGGTGCACGGCCGAGAGCAGTTCGAAACCCTGCACGTCCTTGATGACGTAACCACCGGCCCCGGCGAGAATCGCCTGCAGCATCGCCTCCTCGTCGGTGAACGAGGTCAGCATCAAACAGTTCAGTCCGGGGATCTTGGAGCGCAGCTCCCGGCACAGCTCGACTCCGTTGCCGTCGGGGAGCCGTACGTCCAGTACCGCCAGATCCGGCCGAAGTGCCGGTGCGCGGGCCAGCGCTCGTGCGACAGTGGCCGCTTCACCGACCACTTTCAGTTCCGGGTCCGATTCCAGCAGATCCGCGACTCCACGGCGGACAACTTCGTGGTTGTCGACCAGAAACACCGTGATCATGCGATATCACCCCATCGATTTGGCGATCACCGGTGTACGGCGGAGCCCAATGGTGTGTAGGATGCAGTTGATCAGTTCCGTGCGGTTGAGCATTCGTACGGTTGACTGGCAGACCCGTTATTGGTGCTGCCCGCTGCTGCGGGCTGCTCCGTAGTGAGTAGCACGCGGCTGTGGTTACTACTCTGCGAGGGCGGCTGGGGTCAGTCAAGGTTTGAGCTCGCCGAGCGCGGTGCTGGTCAAACAAGGCAAACGTGGCTACCGTGGTAACTCGGGCGTGACACCGGAAGCTTGTGGTCCGGTGTGTGATCGCATTGTCGGTCCTCGGAGTAATCACGGTGGATGCGGCGGCGGCAACAACAGAAGGGGCGCTACCGCGTATTTCGCGGTGTGACGGCGCGCGCATTTTCCCAAGATCCTCGCGATCGACGGTGAACACGTGCTGCGCGCCGTGCGGTGGTTCCGGTTTTTCCGGTCGACGGGGTTTCCCGCGCGATCGGGTCAGGCGTTGTGAGTCGACACACGCGGTCGAAACGGAACTGTCGCCGTTTCCACGACGTTGCGGGTGAGGTTGGTCGCCATCCTCGTGACGTCGACGTGAACGGCACGTAGCGTCCGTGCGGCCTTTTCACAGCCACGGCTTGCGCTCATGCGTGGGCATGACTCCCGAACAGATCAATCAGGCAGGCACACGACCGCGCCCGAAGAGAGAGGAGGCGCCACATGATGGACAACACGAATACCGATTGGCAGCACCGCGCGAGCTGCCGCGACGAGGATCCGGAACTGTTCTTCCCGGTATCCGAGGTGGGGCCGGGCGCGCAGCAGGTGCAGCAGGCCAAGAAAATATGCGCCCAGTGCCCGGTAAGCTCCGAGTGCCTCGCTTACGCGCAACGTACCGGACTGGATTTCGGCATTTTCGGCGGGATGACTCCGGAAGAGCGTCGCGAGGCGGGTCGTCGTGCTCGTGGTGCGGCGAGGGCTACCGATTCCCGCGAGTCCGCCGCTCGTCGGTGAATTACGGAAAGTCCACGAGGACGCCCTCGGACATCCCGCCCGCGCCGCGCCGTGGCCCGTTCCTTCCGGACGTTTCAATCGTGACCAAGGCATTTTCCGCGTTCCCCGGCGCGGCTTTGGCCCGCCGGAGGATCCGGAGGGGAGATTTCGCGTCGAATGTCCGGATGGGCACCCGTCGTGACACTTCCGGGAACGACGAACACCTCGCGTGATCGGCTCCGCCGCCGATGACTCCGCTCGCCAGGTTAGGCTAACCTTTGCACTGGTTGGGTGTGGTCGGGATCGGCCCGACCACACCGTCGCCATCGACCGCTACAGCGGGAGGACAGGGTTGCGGAGCGGACTCGGAAACACACGTCGTTTCGGTGGCTTACTGAGCGTGGTGTTGTTGACCACCGTACTTTCGGCATGTGGCCAAGGGGACTCCTCGGGTGGGTCCACGGAGAAAGTCACCGACAACGGGGCCTTCCCGGTCACCGTGTCGACCAAGTTCGGCGAGGTCACCGTGCCGGAGGAGCCCCAACGGGTGGTGGCACTCGGCTGGTCGGACGCGGAGACCGCACTGGATCTGGGCGTCCAACCGGTCGGCGTCAGCGACTGGCTCGACTTCGGCGGAAACGGTGTCGGCCCATGGGCGGCGGGAGAGTTCACCGAACCCCCCGAGATGCTGGGAACCAACGAGGTCGACTACGAGAAGGTCGCCTCGCTCGAACCCGACCTCATCCTCAACACCCGCTCGGACGGATCCAGGGAAAAACACCAAACGCTGTCCAAGATCGCGCCGACGATCGCCCCTCCCGCCGACACCGTTCCGTACGGCACCAGTTGGCGCCAGCAACTCGACCTGGTTTCCGAGGCACTTGGCAAGCCCGATGCGGGGCAGGCCCGCATCGCCGAGGTGGAGCGGGCATTCTCCGAAACGCTGTCCCAGCATCCCCGGCTAAAGGACAAGACGGTCGGGGTGGGGGCCTACTACGGCAGCGACCAGTACGGGGCTTATCTCACCGGTGACTCCAGGGTTCGCTTCATGCGGGAGCTGGGTATGACGAACAAACCCGAGATCGACGAACTGGGTTCGGGCAGCTTCTACGTCGACATCTCGCGTGAACGGCTCGATGTACTCAGTGCCGATCTGACAGTGGTTTTCGCGATCAACGGTAGTTCGCGGAAACTCCGGGAGGATCAACTGCTGAACCGGATCCCCGCCGCACAGGACGACCGTCTCGTCATTCTGGACGATCCCGAGATCGTCAATGCCTTCTCCAGTGGTTCCGCCAGTGGTATGGAGTACGCGCTGCAACAGGTCGCTCCGGTCTTCGCCGAGCACGTCGCCGAGTCCTGAACCGGCCCCCCGCCGGTGCGTTCCGCCCTGCTGGTTCCCGGCTCTGCCGGGCCGCCGTCGGATACCGATACCGCCCGGGAGGAATCTCACCCACTTGGAAGATCCACGGAAGATGTGTGGTTGGGCGGGATATGCGAGCTATTGGAGTTACCGCGTTCGGTGGACCCGAGAAGCTGCGCGTCGTGGATGTCGCGCAGCCGAAACCCGAGCAGGGCGAGGTCAGGATTCGGGTGCACGCCGCGGCGGTGAACCCGACCGACACCGTGTTGCGCGCGGGCGGTCATCGCACCGAAGGGCTGGAACCGCCCCACATACCGGGTATGGACGCTGCCGGAGTGATCAGTGCGGTGGGGTCCGACGTGAGTACCTGGCAACCTGGTGACCGCGTCATGGCCGTAGTGGTCCCCGTGGATGAACGGGGCGGTGCCTACGCCGACGAGATCGTGGTTCCCGCGGACTCGGTGGCGGCCATCCCCGAGGGGGTCGATTTCGCCGCTGCCGCCACACTGCCGATGAACGGATTGACCGCTCATCTGGCGTTGGAGCAACTCGCGCTGGCCGAGGGCGAGGCCCTGGCTGTCACGGGGGCCGCGGGAGCTTTCGGTGGCTATGTCATTCAGCTGGCCAAGGACCGCGGGTTGTACGTGATCGCCGATGCGTCAACCGCGGACGAGCAACTGGTACGTGATCTCGGTGCGGACGCGGTGGTACGCCGTGGTGCGGATGTGGCCGAGCGAATTCGTGAACTGGTGCCAGACGGCGTGGCCGGAGTGGCCGACGGCGCGGTACTCGACGGTGAGGTGGCCCCGGCCATCCGCGACGGTGGTGGTCTCGCCGTGGTGCGCGGCTGGAATGGTGCCCCCGGTCGTGACATCCGTGTACACCGGGTGCTCGTGGTCCATGCCGCCAGGGACCACGTCGCCCTGGACCGGTTGCGTGCGAAAGTCGAGAGCGGAGTGCTCAGCCTTCGAGTCGCGAGTGTCCTACCGGCGGAGCGGGCCGACGAGGCTCATCGCAAGCTGGAAGGCGGTGGAGTGCGGGGACGTCTCGTACTCGATTTCGAATCCTGAACGAGTCCTGTCCGACGAACGACCGGACGCGACCGGGTGCCCTGGCCGCGTCCGGTCGTCCCGCCGAGTTGTCGCTGATACATTACTGTCAGGGATTCTCCGGGTATCGAGAGCTCGAGCGCGCCCACCCGGAGGAGCGCGGTGACCGATTGGGGCGGGGCAGCTGACTCGAAGTCCGGTCGGGGTATCGAGCGCGGGGTGGGGAGTACCACGGGCAAGTCCGTCGGCTTGCACACCGGCTGGTGGTGTGACGGCTCGGAATGCCGCAGCGGGATCCCGAACGCTGTTCAGAGTTGATGAAACGAGGTAATGGGTATCAAGGGTGAGGTGATCCGGTTCGACAGTTCCCGGGGCTTCGGGTTCGTGTCGCCGGAAAGTGGTGGTGAGGATGTTTTCGTCCACGTCAACGATCTGTTGGTGGACGAGGGGTTGATTTCTCCGGGCACTACCGTCGAGTTCAACGTCGAGGACGGGGAACGCGGGCTGAAGGCCTCGGATGTTCGTCTTGCCGGTGGCGCCCGCTCCGCGGGTGGCTCCGGCGGGAAGCCACCGGCCGATTCGGAAGGGGATTCCGACGTCCTCTCGCCCGAGGAGTTGTCCGCCGAGATAACCGAGGCACTGCTGGGTGCGGTTCCCACAATGACGGGTAATCAGGTTCTGCAGGCTCGGCAACGGTTGCTCAAACTGGCCGAAGAGCACGGTTGGGTCGGGCGGTGACGAGGGCCGAGCCCCGGCTGTGAGTCCCTCCCTGCCGCTCGAACCGTGGTGTCTCTCGGTTCGTGAGGACGGCACGTGGTTGCCGCGACGAACCCTCTCCCGCCGGAGGCCCGGGTCTCCCGTGCGTTCGGCGGGAGGTTTCGTGGCGTGCTCACCCCGGTTGGCCGGGGTGGCGAACTGCCACTTCGGCGTGGGAAATTTTCGAAATTTCTCCCTGCGTGAGGCCTGGTCGTCCGACCCTGTCCGGTGTGACACTACTTACCCCGGGGCGGCAACGCGGACAGGCAGGTACGGGAGGTTGTCGATGTTGGGCAAGTACGAACGTCGCAGCCTGGAAGAGATTGAGAACCGGCTGAGCCAGGAAGACCCCGAGCTGGCGCGTGGGCTGACTCAGGGGAAGCCGAGAACCATTCGGCGCAGGTTTCCACCGTTGCTCGTGCTGGCCGCCCTCGTGATGGTGCTTTCGGTGACCCTGCTCGTGCTGGCCGAATTCGGAGCGGCCGTGCTCGCCGCCGTGCTGGCGGGTGGAGTTCTGGCCTTCTGGTACTGGCGCAGTCGTTCCTGATCGGAGGCTCCGGTCAGAGCGATCAATCGTCTTTGGGGCCGCGGAGGAGCGAGCGTCGCAACGGTTGTTCGGGCTCGCCCCTGCTCGGGGTCCATGCGGTTCAACCACTGTTCTCCGCGAGGAACGAGGCGAAGTAGGCGGCTGCCATGTCCGCCTCCGCATAGCCTGCTTGCTCCGCCCTGCGGAAACGTTCTTTCGCTGCCAGAGCGAGATCCAATCGGACCGAGTCGTCTGCCGCCTCCGCGATCAGCTTGGCGTCCTTATGGGCGCCGTGCACGGTGAAGGACGGAGTGAGTTCGCCCCGCAGGATGGCGGCTCCCTTCAGATGAGCATAGGGGGAGTCCGTAGCGGTATCCTTGATCGCGTCCAGGAAAAGGTCGGGATCAACTCCGAGACTTCGGGCAAGCGCGAGTGATTCACCGACCGCGTTGGTCAGGGCCAGTACCCAGTTGTTGGCAACCAGCTTCAGCTTCGTCCCCGCCGCGGACGCCGCGTCGTCGGAAACCCAGACGGTCCGCTGTCCCACCGCCTCGAAAACTTCCTCCGCACGTGTCCTGAGCTCCGGCGCCGCTGCCGCCAGGATCGTCAGCGTCCCCTGCTCGGCAGGCACTCGTGTCCCCAGCACCGGGGCATCGACCAGCGATACCCGGCTATCGAGGGATGAGACCACCTCTGACATCCCCGACAGACCTATGGTTCCCATCTGCAGCCACAGTGCACCGGGAGTCAGCGATTCCAGCGCTGAACCGGCGGCACGCATCGTGGAATCGCCGTCCAGCAGCATCGTCACCAGGACGTCGGCGTCTTCCGCCGCGGCCGCGGGGGTCTCCGCCCGCACGGCGCCGGCCGCGCGGAGCGGTTCCGCTTTCGCGGAGGTTCGATTCCAGACACGTACTTCGAATCCCGAACTCAGCAGGTTCCGGGCCATCGGGGCTCCCATTGTTCCCGTTCCCAGGAAGGCGACCTTCGTCATCACTCGTTCTCCGCTCGCTGGTGTTCAGCCGTCGTATCGCCTGCCGGAGTGGTGCTTTCGTCGTGATCGGTGGAGTGAGCAACTCCCGGGAGGCACAACGACAAGCCGGATCGGCGCCTGCGACCCCACTGTCCGGCATACTTCTTGCCGAGCCTTTCCGGTGCCGCGGCGTGTCGCGTCGAAGCGGGCACTCTGGGCCGGCGTCGTTGCCCGGTTACCCGCTGCAGAAGCCGAGCAGTGGAGTTCGTCGTTGCCGCACCGCGTTGTCGTGGTGGGTATGGAGCCGCTTTCGGTGTTTTCGTGTGTTTCTCCCCTCCGAACGGCGATCGCGAATCACGACGAGATCTTCTCCGGTTCCGCCGGCACCTTCCGGTGCTCGTCGCCGCGTACTGGAACTGCGTGAACCATTTTCCCTTGTCATCATGTCGACATGCTGTGCCTGGTAACCGGTGCCACGGGATACATCGGCGGTCGACTCGTGCCGCGCCTGTTGGACGATGGTCATCGAGTCCGTTGTCTCGTGCGCGATCCGGACAAGCTCCGCGATGTTCCCTGGGCCGATCGGATCGAGGTCGTTCGCGGCGACGTGCTGGATCCGAGCAGTATGCGTGCCGCCTGCCACGGGGTCGACGTGCTCTACTATCTGGTGCACTCGATGTCCGGCTCCGGTTTCGCCGAACGCGACCGTCGAGGCGCTTCGGAAGCCTCTCGAGTGGCCGCGGAGGCAGACGTCTCCCGGATCGTGTATCTCGGTGGGTTGCACCCGACCGATCGCGGTGAACTCTCCGAACACCTCGGTTCGCGGGTCGAGGTCGGCAACATCTTTCTCTCCGGGCCCGTACCGGCCGTCGTGTTGCAGGCCGCTGTCGTGCTGGGCTCCGGTTCGGCCAGTTTCGAGATGCTGCGTTATCTCACCGAACGGCTGCCGGTGATGGTCACCCCACAATGGGTACGAAACCGTGTTCAGCCCATCGCGATTCGGGATCTGCTGCACTATCTGGTGCGTGCCGCCGAGATTCCGGACTCGCTCAATCGGACCTTCGACATCGGTGGGCCGGAGATTCTCACCTATGAGCAGATGATGCGGCGCTACGCGGCGGTAGCGGGGCTGCCGCGCCGCGTGATGCTACCGGTGAGCGTGCTTTCACCTCGACTGAGTTCACACTGGATCAACATAGTCACTCCCGTGCCCAAATCGATCGGGGCCCCACTGATCGACTCGTTGGTGCACGAGGCGGTGTGTACCGAACACGACCTCGACGCCTACGTCGCCAGACCCGAGCAAGGGCTGCTCTCGTACGAACAGGCCGTGCGCCTGGCTCTGGCCCGGGTTCGCAACGGACAGGTGGACACCCGCTGGTCCGACGCCTCCGGGAGCACCCCCTCGGATCCGTTGCCCTCCGATCCGCAGTGGGCGGGTGGGAGTGCTTATCGCGATGTTCGGATCCGTCGGACATCGGCGGCGCCGGAGACCGTCTGGCGAGTCATCGAAAGCATCGGAGGGCGCAACGGTTGGTACTCCATGCCGTTGGCGTGGGCGGCACGTGGCTGGGTCGATCGTCTGGTGGGAGGTGTGGGACTTCGGAGGGGACGGCGTGACGCGTACGAACTCCGAACCGGCGACGCGCTGGACTGGTGGCGGGTGGAGCAACTCGACGAGGGCAGGCTGCTGCGGCTGCGTGCCGAGATGAAGTTACCCGGACGTGCCTGGCTCGAACTGGGCGTCCATCAGGACACGGGCTCGGGAGCCGTGTACCGCCAACGGGCGGTGTTCGTGCCCAGAGGTCTGTTCGGTCATCTCTACTGGTGGGCTGTCGCCCCGTTCCACGGGGCCGTCTTCGGTGGTATGGCACGAAACATCGTTCGCGAGGCGGAGCGGTCGGCCGGACGGTACCGTGCCGCGGCGGGCTCTTCCGGGGCGCAGGGGCCCGGATAACGCAGGGGCCCGGATAACTCCGTTACGACTCGCACCAACCGTGGGACAGCTCGGTCATGCCGGATACCGAACCACGCCAGACGTAGACCCAGCACCGGCGACGGTCCCGGAGCGTGAGGGCGCGGCGGAGGTATTCCGGGCCTTCGTAGTTGTCCAGGACGGACAGTGCTCGCTCCGGTTCCCGCAGTACGTAAACCTCGGCGGGAATCCCCTCGTTCGCCGTGGGAGCCGACTCCGCGGGGATGAAAGCCGGATAACCTCGTCCGGTGTCGTAGAGCCGCCCCGCGAGCAGCGTGTCGTTCTCCCGCCGGCTCGCCAGGGACCTCATGAGATCGCCCGCCGGGGCCGTGTCGCGCAAGGTGCCGTAAACAGCGACCCGCCACGGTCGTTGTTCGTCCCGCGATGGCGGGAGGGTCATGTTCGTCGTTCCCACACGGCTCGCTCGCAACGGTCGTTCAGTCCCGCAAGCCCCGGATTCGCCGGGAGCTCCCGGGCAGAGTCCCACTGGTGACCACCGATCCCGGTGCCTCACCGGTCGCGTACCAGCGGGAGCAACCGAGCTACTGCGAACCGGAGTCGGGATCGCGCTTGCTCAGCCCGGACAGCAGCCGCTCCATCACCTGGGGATCGACGTCGTCGGGAAGTTCCTCCGACTGTTCGGAGGCGTTGGAACGCTTCGGCTCCCGGCGAGGAAGCGGAACGTCGGAAGCACGCATCCCCTGTGGCAGTTCCAACTCGCACCAAACGATGCGCCCCCGGCCCTCGGGTGAAACCACCCCGGTGTGCACACCCGCGAGATTCGACGAGACGGCGGGGGGCAGCACACTCTGGTCGTCCTCGACCTCGATCACCAGATTGTTGCCGTGAATCCGCAGCCGGACCGAGACGAAACCCGGTGACTGCGAATCCGAGTGCTCGACGACGGCGGAGACGAGCCGAGTGGCAGCCGCTGTCGCCTCGTCGGTCATCGGGCGCAGGGACCACTCACTCAGGGTGAAACGGACGAACATGTCGGTGCAGTTCACGGCGCTTTGCAGCGCGACGAGCCGAAGATCGTCGGTCTGCGCGGTCTCGGTATCCACCTCGGTCCTTCCATCGTCGGCGTCGTAGCCGGTAACCGAAAGGTCACGTGTTGTCCAACCGGATCCTCTGCGGTTGTGGCTCGGCCCACGAACCAGTTGCCACTTCCCACCGGAGGTACGCGACGGTGCTGACGACAGCGGTACGTACACCCGGCTGGACGGTCCCGCGTTGGCGTTCGCGCCTACCGAGTGGGGCCGCGGTAACGCAACGTCCATTCGCGTGATACTTCGAATGTTCGCATATTCATGGTCACCAACCGAATCGTACCCATCGGTCCCCGGGGAGCTCCGCAGCTGTTCGACGCGGCGTGTCGCGGAGCAAGCGCGAGTTCGCCCGGTGGCGTGTTTCACCTCACAGTCGCATCCTCGAGGGGCCCGAGGAAGACACCGCTCGACCGGTCTCCTCGGGCAGCGCGATCCGGAAACTCCAGTCAGTCGTTGCCCAGCAGTGCGGAGCGGACACTTGAACGTCTCGTTCGACGTCGACGGTAGGTCGGTCAGCGTTTCCCGGCCCGGGAAGGTGCTCTTTCCCGTCGACGGGCTCACCAAGCAGCGGATCGTCTCCTACTACCGCGAGGTGGCGCAGGCGATGCTGCCCCACCTGCGCGAGCGTCCGATGGTCATGGAGCGGTTCCCGGACGGTATCGACGGTGAACGCATCGTGCAGCACAACGCGCCGGACTTCTTTCCCGAGTGGATCCGCCGCGTTCGGGTGGCGAAGAAGAGCGGTGGGCACAACGAACTCGTGGTGTGTGGTGACGCTCCGACACTGCTCTACCTCGCCGGACAAGCCTGCCTGACTCCCCACCCGTGGTTGTCCACCCAGGAGCACCCCGCGGTGCCGAATCGGCTGGTGTTCGATCTCGATCCCTCGATCGACGAGCCCGAGTCGCTGCGCACCGCTGTTCGTCTGGTCGGCGAGATCCTGGAGGAGCTCGGGCTCGTCCCGTTCCCGATGACCACCGGCTCCCGGGGGTTTCACGTGGTGACCCCGATACGTGGCGAGCTCTCGTTCGACGAGTCGCACGAACTGGCCTTCGGAGTCGCCCAGCTGCTGGCGGCACGCCGACCCGCGACGCTGACCGTCGAGCAACGCAAGAAGGAACGTGGCGAGCGCGTTTTCGTCGACTACCTGCGCAACGGCTACGCCCAGACCGCGGTAGCACCGTACGCGGTGCGTGCTCGCACCGGTGCACCGGTCGCCGCTCCGCTGTGGTGGTCGGAGCTGGATTCGATCGGTCCGGCCTCGTTCACCATCCACGAGCTGCCCGCGCGGTTGCGTGCCTACGGCGATCCGTGGAAGGAGTTCGCGGATCGTGCTCGGTCGGCCACGCATGCCCGAAGTCGGTTGTCCCGGATGCGGGAGGGCACCCCGGGCAGGTGACCCGTCCGTCGGCCCACCGGAACGGTGAGTACTCGTGCGACGAATTCCGGGAGGCGGTGGGCCCTCGGATCGCTCGCTGCGCTTCGGTACGGCGGGTGTCATGGTTGGTTCCGGGCGCTGCTACTGGCAGCCCCCGCGGACTCGGGAGACCGCGCCACCACGCATCTCCGCCCGGACTGATGCCATGACCACCGGAGTGAGACATGTCTACCATCGCGAAGCCGATTCTGGTCGGAATCGACGGTTCTCCCACCGCCTTCGAAGCCGTGCGCTGGGCGGCTCGCGAGGCCTCCCACCGTTCGGCACCGTTGCGGCTGGTACACGCCGACGTCTCGGCCCTGGGGTATGTGCCCGACACACTGGGAACCTCCACACCGGAGCCCACCGACGAGACGGCACGGGAGTTCGTCAGCGACTGGCTGCGCGACGCCCGGGAAATCGCGGCCGCCGAGGATCCGGAACTCGTGGTGGACACGGCCGTACGTAGCGGATCCGCCCGCACGGTGTTGCTGGACGAGTCCAGCACGGCACGGCTGGTCGTGGTCGGCAGCCGTGGTCTCGGTAGTTTCAGCGGCGTGATACTGGGCTCGGTGGCGATCGCGTTGACACACCACGGGCAGTGTCCGGTGGCGGTGGTGCGGGAGCCCGACGAGGGGGCGGAACCCGCCGGCCTCCCCGTCGTCGTCGGGGTGGACGGTTCCGGCCCCGGTGAGCTCGCGCTGCGGTGGGCGTTCGATATGGCCTCGGCCCGCTCGACCGAGATCATGGCGGTGCATGCCTGGCACGACCTGGTGGTGGGGGAGCTGTGGACCCGTGCGCAGGCGGACAAAACCTGGGAATCCGTTCGCGCTGACGAACAGCGGCTACTCGCCGAAGTGCTGGCGGGTTGGCGGGAGGACTATCCCGACGTGCCGGTGCACGAGATCGTCGGTTACGGCAAACCCGCGCGGCTGCTGTTGGAACAGGCCGACAACGCTCAACTGGTGGTGGTGGGGGCACGTGGTCGCGGTGGGCTGGCGGGGCTGCTGCTGGGTTCGACCAGCCAGACACTGCTGCACCACGCGCCCTGCCCGGTCGTCGTCGCTCGCTGAGACCCCTGTCGGGGCGCTCTCCCGGGCCGGAGGACACCGGGCGGCGACACGAACGGGCGGCGACTCCGGAGGAATCGCCGCCCACCGTTACCCGGTGCCTGGCCCTGAGAGGGGCCGGGGTGTCGCTTCACCCGCCGAGAGCCTCGACCGTGGAGTTCCGGTCAGGCGGAGGCCTCCGCCGGTTGCGGTTGCACCGAGAACCGCAGTCGGTCCTGGTCGGCTCTGACAACCACGCGTTGCCCCTGGGCGAGCTCCCCGTCCAGCAGCAGGTCCGAGATCGAGTCGTCCACTTCGCGCTGGATGGTTCGCCGTAGCGGGCGGGCACCGTAATCGGGTTGATGCCCGTGCTCGGTCAGCCAGTCCACCGCGTCCGACTCGAACGTGATGTCGATTCCCTGCGCCCGCAGTCGCTGTTTGGTCTCGTCCAACAACAGCTCGGTGATGCTGCGCAGCTGGTCCGACTCCAGTTTGCGGAACACCACGATCTCGTCGATCCGGTTGAGGAACTCGGGACGGAACGAGTCACGCAGCCGGACCATCAACCGATCCCGTGCCGCCTCGGTGGTCTGTTCCTCCTCCCTGGTGCTGAATCCGAGCACGCCGGACCGGTTGGAGATGATGTCCGAACCCAGGTTGCTGGTCATGATCAGCACCGTGTTCCGGAAGTCCACCGTTCGCCCTTGGCCGTCGGTGAGGCGGCCGTCCTCCATGACCTGCAGCAGGATGTTGAAAACGTCGGTGTGGGCCTTCTCGATCTCGTCGAGTAGCACCACGGAGTAGGGCCTGCGCCGGACTTCCTCGGTGAGCTGACCCGCCTCGCCGTAACCGACGTAGCCCGGGGGAGCGCCGACCATCCGACTGGCGGTGTGCGCCTCCTGGTACTCGCTCATGTCCAGCCGGATCATCCGGTCCTGGTCACCGAACAGCGATTCGGCGAGAGCTCGGGCCAACTCGGTCTTGCCGACCCCGGTGGGCCCCAGGAACAGGAAAGTGCCGACCGGCCGGTTCGGATCTCCCATACCGGTTCGGGAACGGCGTACCGCGCGGGAGACCGCGTGAACGGCTTCGTCCTGACCGACGACCCGGTGATGCAGCTGTTCCTCCAGTCGCATCAGCCTGCCCTTCTCCTCCTCGGTCAGCTGGGTGACCGGGATTCCGGTGGCACGGGAGACGACCTCCGCTATGTCCGTCGAGCTGACCTCCGGGATCCCGTCGGGGCTGTGCCGCTGCTGCCGGATCCTGCTCTGCACCTGATTGATCTCGTCCCGCAGCTGCGAAGCCTGCTCGTAGTTCTCGTTCGTGACCGCCTGGGCCTTGTCCCTGCTGAGCTGTTCGGCCTGTTCCTCCAGCTCGCGAACATCGGTCGTGGGGGTACGGGTGCGCAGTCGTTTGCGCGCCCCGGCCTGATCGAGCAGGTCGATGGCCTTGTCCGGCAGGTAGCGGTCCGTGACGTAGCGGTCGGAGAGCTCGGCGGCGGCGTTGATCGCCTCGTCGCTGAATCGCACCTGGTGGTGCGCCTCGTAGCGGTCCCGCAGCCCCCGCATGATCTGGACCGTGTCCTCGACGCTGGGTTCGGCGACGTCGATGCGTTGGAAGCGACGTTCCAGCGCGGCGTCCTTCTCGATGTTCTTGCGGTACTCGTCCAGGGTCGTGGCCCCGACCACGTGCAGATCGCCCCGGGCCAACCTCGGTTTGAGCATGTTGCCCGCGTCCACGGCACCTTCTGAGCCGCCCGCGCCGACGACGGTGTGCAGTTCGTCGATGAAGATGATCAGCTGCTCGCTCTGCTGACTGATCTCCTCGATGATCTTGTTCATTCGTTCCTCGAAGTCGCCCCGGTAGCGGGTACCGGCGACCACGCCGGACACGTCGAGCTGCACCACTCGCTTGTTCGCCAGCACGTCGGGAACCTCGCCGTCGACGATGCGCTGCGCGATGCCCTCCATGACCGAGGTCTTGCCGACGCCTGCCTCACCGATGAGCGCGGGGTTGTTCTTCGTCCTGCGCGAGAGCACCTCCACGGTCTGCTCGATCTCCGACTCGCGGCCGATGACCGGGTCCAGTCCACCCTCGCGGGCTCGTGCGGTCAGATCCTGACCGTATTCGTCCAGCGTGGGGGTCGGGCTGCTGTGCTGTGCCTCGGTGGCTTGCTGCCCGCCGCCGGTGCCACGAGCCGAGGACCCGCTCTGCAGCGCTTCCAGGGTCACGTGGGCCGCCGCCAGCATCTGGCCCGCCGTGGACTCCTGGTTCGCCGCCAACGCGAGCAGCAGGTGATCCGGGCCGATGTAGGACGAGCCCACCGCGCGGGCGACCCGGTGCGCGTCCAGCAGTGCCCGCTTGGCCGCCGGAGTCAGCATGGGCGGCTGGTCGGTGCTCTCGGTCTGCGGCAGCTGCTGCTCGATGCTCTGGGCGATCGCGGCGGGGTCCGTGCCCGCCCGTTCAAGCATCGAACGCGTCGTCTCGGTCTGGCTCGCCGCCCACAGCAGGTGGTGCGCGTCCAGGTCGTGCCCGCCGTGTTCTGCCGTGAACCGCGCGGCGGCGGCCATCAGTTCCTGGGCCTGGTGGGTCATCAGGCGGGTGATGTCGACGCGCTGCACCGGTCGTGGCGTGTTGCCCTGTCCGCCGAGAAACCGGGCGAGGAAGTCGTCGAACGGACTCGAACCGGGCCCACCGGAACCGAAGAAGTTGTTCATCACTACCTCTCTCGTTCGCACGCTTCGTTGCGGATGTTGCGGATCGCGTCTCGTGCAACATGAGCGATCCCGCTCGGCATTCCTGAGTCGGTTTCGCTCAAGGCTAACGCATCCATTGGGCTCAGGGTGATCCACCTCCTTGACCGCGTGGGCGTTTTCGCGGTTTCTTCCCGGTGGGTTCGTTCTCCGGCTGTCTGCTCCGGTGCACACCCGGCGATTCGGTGATCGCCCGCTCCAACTGGGCCCGGTTGAGCTTGGATCTGCCCCGGATGTCGAGTTCGCGCGCACGCCGCCGCAGCTCGTCACGGCTCAACGTGGAAACCGACTCGGCCTCCCCTCGGTCCCCGGGTGGGTTGCCGCGGGAGGCCTGCGCGGCTTCTGCTGGAGAACCCGTTCCGGCGCGTGCTCCGGCGGTGCTGCGACGCAGCGCATCGGCCAGGTCAAGGGGCTCGGACGGTTCTGTGAGCTCGGTGACGGCGCGTCTCGCGCGCCCCGCCGCCTTGTCCTCGAGCAGTTGCTCGATCCGTGCGGTGTGCGTGTCGTAGTGCTCCGCGGGGCGCCACGAGGTGCTCATCGATCTGATGAGGTCTCCCGCCAGTCGCAACTCCCGAGCGTCGTAGTGCTCGTCACCGGGGGTGTGTTCGAGCACGTTCGCGGGATCGCGTATCTCTTCGAGGAAGAACAGGGTGTGCAGCACCAGCACGTCGTCCTCCGGGCGCACGGCCGTCAGGTACTCCCTCCCCCGGAACACGAAGGTGGCGATGCCCGCCCGTCCGGTTTCGGACATCGCACGACGCAGCAGGGCGTAGGCGCGCGCGTTCCGCCTGTCGGCCGGAGCGAGCCAGTACGACTTCTGGAAGTGCACGGGATCGATCTCGGAGAGGTCGACGAATTCGTCGATCTCGATCGTTCCGGAACGTTCCGGCGCGACGTCGTCGAGTTCGTGCTGCTCGACCGTGACCAGGACACCGTCGATCTCCCGACCCCTGACGACCTCGTCGCCCTCCAGCTCCTTGCCCGTGCGCTCGTTGATCCTGCGATAGCGCACCCTGTCCGAGGTTCCCCGCTCGTACTGGTTGAAACGGATACCGTGGTCCTCGGTGGCGCTGTACAACCCGACGGGGATGGTGACCAGACCGAACTTGAGCGAACCGGCCCAGATCTTGTGCGGCATGATTTCCTCCTCACCCGGCCGGTGACCCTGCAACACGCGCCGCCCCTGCGGGTTGGATGCCCAGCCGGTGCGGCCCGGCAAACCTCTTCACGTCGTTGCCCGGCTTGCCCGCCCGGAGAGCAGCCGCCCGATGACTGGTCGCCAGCGGGGGGCGCTTCCCGGCGGGACCGGTCAGCGCACGCGGTGGGTTCCGTCCGGGAATCGGCGGGTGTAGCCCTCGCGGGCGAGCCGCTCCAGCAGCGGCACAACCACGCGACGACTCGTGCCCAGGGCATCCCGTGCCCCACTCGGGGTGAACGGTTCCGGCAGTCCGGCCAACACGTCCCGGGCTCGTTGCAGCGCTCCCGGCAGCAAATAGATTCCCTCGGCGATCCGGAGCAGCTGCCCGGCCTTGTTCGCCGCGCCGAGCTGCTCGGTACCCATCCCGAGTTCCCGGAGTTCCGCAGCGGTGGGCGCGTCGAAGGGGTGTTCGGCCAGCCGAGCACGAATCGCGGTGACGCCCCGCCGCACGTGCTCGCTCAGCTCGGGATCTTTCAGCCGCAGCCTGCCGCTGCCCGTCCCGATCCCGGCGGCCACCGCCGAGTCCAGCACCAGCGGCAGCAACGATGGGTGGGGCAGGCTCAGCTGCCGTACCGCCTCCTGCTCGGAGAGACCGTCGGCCGTCGGGTCCTCGTTGTGGATCCGGTCGAGGAGTTCGACCAGTCGTGCGGCGTACTCGTCCCTGGCGGTCGGCTCCATCAGCCAGTCCCCGGCCACCAGGCAGTGCGGGGGAGGGGAGGCCCCCACGACGCGCAGCTCCGAGGCGCGGATCGCGTGATTCCTGGCGAGCAGTTCCGCACCGGCGGGCTGTTGGCCCGTTCGTTCGAGTTCGCGGGCGCGGGCGGCGGCAGCACCCCGGCGACGCAGCTCCGGTGGGCACACGTCGAGAACATGGATCCCGGCGGGGATCAGGTGCTGTCCGGCGTCCCGCAGCAGCGCGTTGTCACCGATCCGCAGGGGCAGCGCGGTGCGCAGCGACAACCGGGCGGTGTCGGCACCCAGCGGTCGCAGCCGCACCCCGGTGGCGGCCGCACCGATGTGCATGCCGAGTTCGCGTGGCAGCTCGCCCGAGCCACGCTCCCGCAACAGCACGTCCACGCTGTCGGTGCTCCGCCAGGCTCCCGGCGTCAGCAACGCGTCCCCGCGGTCGAGTTCCCCGGCGTGCACCCCGCGCAGGTTCAACGCGACCCGTGCCGTCGCGCGAATCGTTTCGTGCTCCTCGCCGAGGCTCTGCAGCCCCCGGATCGTCACGCGTTTACCGGTTCCGGCCACCACGAGTTCGTCACCTCGGGTCAGCGTTCCCGCCGACAGCGTCGCGGTCACCACAGTGCCAGCGCCACGAATGCTGAAGCAGCGATCCAGCCAGAGCCGCACGTCGGCGGTGGGATCCGGATTCGGCAGCTCGCCCGCGAGCTCGTCGAGCTTCCCGGTGAGCTCGGCCAGTCCGGCCCCGGTGGCCCCGCTGACCACCACCTCGGGAACTCCCGCCAGCGAACTGCCGGACAGCCGCCGCCGCGCCTGTTCCAACGCGGGGAGCGGGTCGGCGAGATCGCCGCGCGTGATCGCCAGCACTCCCCGCCGCACGCGCAGCGCGTGCAACGCCTGGAGGTGCTCCTCCGACTGCGGCTTCCACCCCTCGTCGGCGGCCACCACGAACAGCACACCCGCGACCTCGCCGACCCCGGCCAGCATGTTGCGCACGAACCGTTGGTGACCGGGAACGTCGACGAACGCCATCGCCTCGCCGCCGGGCAGGGTTGTCCACGCGAATCCCAGGTCGATGGTCAACCCGCGACGTCGCTCCTCGTCCCACCTGTCCGGATCGGTTCCGGTCAGGGCTTTGATGAGTGTGGATTTGCCGTGGTCCACGTGCCCTGCCGTGGCGATCACTCGCACGACGCACCTCCCACGGCCGGATCCGTCGTCCGCGCACCCTGGCGGATCGCCTCGGTCAGTTCCGTGTCCCGCGCCGGCTCCAGCGCGAACAGGTCGAGCAGGCAGTTTCCTCGTTCGACCCTGGTCAGCACCGGTGGCACGGCGCGGCGCAGTGGTTCGGAGCAGTGCTCGGGCAGCACGACGGCCGCGCTGGGCAGCTCCACCCCCGGTGCTCCGCCACCACCGATGCCCGCGGTGGTGTCAGCCACCGTCGCCGTCACACCTGCCGCTCGCGACGATTCCGCGATCCGTTCGGCGCGGACCCGTAGTTCCCGCTGGGATCGTTCCAGCGCACGCGCGGTCGGCGTGGGAGGTCCGTGCAGCGTGGCGTGCAGCGCGGCCAGGGTGAGTTTGTCGGGACGCAGCGCACGAGCCAGTGGATGCTTCCGGAGCGTGTCGACGACGGCTGTCCTGCCCAGCAGCAGTCCGGCCTGTGGGCCGCCGAGCAGCTTGTCACAGCTGGCTACCACCAGATCGGCTCCCGCTCGCAATGTGCCGCGGGCGTCGGGTTCGTCCGGCAGCCTGGGGTGCGGTTCCAGCAGTCCGGATCCGATGTCGACGACCAGTGGCATACCCAGGCCGCGGAGTTCGCTCGGTTCGACCGAGGAGGTGAAGCCACTGATCACGAAGTTGGAGGGGTGAACCTTGAGCACGAATCCGGTTTCCGCCCCGATCGCCGCTCGGTAGTCGGCGAGTTCGACGCGGTTGGTCGTGCCGACCTCGCGCAGCCTCGCGCCGGTGGAGCACAGCAGCTCGGGGATGCGGAATCCGGCGCCGATCTCGACCATCTCGCCCCGTGCCAGCACGATCTCCCGCCCGGCGGCCAGGGCAGTGGCGGCCAGGGTGAGTGCGGCCGCCCCGTTGCCCACCACGTGTGCGCTCTCCGCCTCGGGGACCGCGTCGAGCAGGCCGCGCGTGACGCTCGCCCCGCGACGGCCGCGCTGCCCGGTCCGGGTGTCCAGTTCCACGTCGCAGGTTCCGGCGGCCTCCCGCAGGGCCAGTACGGCGGCCTCCGAGAGGGGAGCCCGGCCCAGGTTGGTGTGCAGCAGTACGCCCGTGGCGTTGAGCACCGGACGCAGACCACCGATCGATACGGGCAGGTTCGCCGCCGTTTCCTCGACCACCTGATCGGCGGTGATCTCGCGGGCCCGCGCGCGTCGCTGTGCGTCGTGCACGGCGTGTTTCACCCGCTGTCGCCCGAAGCGTTCGACAGCCGCGGCAATGCGGGGCTCGCTGAGGACTCGATCCGTGGCCGGGATGTTCCGCCGCTCGTCCACGGTTGTGACGATACGCAGCGGGAAGTGCCGGTGAAGGTTGTCGACACGGCGTGTTGGCCCGGTACGTCGAAGCAGTTTTCCGATGCGTGTTTCCGAGTGGCTTTCGCAGCGCGTTCCACCAAGCTCCGCGGTTCGGTCCTGGGCTGCGGTTCGCCGGACCGAGGATGGAAGGGTCGGACCTTCGTCGTGGGCTCAGCCGAGGGGATCGGGTACGGAGCGTGCGGTGGCCGCTTCGTGCAGGGTGGTGGTGGCCTCACCGACGAGGGGGTGCCCGTGTCCGAAGCAGACCACGTCGCAACGCAGTCCCGCCAGTCGCCGGAATGAGCGGCGGGCCTGGACCCGGTCGTTGTTGAACGGCCCGAGAACGATCTGCCTCTCGTACTCGGCGGCGATGTCTCCGGTGAACAGCACTCCGGCTTCCTCCAGATGCAGTGCGATGCTGCCGGGGGTGTGTCCGGGGGTGGAGATAACCCGGGCGTCGATCCCCTCCAGGAGCTCGCCGTCATGAACCTCGTGATCGACACGGGCGGGTGGAGCCTCGGGAACCGCGTCCGCCACTCGGGCGTGCAGTGCTTCCTCAGCGGGGGTGAGCAGGCTCTCTTCAGTACTCTGATGACCGCGAATCACCGCGGCATCCCCGTGATGAGCGAGTACTTCCACGTTCGGCCACTGGGCTACCTCGGAGAGAGCGCCGGTGTGATCGGCGTGCCAATGGGTCAGCACCACTTGGGTGAGCGCCTCCCGGTCCAGGCCCCAGTCCCTCAAGGCGGTCGCGATCGTGCTGCCGTCGCCGACCTGTCCGGTGTCGACCAGCAGAACTCCGCCAGCGTGACGCAGCAGATAGGCCTGACCAGGAGGACTGGTCAACACCCGCAGATCGGGGCGGAGATCGATGATGTCCATGTGATCGAGCATAGCCCGCATGCGGGGTTTGCGATTCCACGTTCACGAGCGGCTGAAGTGCCACTGTTTAAATATACTGTTGTTTCAGTGTTAATCGAAATAAATCCACAACAGAAACCGCCCGCGATCCACCGACTCAGCGGATGATCCGCAACGAGACACCGGTGCACAATCGGGGCATGACCGAACGGAAACCGCCGGGGATGGACTTCGAGACCTGGATCGACCGGCAGGTCCGCACTGCCAGGGAGCGCGGAGAGTTCGACGACCTGCCCGGAGCCGGCAAGCCGCTGTCCGATCTCGGCGACGAGGACGAGCTGTCCTGGGTCAAGAAGTACGTCGAACGGGAGGGGTTGTCCACCGAGGCGCTGCTGCCGCCCGCCGTGCAGCTGCGCAAGGAGATCGACCGGCTTCCGGAGACCGTGGCCGAGCTGCGTTCCGAGCAGGCGGTGCGGGAACAGGTCGGTGAGCTCAACCTGCGCATCGCGGAGTGGTTGCGAGCCCCCAGCGGACCACGCATCAAGGTCGCACCCGTGGATGCCGATGAGGTCGCGCGCCGCTGGCGGGAACTGCGCGCCGCGCGGGCCGAAACCGTCGCGGCGGTACCGGAAGTGTCGGAGACGGGCACGGCCGACAGCGAGGCAGGTGACCACAGCGGAGACACCGGTCGTTCCGGTGGGCTGCGTGCCTGGTGGCGCAGGCTGGTGCGTGGCGGAGGCGGACGGGAATCGAACCCGCCTGACCGAGTTGCTCGGCCACGTCGGTTTTGAAGACCGCGGGGGCCACCAGGCACCCTTACGCCTCCAGTGCCGTCATCCCGCGTGTTGTGCCATGCCGTCGGCCGTCCGGTGGACTAGCTTCGGGGCATGACCGATGCCGGGACCGTCACGAGCGAAAACTACCGCCTGACACGGTACGCGCACGGTGGCGGGTGTGCTTGCAAGATCCCCGCCGGCGAGCTGGAGTCCATGGTCGCCGGTGCCGGGATCTCCGGCGGCGCCCCGGCGGGCGGTGAGGTGCTGATCGGTGCCGGTGACGACGCCGCCGTGGTGCGGTTGCACGGCGACACCGCGATCGTGGCCACGACGGACTTCTTCACCCCCGTGGTCGACGATCCCTACGACTGGGGCCGGATCGCGGCTGCCAACGCGCTGTCCGACGTGTACGCGATGGGGGCGCGTCCGCTGGTGGCGTTGAACCTGCTCGGTTGGCCACGTGAGTCGCTGCCGATGGAGCTGGCCGAACGGGTGCTGCGCGGTGGCGCGGATGTCGCGGAACTGGCGGGTTGCCCGGTGGGCGGTGGCCACAGCCTCGACGATCCCGAGCCGAAGTACGGCATGGCCGTGACCGGTACGGCCGCTGCCACTCGGCTGTTGCGCGAGGACGCCGGAACGGTCGGAGCTCCGCTGTCGTTGACCAAACCGCTCGGCATCGGGGTGCTCAACACTCGGCACAAGGCCACCGGAGAGGTTTTCCCGCAGGCGATCGAGGCGATGACGACCCTCAACGACACGGCGGCACGCGATGCCCTGGCGGTGGGGGCCGAGTGCGCCACCGACGTCACCGGATTCGGGCTGCTCGGGCATCTGCGCGAATTGACCCGTGCCAGCGGTGTCTCCGCGGTGCTGGACTCGAGCGCCGTTCCCTACCTGGAGGGGGCCCGCGAGGCCGTCCGGGACGGGTACGTCAGCGGTGGGACGCGCCGCAACCTGCGTTGGGTGGGTGAGTGCACCGATCTCTCCCGTGTGGACGAGAACGAAGCGCTGTTGCTGGCCGACGCGCAGACCTCGGGAGGGTTGCTCGTCGCGGGGGAGCTGCCGAACGCTCCGGTGATCGGCAGGCTGATCAGCGCCGAGGAGCACGCCATCACGGTCCGCTGAGCACTCTTCCGCTTCCGAGTGCTCGTTTTCGTTTCCGGGCACCCGCGGGCGAGGGAGCCTGCCGTCCGAAGGCGGGCGCTCAGTCCTCGTGGGCCTTCAGCGTGGCCTGAGAGAGCCCGTCGCAAGTGCTGTCGAGGACCCCCACGAGAATCTCGCGCAGGGGTGTCCCGTCCTGCCGAGTCAACCAGGCGTGCATCGCCGAACCGAAGCACGAGACCATGGTCATCGACCAGGCGCCTGGACGCGGATCACAGCTGGGATCGGTTCCGATGTGCTCGGCCACCAGTTCGGTCATGTCCTGCATCCAGCGCTGCCGCATCAGATGCATCTCGTACTGCCCGGTGGACTCCAGGACTTGCAGCAGCTCGGCACGCATCAGGTGCTGTTCGCGGTCGGCCTCCATGCGGTCGGCCGCGTGGAGCATCGATGCGGCCATGGCGCGCATGGGGTGTTCCCCGGAGCCACGTGCGTTCAGTGCCTCACGCACGTATTCGAGCTCGCTGCCGATGTCTCCGAACAGCACCGCGTCCTTGCTGGGGAAGTACCGGAAGAACGTCCTGGGGGCGATGTCGGCGGCACGGGCTATCTGTTCCACGGTTGTGGCCTCGAATCCCTGCTCCCGGAAGAGTCGGAGGGCGGCCGCCTCGATGCCCGCACGTGTCCTGGCCGCTTTGACAGCTCGCCTGCCCTGGCCCTCCGTTTCGTCGGTCGAATCCACCGCAACGCTGGTCATGGCCACAGGTTCCTCGACCCCGGAGCTCAGCGTCAACTGTGCCCGTTGTCACCGATGACAAATGGCAGTACTGCCATATTCTGTGGATGGGGAAAGGAGACACGCATGTCCGACGGTCACGCCCGCCATGGGGCGGCGGGTGCTGCAACGACACCCGACAAAGGCGAGGAGGGTGCCCTGGCGGAGGGCATCGACGTGCGGGTCTACCGCCGAAGGTGGGCGACCATGCTCGTGCTGTGTCTGGCGTTGTCGGCCACGATGCTCGCGAACACTTCGCTCAGCGTCGCGTTACCCCAGCTCTCCCGGGCGTTGGGGGCCTCCACTTCGGCGCAGCAGTGGTTCTCGGACGCCTACGCGTTGGTGTTCGCGGGCCTATTGTTCACCACCTCCTCGATAGCCGACCGCTACGGGCGCAAGTGGATGCTGCAGGCCGGGATGGTGCTGTTCGGCCTGGTGTCGGTCTACGTGTGGCTGTTCGTCGGCTCCAGCAACGAGATGATCGCCGCACGGGCTCTGCTCGGTGTGGGCGGCGCCATGATCATGCCGGTGACGCTGTCCATTCTGACCAGCGTCTTCCCCAGCGGGGAACGCACCAAGGCGGTCGGCATCTGGGCCGCCGTCTCCGGCGCGGGCAGCGCCGCGGGGCCGGTTATCGCCGGGGTGCTGTTGCAGTACTTCTCCTGGGAATCGGTGTTCGTGATCAATGTTCCGGTGGTGATCGTCGGTGTGATCGCCGGTATCCGCTACATCCCGTCGCACACCGGCATCGAAGGCGGACACGGTGGGCTGGACCTGCTGGGGGCGCTGCTGTCCACCGCGGGGATCACGATCGCGGTCTACGCGCTGATCGAGGCGCAGTACGTCGGTTGGCTGTCACCGCGCACGCTGTCGCTGGTGGCGCTGGGGCTGGTGCTGCTGGCGTTGTTCGCGCTCTGGGAGCGTCGGGTGGCGGATCCGATGCTGGACGTCCGGCTGTTCCGCAGCCGCGGTTTCTCCGCTTCGGCGGTGGCGCTGACGCTGGTGTTCTTCGCGATGATCGGTGTGTTCTTCGCGCTGAGCCAGACCCTGCAGCTAGTGTTCGGCTACTCGCCGCTGATGGCTTCCACCGCGATGCTGCCGATGTCGGTGATGATGATGCTCATCGCTCCGCAGGTTTCCAGGATCGTGGACAGGTTCGGCTCGCGTAACACCATCGCCGTCGGGTTGCTGCTGGCTGCCCTGGGCATGGTGGGGCTGAGCACGCTCGGCGTGGAATCCGGCTACTGGCAGATCCTGCTGCCGCTGTCCTGCACGGCCGCGGGTATGTCGCTTGCGATGGCTCCGGCCACCGACCAGCTGATGGCCAACGTGCCGCGCGAGCGCGCGGGTATGGGATCGGCCACCAACGACGTCACCCGCGAGGTGGGCGCCTCGTTGGGTGTCGCCGTGCTGGGGAGCGTGCTGGGTGGCAGCTACGCCGCACGGATCTCGGACTCGCTGAGCGGACTGCCCGAGCAGGTGCGGCAGACCGCCGAGGAGTCGTTGCCCGGGGGCATGATGGTCGCCGAGTCGTTGGGCCCACGCGGGGAGCAGCTCGCCCACGAGGTGTCGGTGGCCTGGATGAACGCCTCGCAGACCGCGTATCTGGCCTCGGCGGGGCTGATCGCGGTGGCCGCGCTGGTGGCGTGGTTCTTCCTGCCCGGCAAGACGCGAAGCACCGAGGTACGGGCCTCCTCCGAGACCGCGCGGGGTGCGGCCGAGGAGCCGGGCAGCCCCGTCGAGAAGTCGGACAGGGCCACCGAGAAGTCGAACACGGCGGTCCCCGAGCAGTGACCCCGCCGATGTGGTGATCGCCGCGCCGGTGCGGTGTCCTGCGGGCGCAGGGATCGTGCCGGAGGCGGGATGTCGATTTCGCGCGAAATTGTCGCGCCGTGGGCCCTGTGGCGCGGAGCGGCGTAAGTTTCGCGCGAAATCGCCGGTTCAGTTTCCGGTGCGTTCCTGGGCGATACTGCGCAGGAAGTCGTTCCACCGGGCGCGGGAGAACAGCAGCGAACCGCCGTGCGGGCGCTTGGAGTCCCGCGCGGCGACCCCGTGTTCGGTGGCGGCGATCTCCACGCAGTTCGCCTGACTGGTGCTTCGGCTGCTCTTGCGCCAGTGCTTCACGGATGCCACGGACTCACTCCTTCTCGTACTCGGCCGGTTCGTCGGCGAGACGCGCGATGATCTCGCTGGAATCATCCGGGGTGAACGCGAGTTCGCGCAACCGCCACAGGGAGCGTTCCGCGGCGTCGACGTGCTCGGGCTGCTCCAGGAAAGCGCTGTTGCCCCGGTGCTCCAGATACACCAGGTTCGGCTGCTTCGGGAAGTCCAGCAGCACGAACGGCCCCTCCATGCCGGGATGGATTCCCGCCCGCTGCGGCACCACCCGGACGGTGACGTTCGGCCGCAGGTTGCTCTCCGCCAGGCGCAGCAGCTGCCGCCGCATCACGCCGGGGTCGGCGGTCGGGCGGCGCAGCACCGGTTCGTCCAGCAGCACCTCCAACCGTGGCGCGCGGCTGCCGAGCAGCACCGTCTGCCTGCCGATGCGTGCTTCGACCAGCCGTCGCACCTCGCGTTCCGGCAGGCCGTGGGTGGTGCCCCGAATGACCGCCTCGGCGTACTCGTCCGTCTGCAGCAGTCCCGGAACCGCCTGCGATTCCCAGCTGTGGATCGCGGTGGCCTCGGTCTCGAACCGCATCAGGTCCTGCCACATCGCGGGCAGCGCGGCGTGCTGCACCTGCCACCAGTTGCGGTCCGTACCGTTGCGCACCAACGCGAGGATCTCCTCGCGCCGCTGGGAGGGCACGCGGTAGAGCCCCAGCAACGCCGCGACGTCGTCGGCGGCCAACCCGCGAGTTCCCGTCTCCATCCGACTGAGCTTGCTCATCGAGATCCCCAGCGACCGGGACACCTCGGCGGCGCTGAGCCCGTTGCGGGCCCGAAGTTCCCGCAACTCGCCGGAGACCCGTCTGACCCGTGCCGGAATCCCGCTGCGTCGTTCCATGCTCGACCCTTCCTTGCTGGTCACTGTTCGTTCGCACCCTGACCGGTTGACCACTGGTCAAGGAAGTGAGATCACGCGAAAGTGTCGTTGCGTGACCGCTGGGGAGCCGCCGAACCTTCCTGTCGACATGATCGATTCGGTAGGCGTCACCTTCGGGAGGACGGATGCGCGCACAGTGGTTGGTCGAGGCGGGCAGCGGCACGGCAGCGGTGTATCTGAGCATGCCGGGCCTGCACGAACTGGAGATCCGGCAGGAGGGGAGTGTGCTGCGGGTGGACAGCGACCAGCTGCGGCAGTTGTTGGACATGCTGTTCTGGTTGGACGAACTCCACGGCGCGGGGTTGCAGGAAGCCGCCGTCAACCTGTCCGAGCAGGTGGTCGCAGGGAATGCCTGATGCTGATTCCCACCCGCTCGATGGCGGCACTTCCGGAACCGCCGGGAGATTCCGACGACCGGGTTCGGCTCTGGAGTCGAGTGCGAAAGCTCGACGGCTCACTCCGGCACGATGCTCCTGGCGAGGTCGCGTACCCGTTCCGCCAGCCGGTTCCGGTCGATCGGGGCGAAGGTGGTCCACGCCCGCCCGCTGCGGATGGTTTCCTCCATCAGGTACCAACCCTTGGTGGTGGCGAAGCAGTTGGTCACCATCGGTGCCCTGGAGCGGTGGCCGCGCTGGTCCATCCGCGCGGCTCCGAACTGGGCATATCCCACGCGTTCCCCGCCCGCCATCTCCACGAGAGCACTCGCGTCGTCGCGGCGCACTCCTCGGCGTAGCAGCGCCTCGCGCATCGCCCGGTCGGAGTCCCCGGCATCGGCAGCCGCCGCGTCGAGCTGGTCACTGGGCACCGACACCGCCTTTCCCGGACCGGGGTTCAGCTCGGGGAGTACCCCCACCACGGCCCGGTGCGGCGCGTCGTCGGTGCGCAGCTGGCGCAGGCGGACCACGCCGCCCTCCCGGACGGCCAGCGCCGAGCTGGCCGGGCCGTTCGCGGCCAACGCGGTCCTGCGGTGTTCGCCCTCCTCGGACAGATAGCGATACACCAGGTCGAAGGAGTCCCGGTAGCGGTCCAGCGGGAAGAACACTCCCGAGACGGCGTCCTCGGCATCCCGATCGCCGAAACCGATCAGGCGCAGCTCTTCCCAGCTCCGCTGCTCGACATCGCGCCGCTCCGACTCGTTGAGCCCCTCGGGCAGCACGTTCAGCGAGAGCGGTTTCGTGCCGAGCCGGAAATGTTGCCAGGCGAGGTGAAACGCCTGTTCGGAAAGTTCGATGTTCACCCTTGCCCCCGAACGATCGCGGCGCCGGAGTTGCTCCCGGCGCCGCGACACACGCTGCTGGATCCGATGTGACGGTGCTCGACAACTCGACGGGAGAACCCCGATCAGTCCTCGCCGATCACCGGCGGGGCCACCCTGGGCAGGTCGCCGTCGAAGTAGCCGTAGTCACCGACGAGGTAGCTCGGTGTGTCGTGCTCCTCGTCCTCCTCGCCCTGCTGGCCGCGACCGCGCGGTGCCCCCGCCATACCACCGCGAGCGTTCCCCGCTCCGGCGGAGGCCGCGCCGCTCGTCGCGGCGGAACCGGTGGACGGGCGCGCGATCCCCGACTGCCCACCGGGGCCGAGGGAACGACCACCGAGTCCGGCGGAGCCCCGGCCACCAGCTCCGGACCCGGTTCCACCGCCCGAGCCGCCCGCGAGCGAACCGAGGCCGCGTATCGGGATTCGGCTACCGGGAGCACGTCCGGTCCCACCCGCGAGGCCGGATCCGCCCGGCGTGCGACCGGTGCCCGAACCACCGCCGGCTCCGCCGCCCGGAGTTCCGGACTGGCCGGGGCGGTATCCGGAGGAGCCGCCCTCCGGCGGACGCTGCCACGCGGAATGACTGCCCGCGGGCTGGTTGATCCCCGAACCGGGCCTGCCCGCCGACTGTCCCGAGGTGCCGCTGCCCGCCGTGCCGCTGCCGGAGCCGTGCGCACTGCCCGATGTGTCCAGTGACCCGCTCCACGAGCTGCGGGTGCCAGCGGCCGTGCCGGTGCCCGTGCCCCGGGACGCGGCGAGGCCGCCGACCTCGGGGCTCGAACCGGAGCGCACGCCGGTCTCGACGCCGCCGGGCGGGGGAGCGGTGAACGTGGGGGTGGCGCTGACGGTGGTCTGCGAGGCGGTGTCGTAGGCCTTGAACGCCGTGACCGCGTCCTGGCGCAGCTTCTCGTTGTGCGCCAGCGCCTGCTCGTTGTCGGTCTTGCCGCCGGTGAACCCGGCCCAGGCTTTCCCGAGGAAGCTCTCCTCCGGCACCGGCTTCTCCTCGGACGCGGCGGGCACGGAGGAGTACACCCTGCTGAAGGCCTGGCCCTGCTCCTCCAACCGCACTGCCTCGGCGGTGGCGTTGTCAGCCGCGACCTCGGTCCACAGCACCACCGGTGACATGGCGTTCTGCACGGCTTCCTGGCCCTTGGACTGGTTCACGGCCCCGGCCTGCTTCAGCCTGTCCTTGATCTCGGTGGCGAGGTCACGCATGTACCGCTCCTCGTCACGCCAGCGGCTGCTCTTCTCGTGGAGCGCCTCGGCTCCCTTGCCGCTGTTGACCCAGGAGCGCATCTGCTCCAACTGTGCCCCGTCGAGATTGGACGGCGGCAGCGTGCGTCTGTCCCCCATAATTCTGAGCTCCCCTCAGGCGTCGGGCAGGTTCTTGATCGCGGCTTCGGCGAACTTGTTCGCGACCGAGCAAGCGTCGGATTTAGTTTGCAGTCGTGTTACTCCATTGACGAAAAGCGATCCTGAATCCGTCACGTCTACCGCCACCATGCATCCGTACTGCTTCTCGAGTTCGTAAGCGGGATAACCAGCGATTTCCGTGCTCTCACCGCTGGGGCGCTTGCTGGCGAACTCCTGCGCCGTTCTGCTCGGGTCGGCTGCTACGAACATGGCCCAGCCGCCGTCGGAGCCGGATTTTCCTTTCTTGTAGTCGCAACCTTTTTTATCGCTTAGGTTTTTACTTTCGAGTGGCTGGTTGACTCCGAGTTTGGTTGCTTGTTGTTTCGTGATGATGGCACAGGGCTCGGAAAGGTCGAGGGATTTGGCGGGTGCGGTGCGTTCCGGCAGGCCCACTCCGGCGGCGCTGCTGGTACTGGTGGGTGCGCTCGTGCCGGTCTCTGTGGTTTCCTGCGCCGCTTGACCGGTCTGGCCACCACCGCATCCGGCGAGCAGCAGGAATCCGGCTGCCAGGGAGATTCCTGTGGTGACGGCGTTACGCATTCTGGATTCCCCGATTGAAGCTGTCGGCGGCGTTGGCGTCGTCGGTACGGGTCTGCTTCGCGCTGGACCGCAGGCTCGCGGCGGTGTCGTTGAACACCTTCGCGAGTTTCAGATAGTTGGGCATGTACGAGCGATCGTCCCCGGAGGCTACTTCGCCGTGGATTGACGCGGCTCCCGTACTCACCGGATCGGTACCTGGGGCAGGGACACTCGCCAATTCACTGACCTCCCTCTGGCGGTCTTCCAATTCACTGGCCTTCCCCTCGAAGAAACCCGCCAGCGCGTCGACCTCGTCGGGGTCGACGACCATGCGCGTGTTGTCGCTGATGGCCTGGGCCAGTTCGGCCTTGGTGTTGGCGCGTTCGGCGATCCGCGCGATGTCGGCCATCTCCTCGGCGAGAGCGGGGCCGGGGAACAGCGCGCTGGTGGCCACGTCCTGCATCTCGGCGTCCATCGCCGCCTGGTCCGCGGCGTCCATTCCCGATTGGCCGCCAGCCTCGCTCGTTCCGCCCGCGTTCGACTGGCTGGTTTCCTCGTCGGCCACGCTTCCCCCTGTACTCACTCGGTCGTGCGATGCTCTCGCCCGGCGGCATGATCACTTGCCCATTCGGAACGTACCGCACTGCGCATCCCGCGTGTGCCGGGTTCGGCACATCCGGCTAAGCGACCCGTGCGCTTCACACGTCCGTGCGAGCGGAGCGTCACCGGACGGCACCGGGAGTACCACCCGCGGTTGCGCCGGTACCTCGGCGAGCGCAGCATCGGCGACAACGTGTCGGGAGTTGGTGATCGGCTATGCGGGAATGGCTGCGCTGGCCCGTGCTGCGCCAGTTGGCGGGCTCCGACCCGCTCGGTCGCGGCAGGGCGGCCCGTTCCGCCGAGACCGACCGCGAGTACGCACGCACCGAGGACGCCGAGGCCGTGGTCGGATCGGTGTGCCCCTACTGCGCCGTGGGCTGTGCCCAGCGCGTGTACGTGCGGGACGGAGCCGTCACCCAGATCGAGGGCGATCCCGACTCGCCCGTGAGCCGGGGAAGGCTCTGCCCGAAGGGCTCGGCCAGCCGTTCCCTGGTGACCTCACCCGACAGGCAGACCAGGGTCGCCTACCGGCGGCCCTACGGTACCGAGTGGGAGGAACTGGATCTCGACACCGCGGTCGACATGATCGCTGATCGGGTGATCCGTACCCGGGACGAGACCTGGCAGGAGACCGATTCGGACGGTACGCGGCTGCGCCGCACCATGGGAATCGCGAGCCTGGGCGGAGCCACGCTGGACAATGAGGAAAACTACCTCATGAAAAAGCTCTACACCGCCCTCGGCGCCATCCAGATCGAGAACCAGGCCCGCATTTGACACTCCTCCACGGTTCCCGGTCTGGGAACCTCGTTCGGCCGTGGTGGGGCCACAACCTTCCAGCAGGACCTCCGTAACTCCGACTGCATCGTGATTCAGGGGTCCAACATGGCCGAAGCACACCCCGTGGGGTTCCAGTGGGTGATGGAAGCCAAACGGCGCGGGGCGAAGATCATCCACGTCGATCCCCGGTTCACCCGCACCTCGGCGATGGCCGACACTTTCGTCCCACTGCGCGCGGGCAGTGACATCGCCTTCCTCGGCGGGCTGATCAACCACGTGCTGCGGGGTGGGCACTACTTCCACGAGTACGTGACCTCCTACACCAACGCGGCCACGCTCGTCGACGAGTCCTTCGCCGACACCGAGGATCTCGACGGGGTGTTCTCCGGCTTCACCGGAAACGGTTATGACTCGGCCAGTTGGTACTACCAGGGGGCGCGGGTCAACCCGGCCGCGGGCGAACGCGACCACTGGAACGACGTTTTCGGCTCACCCGAGCACGACCGAGCCACGCGGGAAGGGGAGTGGACGCGGCGTGCGGAACCGGAGACCGATCCGAGCCTGACCCACCCCCGGTGCGTGTTCCAGATCCTCAAGCGTCACTTCGCCCGCTACACCCCGGAACTCGTGGAGCAGCTGTGCGGGATCGACCAGCTACGGTTCCACGAGGTGGCCGAGGCGCTGGTCGCCAACTCGGGTCGGGAACGCACCACCGCCTTCGCCTACGCGGTGGGCTGGACCCACCACACGGTGGGGGTGCAGTACATCCGGGCCGCCTCGATCCTGCAGCTGCTGCTCGGCAACATCGGCAGGCCCGGCGGCGGGATTCTCGCGCTGCGCGGTCACGCCAGCATCCAGGGCTCGACCGACATTCCCACGCTGTTCGACCTGCTGCCGGGCTACATCCCGATGCCGCAAGCCCACCCGAACCTCTCGCTGGACGAGTTCGTGGCCAACCACGCCGCCGACAAGGGGTACTGGGGCAACATCCGCGACTACGTCGTCAGCCTGCTCAAGGCCTGGTGGGGCGAGTACGCCACCGCCGAGAACGATTTCCGGTTCGATCATTTGCCCAGGCTCACCGGTCATCACGGCAGTTTCCGAACCGTGATCGACCAGATCGAGGGCAAGGTGCGCGGCTACTTCGTGGTCGGCGAGAACCCGGCGGTGGGCACCGCCAACGCGCACCAGCAGCGCATGGGGCTGGCGAATCTGGACTGGCTGGTGGTGCGCGATCTGAACATGATCGAGACGGCCACGTTCTGGCGGAACGGTCCGGAGATCGAGAACGGTGAGACGAGTCCCTCCGAGATCGGTACCGAGGTGTTCTTCCTGCCCGCCGCGGCGCACACCGAGAAGGACGGGACCTTCACCAACACCCAGCGCATGCTGCAGTGGCACGAAAAGGCGGTCGAACCGGTCGGTGACCAGCGCAGCGACCTGTGGTTCTTCTACCACCTGGGGCTGCGGATCAAGTCCAAGCTCGCGGCCCGGCGACTCGAACGCGACGCGCGGCAGCGGGAACGCGACCGCCCCGTCCTGGAACTGACCTGGAACTACCCCACCGAAGGGGAGATCGCCGAACCCAGCGCGGACGCGGTGCTCCGCGAGATCAACGGTACCGACGCCGAGGACCGGGCACTGCCCTCCTACACCCGGCTGCGCTCCGACGGTTCCACACGTTCGGGGTGCTGGATCTATTGCGGTGTCTACGCCGAGGAGGTCAACCGGGCCGCACGGCGCGAACCGGGGGACCGGCAGTCCTGGGTCGCGCCCGACTGGGGTTGGGCCTGGCCCGCCAATCGGCGGATCCTGTACAACCGGGCCGCCGCCGACCCCGGGGGCAGCCCGTGGAGCGAGCGCAAGGCTTACGTGTGGTGGGACGCCGAACAGCGGCGCTGGACCGGCCACGACGTGCCCGACTTCGATGCCACCAAACCTCCCGATTACGAGCCCGCCCCCGACGCGCACGGTCCCGACGCGCTGCGCGGCACCGATCCTTTCATCATGCAGGATGACGGGCTCGGATGGCTGTACGCCCCCGCGGGGTTGCGGGACGGGCCGTTGCCCACCCACTACGAACCGCAGGAATCGCCGCTGCGCAACACGCTGCACACCACGCAGCGCAACCCGGCGCGGCGGCTGTACCACCGGCCGGAGAATCGCTACCAACCAAGCGGTGCCGAACCGGGGGCGGAGGTGTTTCCGTACGTGTTCACCACGTTCCGGCTGACCGAGCACCACACGGCCGGTGGAATGAGCCGGTGGTTGCCACACCTGGCCGAGCTGGCGCCCGCGATGTTCGTCGAGCTCTCCCCTGAGCTGGCCGTGGAGCGGGAACTGCGGCATCTCGGCTGGGCCACGGTGATCACCGCACGTGCGGCGATCGAGGGACGGGTGTTGATCACACAACGCATCCGGCCGTTGCGTTCGAACGGTACGACGCTGCACCAGATCGGCATCCCGTGGCACTGGGGTCCCAACGGGTTGACCACAGGTGACGCCGCCAACGAGTTGCTCAGTGTCGCCTTGGACCCCACCGTGCACATCATGGAGACCAAGGCGGGAGCCTGCGACATCCGCCCCGGCAGGAGACCACGGGGGGTGGAGCTGCACAGGTTGATCGCCACCTACCGCGCTCGTGCGGGAATCACCGAGCACACCGGCGGCGACGCTCCGCCCCCGGATAACGGGCTGCCGGAGAACGGTACGCGTCCCTCGGGGACGGACACGGTCGACGGAGGTGAGGATGAGTCCTGACAGGTCGTCCGAGCACCCGCTCTTCGAGCTCGAACGCTCGATGCGAACCGGCGAGCACGCCCGGGAAACGGCACCGGAACCAGCGGTGGGGTCCTCGAACGGTAACCGACTCAGCGGCCCGCTGGCCGATCCCAGCGCCGAGGCGGGCTATTCGGAGCAGCATCCCGATCGGATGGGGTTTTTCACCGACACCAGCGTGTGCATCGGGTGCAAGGCCTGCGAGGTCGCCTGCAAGGAGTGGAACCTGCTGGAAGAGGACGGGCTGGAACTTACCGGCATGTCCTACGACAACACCACCGACCTCGGAGCCACCACCTGGCGGCACGTGGCGTTCGTCGAACAGCGCATCGACCTCTCCACGCGCGCCCGAGTGGATATCGGAATGCCCGGGATGGGCCCCCCGGAAACGGCGGCGGAAGAGGTCGCGGGCTCCGAGGTGCGGTGGCTGATGTCCTCCGACGTCTGCAAGCACTGCACGCACGCCGCCTGCCTGGACGTGTGTCCGACGGGAGCGTTGATCCGCAGCGAGTACGGCACGGTTGTGGTGCAGGACGACGTGTGCAACGGATGTGGTTACTGCGTCCCGGCCTGTCCCTACGGAGTGATCGACATCCATCCCGAGAACGGCGGCGCGTTCAAGTGCACCCTGTGCCAGGACCGACTCGGCTCGGGAATGACCCCGGCCTGTGCCACCGCCTGTCCCACCGAGTCCATCCAGTACGGTCCGCTCGACCAGCTGCGGGAGCGGGCCGAGCAACGCCTCGAACAGCTGCACGAGCAGGGAATCACCGAGGCCCGGCTCTACGGGCAGGACCCCACCGACGGTGTGGGAGGTGACGGAGCCTTCTTCCTGCTGCTGGACGAGCCCGAAGTGTACGGGCTGCCACCCGATCCGGTGGTCACCACGAGGGATCTGCCCGCCATGGCCTGCTACGCCCTGGCCGCGGCCGCCACGGCGGCCGTGACCATCGCGAGCTGTTTCCTGGGAGGACGGCGTTGACCGGAAACGAGCCCGCCGGGGCGATGGGAGCAGGCGCCGCCGAGGAGGCCGACGGGGAACGGGCGACCTTCCGGTCCTACTACGGCAGACCGATCATCAAGGAACCGACCTGGAAGGTTCCCGACGTGCCCGCCTACCTCTATCTGGGAGGTATGGCGGGCGCCTCGTCCGTCATGGGGGCCCTCGCCCAGCTGCGTGGCTATTCCCGGCTGCGCCGGGTCGGGCTGCTCTGCGCTGCGGGAGGTTCCGGCGCCAGCGTGCTGGCGCTCATTCACGATCTCGGTCGGCCGCTGCGGTTTTTGAACATGTTGCGCGTGTTCAAACCCACCTCGCCGTTGAGCGTGGGATCCTGGATCCTCGCCCCGTTCTCCGCGCTCAGCGGCGCGGCCGCTGTCTTCGAGTTCACCGATCTCGCCCGTCCGCTCGGCAACGCGGCAGCGTGGTGTGCGGCCTTGCTGGCCCCGGCCATGACGACCTACACCGCTGTGCTGCTCGCGGACACGGCGGTGCCGGGATGGCACGAGACGCGCCGTGAACTTCCCTTCGTGTTCGCCTTCAGCTCGGTCTCGGCGGCAGGCTCGCTGGGAACGATGTTGTCGCCACGCGCGGAGGCCGGGCCCGCCCGGCGTATGGCCCTGCTCGGCTCCATCGGTGAACTCGTGGCGAGCCGCGTGCTGGAACACCGGGCGGGCAGAATCGCCGAGGTGTACCGCTCGGGTCGGGCGGGAAGCACGCTACGGGCGGCCCGGATCATGGCAACGGGGTGCGCTGTCGGTGCCGTGTTCGCCCGGCGCGGCACGAGCGCGGCGATTCTGGCCGGTCTCTGCGGTACGGCAGCCTCGATCGCCACTCGCTACGGGGTGTTCGAAGCCGGGCGGGAGTCCGCCCGCGATCCCTACTACACGGTGGTGCCACAGCGGGAGGCTCGCCAGGTGGAGGAATGAGCTCCCGTGTGGTTCCGGCCTGCCCGGGAATCCGGATTGCGCTGCGAGACCGACCGAGATATCGGAGGATGGGACGGGCAGGCACAGCCGTCCCGCCGCTGGACTCCGCTCCGACGGCCGCGGCGGGCCGCCAGCGAGGGAGGCGGACACCATGCCGAGTACGCCCAGCGGATTACACCATGTGACCGCGATCGCTACGGATCCGCAGCGTAACGCGGACTTCTACCGCACCGCGCTGGGGCTGCGCCTGGTCAAACGCACCGTCAACTTCGATGCCCCGGACACCTACCACCTGTACTTCGGGGGTGAGTCGGGCCAACCGGGGACACTGATCACCTTTTTCCCGTGGCCGAGCGCGCCTCGCGGGCGGCGCGGGGCGGGGCAGACCACCACCGTCGCCTTCTCCGTGCCGCAGCACTCGTTGGGGTGGTGGCAGCAGCATCTCGACGGGCTCGAGGTGAACGTGGGGGCGCCCACCACCCGGTCCAGTGAGGAAACCCTCACGGTCGCCGATCCGGACGGGCTGCTGGTCGAGCTGGTGGGCCACCCGGAGGCGGACTCCCGCGCGCCGTGGGAGGACGGCCCCATTCCACCGGAGTACGCCATCCGGGGACTTCACTCGGTCACCGTGACGGAAATAGGGCATGAGCACACCGCTGAACTGTTGACCGAAACAATGGGTTTTCGGTTGGTGGAGGAGTCCGGGGCGCGGTTCCGGTTCGTCACGGGGTCAGGTGGTTCGGGGGCGATGGTGGACGTGCTGTGCAGTCCGGAAGCACCGCTGGGCATGGTCGCCGCCGGAACGGTGCACCACATCGCCTGGCGTGCCCCTGACGACGCCGAACAGGTCGACTGGCGGAACACACTGCTGGATCAGGGACTGGACGTGACGCCGGTGTTGGACCGGCGGTACTTCCACTCCATCTACTTCCGCGAACCCGGCGGGGTGCTGTTCGAGATCGCCACCGACCCGCCGGGATTCACCATCGACGAGCCGTTGCTGGAGTTGGGCAGGGCACTGAAGTTGCCTCCCTGGCTGGAACCGTCCAGGGCCGAGATCGAGCAGGTGCTGCCCACGCTCAGGGTCCCCTCGCCGGACGAGGAGATCACGTTCACTCCGCCACCGGTGGAGCGTACGAGGTGAGTCATCGGAAGGTACCGGGACGGGGACACGGGCGGACCGACTCGGGGCGGTGGTCGGAGCCGTGTCCCCGGGGCCTGGGGCGTTCGCACGCCCCGCGGGCGCTTCGAGCGAACCGCATGCGGGCCGGAGGGCCGTTTTCAGGGGGAGGCGATGGCCGGTTCGAACACGGAAACCGAACGGGGACTGCGATGGCCCGAACTGCGGGTCGACGACTGGAACGAGACCCGTGAGACCTTGCACATGTGGTTACAGCTGGTCGGGAAGATCAAGCTGGCCTGCGAACCGATGATCAACCACTGGTGGCAGGTGCCGCTCTACGTCTCGGCTCGCGGTCTGAGCACCGGCTCGATCCCGTACCACGACGAGGTGTTCGACATGGAGTTCGACTTCCACGAGCACCGGTTGCTGATCCGCCGCAGTGACGGTGGGTTACGCGAGATCGCTCTCATCCCCAGGACCGTTGCCGATTTCTACCACGAGACGATGGCGGCGCTGGATGAGCTGGGAATACGGCTCACGGTGAGCCGCACCCCGACCGAGGTCGTGCGGGCCCTGCCTTTCGACACCGACACCGAGCACGCCTCCTACGAGCCGGAAAAGGCGTGGTTGTTCTGGCGCCAGTTGTTGGGTGCCCACCGGGTGTTCAGTGATTTCCGGTCGAGTTTCATCGGCAAGGTGAGCCCGGTGCACCTCTTCTGGGGAGCTATGGATCTGGCCGTGACCCGTTTCTCCGGGCGTGCGGCACCTCGCCATCCGGGTGGGGCGCCCAACTGTGGTGACTGGGTCATGGTCGAGGGGTATTCGCACGAGCTCAGCAGCTGCGGATTCTGGCCGGGTGGAGGCGCCGAGGGCGTGTTCTACTCCTACGCTTACCCGGAGCCACCGGGATTCGACCGGTACCCGGTCGGTCCGGCGGGGGCCTATTACGAGCAGGGTGAGTTCCTGTTGCCCTACGAGGAGGTGCGAACCGCGTCCTCGCCGGATCGGCTCCTGACGGAGTTCCTGCGCACCACCTATGAAGCCGCCGCCGAATGCGGTGGCTGGGATCGCCGGGAGTTGGAGGACGACCCGAAACGACGAGCTTCACCGCGGTGATTCAGGTTTCCCGCACTGCCTGGCTTTCGATACCGAACTCAGGGAACGAATGAGGTGACTATGAGTGTCCAGGAGTTCCCGGCGCCGAGCGAGGGAATGCTGCTGACCCATTTTCTCACGGTCCGCGACGTGAGCCGGTCGCGTGCCTTCTACCGGGACGTCGTCGGCGGCCGGGTGATACTCGAGGAGAACCCGTGTACGTTGCGTGTGGCCAACAGCTGGCTGATCATGAATCCCGGAGGTGGCCCCACTCCCGACAAGCCGGAGACCACGTTGCGTCCCCCGGCAGAGGGGGATCCGGTGTCCTGCTTCCTCAACATACGCGTCGCCGACATCTGGGCCGTTTATCGTGAATGGAGCGCCAACGGCGCCGAATTCCTGACACCTCCGGTGGATCGTGGGGCCGAGTTGCGCTGTTACCTGCGTGACCCCGACGGTTACCTCATCGAGGTCGGTCAGGCTACGGGAATGCTTCAGGGGAGATTCGCCGAGCCCCCACCGACGTGATCGGTTTCGCGGGGAGTCGTTACCTGCGCCTGTCGATGTGGATGTCCCAAACCGTCCACCCGATTCCCAGCGCGACGAAACCCGACAGCAACAGCAGCACGATCATTTCCATCGGTGCCTCCTCGGCATGCTGATGCGCACGCGGCGATCCGGCCGCTCTCCAGTGGATTTTCTCGCCGATGGTTTCAGCGTGTTTCACTCACTCGTTCGAGTCAAGTGGATATCATTCAGGTGTTCGTGTCCGTGTTGAACCGTTGTTCGGTTTCTGCTACTGGGGGTTATTTCGAGATGTTCCGGAAAGCTGGAACGGTGGCGCGATCACCCGTTGAATGCGAACAGCAAACTGCTGGTTTTCATGTTCTGCTCACGTGCGGTTGCTGTGTTGTGTGGTGTCATTCTTTCGGGGGTTATATGTGACAGGAATGAGTGTCGACTCCAGGTGTCGGCGATTCGGAGTAAACTGTGGTCGAGAGTTCTCCAGTGGTGAGATCGAAACGATCTCCGAAACGGATTCGGAAAGTGTGCGAGAGCTGACTCCGAAGCCGCCCGTAATAGGTGTGAGCGCGCGAAAACGGACACGATGAATCATGTTCGCAGAACAGTTGCCCTGGCTCGCGGGGCCACTACAGCTGGCCGTCGCCTTACCCCGGGAATGGGTCGGGGTCGCTGCCGTTGCCGTGGGAACGACACTGGCCGCGTTTTCCGGCCTCCGGTTCTTCCTCACCCGATCAGTGGCGAACGATCGCGCTGACGACGACAGTGAGACGAAGTCACGAAGCCCGTCCCGCCGTCGGATCACGGTGCTGCCCCCAGTCCGCCGCGTCGAGGAAAGGACCGGTCGATGACGAACACGACCCGCCGGAGCGAGCGAAGCCACCCCACGGGTCCATCGCCCCAGGACGCACCGTCTCCGTCGGAGTCCGGACAGCGTTGGCGAGTGGTCTCCGCACGGGGTGCGCGGCGGGCGGATGTTCTCTCCCGAGTACGCACCGGCACGGCGCTGGCTGCGGGAAGACTCGCCACGAGCACATCCAGGAGCCTGCGACTGGGAAGCGGCGGCATCATCGGCGGCCGAGTGGCCCTGGCCCTGCAACCGGATCTGCTCACCCGACTGGTGATCGACAAACGAATCGTGGTGATCACCGGAACCAACGGCAAGACCACCACCACCCACATGGTCGCGCAGGCACTGCGCGCCGGTGGGGCCTCGGTCAGCAACGCCACCGGGGCCAACATGCTCGACGGCCACGTCGCCGCCCTGATGGCCGAGCCACGAGCCCCCTACGCCGCCTTGGAGGTCGACGAGCTGCACCTGGCCCAGCTGACCGACCGATTCCAGCCCTCGGTGATTCTGCTGCTCAACCTCAGCCGTGACCAGCTCGACCGTGTCGGGGAGATTCGCAGCGTGGAGGCCAGCCTGCGTCGCGCGCTGCGGCAGGCGCCGGGCGCACGGGTGGTCGCCAACGCCGACGATCCCAACATCGTCTCGGTAGCGGCCGACCATCCCCACGTGACCTGGGTATCGGGCGGCTGCCGCTGGAAGCACGACGCACTCAACTGCCCCAGGTGTGGTGCCTTCCTCGGCGAACTCGACGAGGCATGGGAGTGCGTGTGCGGGTTGCGCAGGCCCAACGCCGACTGGACGGTCGACGTGGGCGGGCTCACCGCCCCGGACGGCACGAGCGAGCGGCTGTCCCTACCGCTGCCCGGCCAGGTCAATCGGGTCAACGCCACTTTCGCGCTCGCGGCCACCACGGCGTTGGACATACCGCGTACCGAGGCGCTCGACCACATCCGTCGACTGCGCGATGCCAGCGGTCGATACGAGCACACGAGCATGGCCGGACACGACGTGCGGCTGCTGCTGGCGAAGAACCCGGCCAGCTGGCTCGAGATGCTCGACCTGGTGGCCGAGAACGATCGCCCGCTGATCCTGGTCGTCAACAGCAGGCAGGCCGACGGACACGACGTCTCCTGGTTGTGGGACATCGAGTTCGAACGGTTGGTGGGCAGGAACGTCGTCGTCACGGGGGAGCGCGCGCTGGATCTGGCGGTGCGACTGCGTTACGCCGAAGTGAAGTGCGAAATCGCCACGAACGTGCAGCGAGCACTGCACAGTGTCACCATCGGGGGCTCGGCCGACTCGGTCGAGATCATCGCCAACTACACCGCTTTCCGGGATCTGTTCGCGAAGAGGCAACAACATTGATCGAGGATTCGGCGATCCGCATCGCACTCGTGGTGCCCGACCTGCTCGGCACCTACGGGGACCGCGGCAACGCCCTGGTACTCGCGCAACGACTGCGCTGGAGAGGTTATCGCGCCGAGATCGTGACCGTGTTGTCCTCGGCCGAGACCCTGCCCGACTCCTGCGACATCTATCTGCTCGGTGGGGGTGAGGACGTCGCGCAACAGGCCGCGGTGAACTTCCTGGCACGCGGTGACGCTCTGCGGCGGGCCGTGGACGCGGGGGCGGTCGTGTTCGGGGTCTGTGGTGGGTTGCAGGTGCTGGGCACCAGCTTCACCACCGGTGACGGCGCTACCCATCACGGACTGGGACTCATCGACATCTCCACCGAGCCCGGTCCGAACCGGGCCATCGGCGAACTCAGCACGCGGTCCGAGAAAGACGGTCTGGGGCTGCTCACCGGCTTCGAGAACCACCTCGGCAGGAGCACGGTCGGTCCGGCTGCCCGCCCGCTGGGACGGGTGCTGCACGGCATCGGCAACGGTTCCGAGGACACCGAGGGGGCCCTCAGCGGGCGCGTGGTGTGCACCTATCTGCACGGCCCGGCGCTGGCGCGGAATCCGGCGTTGGCGGACACGATGCTGTCCTGGGCGGTAGGGGAGTCGTTGCCCGAACTTGCTCCCTTCCCGGAACTCACCGAGCTGCGGACCGAACGGGCGCGAGCCGCCGGGTGACCGCTCGCGCCATGCCGTCCGGGCAGCTCGGCAGGCCGCGCGCTGACCGCGGAACACGATTTCACCGGGGGCAGCCGACGTTGACGAGACCCTGCTCGGTGTGGACGTCGCGCGATGTCGACCTGTTGCGGACGAGGAAAGCGAAGGCGCACCCGGCCCGTACGATCAGGACGAGCGTGGCCGGCCCATCGGCACGGCCGTGTCCTCGCCCATGACCCCCCCAGGGGTCCATTGCGGCTGCTTACCAGTAACCCCGCACTGGCGATCGCGGCGGGATCAGCCCCGTGGTGATCATGTGGCGGTAGGCGACACGCACGGTGTTCGGAACTGGACCGATTCGATCCATCGGCGAACGCATTCCGAAGGTCGACATGGCCTCGCGCGCCGGGACCTCGGCCACGGATACGGGCAGGCGTGGTCCAGGCAACCCCTTGATCAGCTCTTGGGAGTCGCTCCGCAGGTCACACCCGGTTCAGCAGTCCACGTAGTCGTTGTCGGACGATGGTCATCTCCGGTATCGGCAACAACAGCATCAGCCCGAAGCCGAGGCCGAGCACGAGCGTGCCGCGTACCCCCAGGCCCACCCAGGCCGTGGCCACGTCACCGAGTCCGTGCAGAGTCCCTCCCAGCCAGTGCCAGACGGCGAACGCGCATCCGCATCCCACCGCCGAGGCCAGCAGGGCCCACCCGATACCGACCAGAGTTCGTCCGGTCTGTATCCGTCCGAGTCGGGTGTGCAACCACCACTGGCCCACCGCGGCGCCCACGAGAAAGCTCAACGACATGGCCAGGGTCACGCCGATCACCAGGTCGCGCGGATCCAACCACATCAGCAGCGTGTAGCACACGGCGGTGCGGAACACGACCATGATCACGTTGATCAGCATCGGTGTTCGGGCGTCCTTCATCGCGTAGAACGCCCGCAGCTGCAGCATCGTGATCGAGAACGGCACGATTCCGGCCGCTGCCACGCCGAGCGTGACCCCGAGCCGGTCCGCGGCACCGACACTGCCCTGACCGAGCGAGAAGAACGCCACCCCGATACCGGATCCCGCCGTGAGCATGAACGCGCTCACCGGCATCAGCAGGATCGCGCTCAACCGCGATCCCAACCCCACGTCGCGGACGAAACCCTCGGTGTCCCCCTCCGCTATCGAACGGCTGATTCGCGGCATCAGCGCCTGCAGCAGTGAGACCCCCAGCACCCCGTAGGGAACCTGCGAGAGCAGCCACGCGTAGTGGAACGTCGCCACACTGCCCGACGTGCCCTGCCCGGCCACTCGGATGGTCACGATCATGCCGATCTGGCTGATCACGGTGTAGAGCACCACCCAGCCCGCGAGCGAACCGAACTCCGCCAGTCGCCGGTCCCAGCCCCACCGCCAGCGGAACCGGAACCCGGTTCGACGCAGCGAGAGCACCATCACCGCGCTCTGCGTCGCGATCCCGAGCATCGTGCCCAGCCCCAGGATCAACAGCTTCGCCTGTCCCATCCGCACCGGATCGGCCGAGATCTCGCCGGGAGTCACCGCGTACAGGCTCACCGTGGCGGTGATCACCAGGTTGTTCATCACCGGCGCCCACGCGGGTGGGCCGAACACCTGGCGCACGTTGAGGATGGCCATCAGCAGCGCCGACAGGCCGTAGAACACGATCCCAGGAAGTAGCAGATAGGCGAAGGCCGTGGTCAACTCGCTGTTGGCGCGGGTGTGCGAGCCGAGATACAGCTCGGTCAGCAGCGGAGCCCCCAGCACTGCCAGTGTCGTTGCCGCCACCAGCAGGATCACACCCATCGTGATCATCCACTGCGCGTAGGACTCGCCCTCCTCCTCGCTGTTCTGCCGCGCGCTCACCAGCAGTGGCACGGCCACGCTCGTGAGCACTCCCCCGAGGAGCAACTCGTTGACCACGGTGGGCAGGGTGTTGGCCACGGTGTAGGAGTCGTTGATCATTCCCAGGCCGAGCACCCACACCAGCAACACCTTGGCGAACAGGCCGCTGATCCTGCTGGCCATGGTGGCCACGGCCATGGCGCCGCTGGCGCTGCCCAGCGACGGCGTTCGCGCGCGTGTCGGACGCTGGCGCTGCTCGACCACGGAAGTTCCCCCTGGCTGAAATACGGCTGCTCAGACCCCGCCGAATCCGGTTGGTTAAACGGTAACGAAGCACTGCCCCGACCGCGGGTTCGAAAACGCTCAACCACATGATTCCGGTGGAAAACTTCCGGTGCGAGCGTGGCCTTTCGGGCGCATACTGACCTGTCCGGGGGAGTCGTGCCGACTCGGCAGGGGAGGTGTGATGGGCGGTTCTCCGGTGTTTTCCGAAGATCTTCCGGCAGAGGTGCGGGTACTGGACAGTTGGCGCCGTGCCGGGGTGGACTGCGCGGTGGGGGAGCTGCGCGGGTTGTTCTACGGTTTCGCCCGGTTGGCGGGCCCCTCCAGCGGCTGGAGTCGTTATCGCCCCGGGCGGGTGAGCCGCGGTGGTGGTGAGGCACTCGCCCCCGAGAAGCTGGGAAACTGGGTGGTACTGGAGTTCGGCCCGAGCGAGCGATTCTGGTCCCAGGAGGTGCGCGCCCGGTTTCTCGGAGGAAACGGTGAACTGTCCGGGATGGACCGGTGGGGCTGGGCCTGGGGGCTGAGCCGCATCCACGAGGAGGTCGACGAGTTCGTCGACGCGCAGCTCAGCCGTGGTTAGTGCAGTCCGTCCTCGAAGCGCTTGGAGCTGCTGGACGAACTCACGCACCGATACCGAGAGGCTCCACGAGAAATCGACGAATCGCACCACCGCGGCGCGCGGGGCATCACGAGGACATCTCCGTCCATTTACCCGGGCGATGCCAGCCACGTTCGTATAGCCACACCAGGCCGACCACTGCCAGATTGACCGCGGCGAGGATCAGGTAGGACGGTCCACCCGCACCCACCGATCTTTCGTACGCGGACGTGCCACCGTCGGCGAACAGCGAATTGAGCAGCGTGACCACGACGTTGTTGCAGACGTGGAACGCGATCGGCGCTTCGAGACCCCGGCTGAGCACCGCCATCAGGCCAGTACAGACACCGACGACGGTGAAATAACCCAACAGCCACGGATCGGCCGAGCCGTGGATGAGCGCGAACACGAGGCTCGACCCCACCAGCCCGGTGAGCAGTGCCCAACGTGTTGCTGGCACCCAGGACGCGATCGCAGGCAGCATCGTGCCTCGGAAGATGAGTTCCTCACCGGCGGCCTGCAGCGGCGTGGTCAGCACGATGACGAGGAGAAGCGCCCCCGTGGTACTGGTGATCCCGAAATCGGTCCAGCCGGTGTCGGCCGGGGCGACGAGCGCCACCAGTGCGACACCCGCGGCGACCAGCAGAGTGGAGCTGCCGGAATACACTCTCCAACGTCGGGAGTCCAGCCCTCGCGAGGAGCTCAGGAGGCTGCGCCAGGGCACCTCGGCGAGCCGTGCCACGAATGACACGGCCAACAAGCCTGTCACCGCTACGCTCAGGTTGTTCGCCAGAAGCGTCAGTGGCGTCATCTCGTTCGTGAGCGGATCGTCCCTGCCCTCGATCATCGCAGCCGCGTAGTAGAACACGATCTGCAGCAGGACCATGGCCACCGGTAGCAACGCGACGATCACCAGGGGTTTCCACCAGTTCATCCGGAGATGGGCGCCGAACGGCCGGGATGTGTCGATCGGCGCCGGAGTGGAGGTGTCGAGGGGACGAGTAGGCATCGCGCGCTCCTGGGGAGTTTGTGGTCGGCGAGAGGGCGGCGCTTCGAAATCAGTTCGCCGCACCGTCGAGCAGCCAGTGGTATCGCAGGCGGAGGGCTCGTTCCGTGCCGGCTACCGCGGCCGAGACGCCGAGCGTGAGGTTGAGCCACAGCGGCGGTCGGATCGGGGATTCGAAGCTTCCGAAGCGCTGGGCTACGGGTGGGAGCTGCGAAACCGGTTCGGCGATCTGCAGGAGGAGCAGGAAGGCGCCGATCAGGAGCAGGACCAGCGAGAGGAGACCGATACCGCGGCTGATCACGGGATGTTTTCGGGCCAGCCGTGCGCGGCGTCCTTCTGCCGATCGGGGGTCGGGGACGAGCTGTCTCTCGGTGCCGTCGGCGCTCACGTAGTGACAGCGCTTGATCCCGAAACCGCTCATCGCCACCTCGATCGTGCCGCCCTCGACGGGAAACGCGGCAGGGAGCTTCGAGACGGCGTACTGCCGATCGTCGAGGTAGAGCTGCGCCTCGACCTCCCCGGAACCCTGGTTCTGCCAGTGGCGCACGTCGACCGCGTAGTCCACGTGAGCTCCTGCGGGGCGCGGCAGACGGACTCGGAACAGAGCGCGTCCCGGCAGCTGCCACCAGCGGAAGCGTTGCAGTGCTCGCCCGTCACCCTCGCGTACACGTCTCGCGGCACGTCGACGTCGCCACTCCTTGAACACGGACACCTCTCGAGTCCTCTTGGTGGGATACTCCAACACACCGTGTTGGTCTGCCGAAGTCACGCTAGCACAGCGTGCTAGTACAGTGTGTCGGAGGAGGTTGAACAGTGACAGCGGACGAGCAGAACATGAGTTCAAGGGACAGGATCATCGCGGCGGCCGCGGTGATGCTCGGTGAGGACGCGGGGGCACGGCTCAGCGTGCGCGCGGTGGCGGAGCGGGCCGGTGTCAGCACCGGCTCGCTCCGCCATCACTTTCCGACGCAGCGTGCGTTGCAGGACGCGGTGCTCGCACGCGTCTACGACGAGGTGGTCTCGGACGACCGGATCCACGACCGGACCGTCCCGGCCAGGGAACGGCTGATCGACTGCCTGCGGCTCGTGCTGACCCCCACGGTCGGCGAACAGGCACGGCAGGCCTGGCTCACGGTCTTCCGGACATTCATCGTCCCCGAGCAGACCGATGAGATCCGCGCGGCGTACCTGGGAATGGAGCGTGAGGGTCAGCGTCGTGTCGAATACTGGTTGAGCGTCCTGGTCGAGGAGGGCGCGCTCGCCGAGGGCGACAACACTCGACGCGCCAGGTTCCTCTGCACCGTCCTCAATGGTCTGTCGATCGAGCGGGCGCTCCCGGCCGAGGAATCGATTCTGCGGTCCGAGGCCGAGACGCTGCACACCGCGGTCGATTGCGTCCTGAGCTCTCCCGCTTGAGTTCGGACCAAAACCACCGGTGGGCCGGCTCGAACAGGGGCTGGAACGCTCGGGGCGGGCGAGGTCTACGGTCCACCGCGGTCGAGATGGCGGCCGAGGTTCGGCCATACGTGTTTCGTGGGGGGTGGCGAGGCCGGCTTGGTCCGACGGTCGACTCGCTCATCGACCGCCGGAAACGAGATCGACGGATCGCCGGAATCCCACTCCACGGTGATTCTCACTTCAGCAGCGAGCGGGCCATCACCATGCGCTGGATCTGGTTGGTTCCCTCGTAGATCTGGGTGATCTTGGCGTCGCGCATCATGCGTTCGACCGGGAAGTCGCGGGTGTACCCCGCTCCGCCGAACAGCTGCACCGCGTTGGTGGTGACCTCCATGGCCACGTCCGAGGCGTAGCACTTGGCCGCGGCGGAGATGAAACCGAGGTTGCCCTCCTCACGTTCGGCACGCGCCGCCGAGACGTAGATCATGTGTCGTGCCGCCTCGATCTTCATCGCCATGTCGGCGAGCATGAACTGCACGCCCTGGAAGTCGGCGATGGCCTGCCCGAACTGCTTGCGCTCCTTGACGTAGTCCACGGCGGCGTCGAGCGCTCCCTGCGCGATCCCCAGTGCCTGCGCCCCGATCGTGGGGCGGGTGTGGTCCAGGGTCCGCAGCGCGGTCTTGAAACCGGTGCCCGGCTCCCCGATGATGCGGTCCTCCGGGATGGTGCAGTCGTTGAAGTGGAGTTCGGCGGTCGGTGATCCCTTGATCCCGAGTTTTTTCTCCTTGCCCCCGACCTCGAACCCCGGATCGTCGGCGTGGACGACGAAAGCGCTGATTCCGTTCGGGCCCTTGTCCGGATCGGTGACCGCCATGACCGTGTACCAACTGGACTCACCACCGTTGGTGATCCAGCACTTGGTGCCGTTGAGTACCCAGTCGTTGCCGTCCCGGCGTGCCCGCGTCTTCATCGCGGCCGCGTCCGAGCCCGCCTCCCGCTCGGAAAGCGCGTAGGATGCGGTGTGCTCACCCGCCGCGATGGACGGCAGCACCTTGTGCTTGAGTTCCTCGGAGGCCGACAGCAGGATCGGCATCGTTCCGAGCTTGTTCACCGCCGGGATCAGTGAGGAAGAGGCACAGACCCTGGCCACTTCCTCGATGACGATGCAGGTGGCTACGGAGTCCGCTCCCTGCCCGCCGTAGGCCTCCGGAACGTGAACCCCGGCGAACCCCGACTTCGACAGCGCGTGGAAGGCCTCCCTCGGGTAGCGTTCCTGCTCGTCGCACTCCGCCGCGTAGGGTGCGATCTCCTTCTCCGAGAGCGAGCGGACAGCTTCCCGGAGCGCTTCGTGCTCTTCGGAGAGCTGGTAGGTGTCGAAGTTCGAATCCACGAGAGAGTCCTCCTGGTACGTGCCACGGCCGTAGCCGGACTTCCTGCTGTTTCTGACTTGGGAACACACCCTAAACTGGCATCGCGTGCCACGGTGTGCCATGTTGTCGCGATATTAACGGCACTGGGTGCCATCAGCAATCGTGGCCTGCTACATTTCCGGCATGTCCGAGGGGAACTCCGGTGAGTCCAAGCCGCGCGCGGGCCGTACGGCGGACGGACGCCGTCAACTGCGTGGTGCGCTGGCCGTGGCCGCGCTCGACCTGTTCGCCGCCAAGGGCTACGAGTCGACCACCGTCGAGGACATCGTGGCGGCTGTGGGGGTCGGGCGGCGCACGTTTTTCCGGCACTTCCGCTCCAAGGAGGAAGTGGTGTTCCCGGACCACGAGGAGCGTCTCGCCGGGGTCGTACGGGAGCTGGAGCAGGCGGGTGACTCCGAGCCGCCGATGAAGGTGGTGTGCCGTACCGCGGAGACGGTGCTGGACATGTATCTGGCTGACCCCGAGGTTTCGCTGAAGCGTTTCGAACTGACCAGGCAGGTTCCCTCACTGCGCGACCGCGAGATCGTCAGCATCGATGGTTACCAGCGGGTCTTCGCGCGGTATCTCCGGCGACGGTTCTCGGAGTTGCCCGACGCGGAGCTGCGAGCCGCTGTCACCGCCGCCACGGTGGTGGCCACCCACAACCACGTGCTGCGCCGTTGGTTGAAGAGTGGGGGAGCGCTCGACGCGCGGGCCGCCCTGCGGGAAGCGCTGCACGGGGTGACGGCCGACGACACGCGTGTCTCGTCTTCGGAGTCGACCGCCGACACCGACGAGGTCGTTGTCGGTGTCGTGCGTACCTCGACATCCGTTCACGCGGTGCGTGACCGGATCGAGGGTGTGCTGCGCGAGATGGACGAGAAGGACTCGGAGTGAGCGAGCCGCTCGACACTCGATGCGTGCTCGGGGCCCGGTAAGGAATGTGTTCGGAGTTCCTGCCACGAGACGGCACGTACCGCGTCGTGGCCCCAACCCCGCTACTTGCCCAGGGGGAATCCGGGAGAACTGAGCCCATGTCCTCCCGGTCGTCGATAGTCTGCGGTTATGCATGATCCAGCCGCTCGTGCCATCGCCCACGTGACATCGTTGGCCAACGGCGGTCCGGTGAAGCCGTCGTTGCGGGTGACGCTGCATTTCCACCCCGATCGACTGGCGGACGGGGTGCCGATCCTGGAGCGCATGGCCCACGACGGGGTGTACCGGTCGCAGTTCGAGACCGGCACGAGCAACGGGGGGCTGACCGCGCATCCCGGCGGTGACCGCTGGCGGTGGGAGAGCCGGATCTTCGCCGGGGCCTACGACGAGGCCTCGGCGGCTCACCGGCCGAAGTACGGCTCGTTGAACTTTCGTGGCCGCCTGGTCGGTGGCTCACCTCGTTTCGGCTCGGCTCATCTGCGGTTGTCTCGACATGTTTTGGACCGCACCACGTTCTGCTATCCGGACAGTGTGTTCGAACCGCGGCACTTCGGTGTCGCCTCGCGGCTTTCGAAGCTGATCACGCTGGCCGAGACCGACGGTAGGGATCCGCTCGACGACTATGTCGAGGCCCACGTGCACGGTGTGGTCGACCTCGAACGGGATGTCGAAGCATTGGTGCTCGACCCCTGCTATCGCGATACCCCTACGGAGATCGCGGCCGGTCGGCTGGGATGCCCGGTCGAATGGCACGGTGGATTCACGCTGCCCACCGCTGAACTGCGCAGCCATCCAGAGTATCGAGGCCCCGAATTCGTGCGTCTCGGCGTGTCGCTGGTTCGGGACGGCCGCCTGGACCCCCGGATCATCGGCGACGCCTCGCGTACCGGTCACCATGACGAGCAGGCACTCAAACGCGTGTGGCATTACGTGGCGAGATTCGGCTCCGCCGAGCTGACGGGGCCGAGCTGACAGACAGCGAGCCCGGGGATACCACCGGAAACGGCCCGGACAGCCCAGCTGCTCAACATCGTTAAATATAATCTATTGTTTCAGTATCGAACGAAATAAACTGACAAAAACCAACAACCACCAGAACAAGCCGGAAAAAACGAACTCATCCCCCACGCCAAAAAAGATCAGAGCTCAAGAGTCATATAGATGCTGTTGGGGCTGGAAACGTAGTCCCCGAACGGTTCGCAGTTTCGGAAGCCCGCGGAGTCGTACAGCAGGCGAGCGGGGCCGAAGGCTTCGTTGCTCCCGGTCTCCAGGCTTATCCGTGCGTAGCTGTTCGTGTCGGCCCACGCCACGAGCTGACGCAGCATAGCTCGTCCCACACCGCGTCCCCGGGCCGCCTCGGCGGTGTGCATTGATTTGAGTTCCAGATGGAACGGTTCGATCTGTTTGAGTGCGCAGATGGCCAGCAGCTCGGAGTCGTCGCGTAGGCCGAAGAGAGAGACGTTCTCCGCCTCGAGCCCCGACTCGTCGAGGGCGTAGCACTCCTCGGCCGGGCTGTTGTCCCGGATGAACGTCAGATGCCGATCCAGTAGTGCTCGCACGTCCTCGGCGTCGGGAGCCTCGGCTCGGAGCTCGAAATCACTACTCATCAGGAGCATTCTGGCACGCCGTACTTGCCGGGTCGGGGCGTTTCAGCACAGTTGTTCCGATTTGACTGTCCCCTCGGCAACAGGCTCTGTTACCGCGTTTTCGCGTAGGAGTGGGATGCGATCAACTGGAAAGTCCGATCATGCCGGATGGGTTTCGATCCGAGTGTGGGTGAGGTTGCGGAGGTGGGGTTGCAGGCGGGTACTCAAAGGTGGGGTCAGTCGCAGGGTGACATTTTTGTGGTGGAGGCGGGCGTACTGATCCAGGGCTTGGATGACTCGGGGGTCGAGGATGTCGAGGCCGCGATCGTTGATCAGGAGGTTGTGTGCACGGGTGTGCTCCAACGCGGAGGTGAACAGGTTGGCGCAGGGCGGGTCCAGACGTCCGGTCAGGGCGAGGTGAGTGTCGTACTCGTTGTCGGTGTTGTCGGTGTTGTCGGTGTAGAGACGGAAAGGGCTGGCTGCGGGGCTGGTCACCGGGTGCAGGCAGCCCATTTCGGTGACGGCGGCACTGCCGAGTTCGGTGAGATTGTAGGCGCACAGGGCGGTCACGGGTTCGGTGCTGATCACGTGGTCGCAGAGGTATTCGTAGTAGGCGAAGGCCGCGCGCTGCTCCGGGGTGGTGACCATGGCTGTGGCGTTGACGATGGCGCGGAATCCGGTGTAACCGGCGGCCAGGGCTTTCTCGGCGGCGGTGACGCGGGCGCGCATGGCCGCCTCGGCATCCACGACGCCCTCGGCGTTGGTGGGGTAGAACTCGTCGATGGTGGCCACGGTCATCGCGCCCGTTGCTATCGCTGGGCCGAGGAGGTCGTCGGCGTCGAGTTGTGTCCGCAACTGGGCGGCGGGGGCGTGATCGACGTATTCGATCCAGTATCCGTGGCGTAGCCCGTCGCGGACGTACTCACGGGCGCGGGTGCGGAACTCCTCGTGGTTTTGGAAGATCCAGCATTCGTGCCCACCCGGGAGGGGCTCGTCTACGGCGGCCACTTCGCCGGCCGTGCGCCGACTTGGCGGGGTGGTGTCCGGTGTGAGGGTCGCTGCACCGGGGGCGTCGGGTGCGGCTGGGGCGGCCCCGCTGGGGAGCGGGTGCTCTCCCCTCTGCTTGCGGCCTGCGAGGGTGGGAGGATGCTGGATCAAAGCTCGCAGGTGTGAGGCGGGCAGTCCGGCGGCGAACAGAAAGCCTTGGTAGTCGGTGAAGCCGATTCGGGCCAGTTGGTACAGCTGGCCGGTGGTCTCCACTCCTTCGGCCACGCATGTCATGTTTCGGGCCTGGGCGATACTCAGGGCGGCCCCGGCGATGGCGGCATCGACCGGGTCGTGTTCCAGAGCGGCCGCGAAGGTGCGGTCCAGTTTGAGGATCTGTACGGGCAGTTCCTTGAGACGTTCCAAGGACGAGTAGCCGGTGCCGAAATCGTCCAGAGCGAACCGCACGCCCCGCTCCGCGAGTTCGTGCATGGCTGTCAGGGTGGCCGGGGCGAGATCGAGCAGATCGGTTTCGGTGATCTCCAGTACGAGCCGGTGCCACTCCAAGCCGGCCTCTGGAACGATCCGTTCGATGTGATCGGCGAAGTCGGGTTCGTGCAGCAGTGTGCTGCTCAGATTGACCGTCACCGCCACGGGTTTTCCCTGCTGGGTGGGCCAGGTGGCCGCTTCACGCGCGGCGGTGCGCAACACCCACCGGTCGAGCTCTGCCATCAGTTGAGCGTTGTGCGCGGCGGGCAGAATCACTCCCGGAGACAGCAGGCCGTGCCGCGGGTGCGGCCACCTCAGTAGCGCTTCCGCGCTGTGAACGTGGCCGGTGGGGTTGACTATGGGTTGGTAGTGCAGCGCCAGCTCATCGCGGCTCAGTGCTTGGCGCAGGTCCTGTTCGAAGTCGGCCTCGTGTTCCAGCGATGTGCTCGATTCCGTATCGGCGCGAACGACGTGTCCGGTACCGCGGTCTTTGGCTCGGTACATGGCCACCTCGGCCAATCGCAGCAGGTCTTCGGTCCGCTGTGCTCCGGGATTGGTCGTGGTCGCGATCCCGATCGATGCGGAGACCGCGATCAAACAGTCTTCCTGAGGCAAACTGGTGCGTAATAGCACAGCGACGGTCTCGGCCAATTCCTGTACTCCGCCCTGGGCTGTCATCTCCGGGCAGATGATGAGGAATTCGTCGCCGGAGTGCCGCGCCGGGACGCACTCCGGCGGCAGCCCTTGCCGCAATCGCTGCGCCAGCCGAATCAGCAGATCGTCGCCGACCTTGTGGCCCAGCGTGTCGTTGATTCGTTTGAAATTGTCGAGATCGCAGAACAGCACCGCGCAATCGGGCCGCCTCTCGGCTGACAACTGCTGGTCCAGTAGCCGCCGCACACCCTTGCGGTTGAGCAGCCCGGTCAGCTCGTCATGTTCGGTCTCGGCGTGCAGGGCCTGGGTGTAGTGGTGACGTTGCCTGACATCGATGAAGGCCACCAGCCACACGCCCGACCGGCCCTCGTTCGGCAAGAACGTGGCGTGCACATCGCAAAACACCGTTTCTCCCTCAGCGCACTGCAGGCGCCGCTGATGCCGCGTGAGTCCGCCGTGGTCCGCTCCGATGTCACCGTGACGCGCGGTGAGAGTGTTGCTGCGATCCTGTTGTGACAGCAATTCCACCGACGAATGTTGCACAAGGTCCTCGCTGGTACGGCCGAGCAGCGCACACAGCGCCTCGTTGACCGCCACCACGTGCTCGCTTTCATCCAGGACCGCCATCGCCGTCGGCAGAGTCTGGAACAACGTGTCACCGTTCATCTGCAATACCCTGCGCATCGTGCTCCCCTCGGTTCACGCCCATCGGGCGCTGGCCATCGAAGATTTCCTGGCCAGTACCTGCGCGCATTGGGTATGCAGCCCCTCACCAGCCGTCGTGTCCGCAAGGATAGAGAGAGGTTTCGAGATCTACCAGTATCGGAAGTGACCCGTCGCGGGGACTTCCGGAATCGGGTTACGATCACGGAGGCGATTCCCAAGATTCTTTTCCGGTTTCGGGGAGAGTTCGCGTGCTCGACGACAGTCCGCGGCCGGCGAGGAGCAATGGCATGGGCACGGCGGTTTTCACGTCTTTCGACGGCGCCGAGATCGCTTATCACACCTGGGAACCACGGGTAGCCGCCGAGGGGGTTCCTCCGGTGGTGCTGCAGCACGGTTTCGCGGCGAGTACGGAGTCGAACTGGGTGGGGCCCGGTGTGGTCGACGCGCTTCTCGAGTCCGGTCGGCGGGTCGTCGGTGTCGACGCACGCGGGCACGGTCGTTCGCAGAAGAGCGAGGATCCGGCCTTCTTCGGTGAGCGGAACATGTCTCGTGATCACCAGGTGTTGTTCGACCGACTGGAGCTGACCGAGGTCGATCTGGTCGGGTATTCGATGGGGGCGATCGTTGCGCTGCTCACGGCCAGTCGGGATCGACGCGTTCGTCGTCTGGTCGTGGGTGGTGTCGGTGGGGCTGTCGTCGAACTGGGAGGGGTCGACGCCGGTGCGTTGCAGGGCGGGTCACTGGTTTCGGCGCTGCGTACCGACGATCCCGCGAACCTGACGGGGCCTGCAGCGGAGTTCCGCCGGTTCGCCGAGGCCTCCGGCGCCGATCTTCCCTCGCTGGCAGCGCAGGCCGAGACGGTCCACGACGCCCCGATCGAGCTGGACGCGATCACAGCCCCGACCGTGCTGATCGCGGGTACCGAGGACTACTTGGCCCGGAGTCCCGAACGACTCGTCGAGGCGCTTCCACACGCGACCCTTTCCACTCTCGCCGGGGACCACCTCGGTGTGGTGCGGGAGAAGGCTTTCACCTCGACCGTCGTGGATTTCCTCGCCGTGGGCTGACCGCTCGTGGCACAGGGGTACTCGAACGTGGTGGGTTGTTGTTGTTTTGTTGGTACAGTTTTTTCAGTGTTGAATAAAATCAAACAAAAAAACACCCTACAAACAACCAACAAGGAATAAATACTCAGTCATAACCGCGAACGAAGTGGGTCTCCTCAAGATCATCTGATTCCCACATGGTTGTGGTGTCGCTGAAGTGGTAGGCACTCTGCCTCGGTATCCGCAGTGCTGCCGTCCGCATCGCTTCCTGGGCCGGGGGAGTGGCGGTGACGTGGTGCTTGGTCTGGTTCTGTTCGGAGTGCACGGTGTGCTCCTTAGCGGGAAGGGCTGTATCCGCCCATCATGCGGCCCCCGCGTTGCCTGCGCATTCCGATTGGCGTCTCGGCTGGGTAAACTTACTCGGATTGGGGAATGTCACCGCGACTCGGCCCTGGACTCCCGAAGCCGGCCTGAGGGGCGAAGCAGCCGAGAGCGCTGGACATCAATTCTTGGCTGAGTTCTGCTCCCGTCGCGGGGCGCGGTAGACGGTGGCCCTGCCGACCGAGAACAGCTCAGCGAGATCGTCTTCATACCACGGCGAGTGCTTGGTCGAGGCCGAACGGCAACGCCTGCACCACGACCTGACCACCACCCTCGACATCATCGACCTGTAGACATCGGCTGATCGAACCCATTCAACAACAGATCCCACACACATACCGTAAAAACATGAAGCTCTGTGTATGCGATGATTCGAGGAGTGATCACAAAGCCCTTCAGGGGCGATCACGGTACGCACTCTGGGGCATGGAGCTGGGAGAAAATAGCAGTGACCACCATCAGCAACGGTGAACTGGCCACAACAGGGGCCACCTCGGACCCCTATATCACCAGCACGGACACGGGCTTGGCACTCGAGGCTCCGCAGGAGGTTCTGGACAGTCTGCCGGTCGAACATCTGGCGGAACTGCGCACCTCGCCAGCCAAGTACAACGCCCTGGACGGCCAGGAGTCCGACACTGACGAGAACGACTGGACCTACATCTACATGATCGGCACACCGCCCTTCACGCCCGGCGGCGTCGGCTGCAACCCCTTCGGATGATGACGCAGTCCCGGCGCACCAAGCCGTTCCCCGGACAGCGCCTCACGCGGGCCGGGGTGATCTGCCTGTGCGGTCTCGTCGTCGTGCTGGCGGTGCTGCAGATCACCGGGATCATCGACAGGATGAACATGCTGATCACGGTGTTTTTCCTGATGGTGATCTGTGTGGGCATCAGCGCCTCACTCGGCTGGCTTCCCTGGCGCTACCGACGTTGACCCCTTTGCACCCCACTCCGGATCCGGCGGACCCGTTGGCCGAGTGGGGTGCCACAGGCAACGCGGACGAGCGGGTGATGATGGGCAAAGGCATCGAAAGCACGGCGCGGCGGTACAGCGGCACGCGGGACGGGCCACCACTGGATTGGGATCGGACGCGTGCCGCTGTCGTCGACGATGTGCCAGGATTGCCGGTCATGAGCGACGATCACTCGACCGAGCGACCCGAGCCCACGGCCACCGAGACCGACGACGTGGCTCCGGGCATCGCGGCCATCCGCGCCAAGCTGCCGCCGCTGGACCGCGCCGCCACCGACGGCGAGCGGGATCAGGTGCGCCGCGGCAAACTCGGCGGCTGATCCCCTGCCACCGACCGCCGTTCACACTCGTGGCCAGGACTCCATCACCGAGGTGTGCCTGAGCTGTTCACCAAACGCCTAATCCGAGGCGATAGTCACTGATCCCTCTCCTTTTGCAGCGTCCCGCTCACCGACCGCAGTCGTGCTCGATGCGAACTCCATGTGGCATCAATGGTGGCTGACCGGCGCCTCGTGGGATGCCGTGCGCGATAACGAAGTCGCCAGGTCAACTAACCACCCCGGCAGGCGCCCCTCAACGTTCGTCTGTGAGCTCTCGGTTTACGCAGCGGCCTCGTACGATCGTCCACCAAGCGTCGCTACTGACATCGCCAAGCACATATCACTCAACCCCATCCCTGAGCTGGCGAAACAGAACTAACCGTTGATTTTTCGGGATGTGTCACCGCAAGCCCACATCCGCTCACTGGTGAGGCCGAGTTCGGCCAGGCGTCGGCGCTGGGTGGTGAGGTCTTGCTCGTCGGTCGAGCAGCGCGCGTACTGGACGTGGTCGTTGTTGCTCAGTTGGTGAGGTCGAGTACGAATCGGTGGCGTACGTCATTGCGAGCGAGGCGGTCGAAAGCCTCGTCGAGGTAGTCGGGCGTGACCATCTCGACGTCGGCGGTGATGCCGTGCTCGGCACACAGGTCGAGCATTTCCTGGGTTTCCGGCACCCCGCCGCTGCCGGAGCCGGCGAGGCGTTTTGCCCCGACGATCAGGTTCATCGGGTCGACACGCATTGTTTCGTCCGGAATGCCGACCATGCAGAGGGTGCCGTCGATGCCGAGCGTGTCGAAGTAGGGTCCGAGTTCGTGCGGTGCGCCGACGGTGTCCAGGATGAAGTCGAACCGGTTGGCCTGGGCCGCCATCTGCGCGGCGTCGGTGGACACGATGGCATCGTCGGCACCGAGGGCCAGTGCGGACTCGGCCTTGCCGGGCGAAGTGGTGAACACGCTGACCTCGGCGCCCAGCGCCCGGCCCAACTTCAGCCCGACGTGACCGAGACCGCCGAGACCGATCACTCCCATGACCGTGCCCTTGCCGACGCCGGAGCGGCGCAGCGGCGAGTAGGTGGTCACGCCCGCGCACATCAGCGGCGCCACCCCGGCCGGGTCGAGTCCGTCCGGTAGTCGATAGACGAAGTGCTCGTCGAGCACGTACTCCGAAGAATAGCCGCCCTGGGTGGTGTTCCCGGATTCGTCCGGGCCGCCGTAGGTCAGCCTCACCTGCGCGCACCAGTTCTCCCGTCCTGTCCGGCAGGCCGTGCAATTCCCGCACGAACCGACGATGTTGCCCACCGCTACCGGGTCACCGACCGTGAACCGTGAGACGCCCGGACCGACTTCGGCGATCTCGCCGACGATTTCGTGGCCGGGCACCAACGGGAACGCCGTCGTGTCACCCCCACGGGCCGCGTGCAGATCGCTACCGCAGATACCGCAGTAGTGGATCCGTACGGCCACATCGCGGTTACCGACGTCGCGCCGGACGAAGTTCCAGGGCCGCACCGCCGCGCCCGGCTCGCTCACGGCCCATCCCTGTGTCGTGCGCATCGCGTTCCTCCGTATTCATGCTGTTCGTCGCGTCGGCAGCAATAAACAAACTAGTTAGTTATTTTTGTGGTGAAACTACTGGAGTCACGCAAGGGAGTCAAACCAACCGGTTTGTATCATTGCGGTGATGGGTGATGGACAGGCAACACGACGCAGGTTGCTCGACGCGGCCACCGCCGAGTTCACCCGGCACGGGATCGCCGGCGCACGGGTCGACCGCATCGCCGCCTCCGCGCAGGCCAACAAGGCCCAGCTGTATGCCTACTACGGCAGCAAGGATCAGCTGTTCGACACAGTGTTCCACGAGCACCTGCGGCTGGTCGTGGACCTGGTCCCACTCGACGTGACCGATCTGCCCGGCTACGCGGCACGCCTCTACGACGCCTACCTCGAACATCCCGAGATCGTGCTGCTGGCCACATGGGCCCGGCTGGAACGCACCCCGACCGGAGATCTGTTGACGGCCGCCGCCGACGACGTCGCCCGCAAGCTGACCGCGATCGCCGGCGCCCAGCGCGACGGCCTGGTCACCGCCGACCTCGAACCATCCGAGGTCTACTCGATGGTCATCGCGATATCGATGACCTGGTCACCAGCCAGCACGACCTACACCGCATCCGCCGACGAAGACCCCGCCGTGCACGAACGACGCCGGTACGCCCTCGCTGAGACCGTGCGCCGGGCATTCACGCCGTGAGTCGCATGTCCGGATCGTCGCGGAACGTACGCTAAGCCTCAAGCCGCGGCCGAAGACTTGGCGTATCTTCCGCCTCAAACGTGGTCCTTGTGTTTTGCTGTTACTGGGCGGCGGTGGTTGGAACGACCGGCACTGGCCGGCCAGTGACCCCACCGCCGAGTTGAACCGGGCGAAGGTCGCCGCCGACCGCGGCCGGACACCGGACGGGCGCGGTTGTTCTGCCGGCGCGCGGCCGAGCTGCTCAAGCAGGCTTGCGATGGCTGGGCGCCGCATGGCCTGCGGCATGCGGCTCGTGGGGGCTTCGGGAGAACCGGGCCACCTAGAGTTGATTGCCGGACCGATGACGCAGCGCTAGGAGTGAGGTGCACGGGTGCACGGTGAGTACAAGGTTCCGGACGGTAAGCTGGTTTCGGCCGATGTGGAGGTGGTGGACCAGCGGTTGAGCCGGGTGCGAATCAGCGGGGATTTCTTCCTGGAGCCCGACGAGGCGTTGGAAGACATCAATCGCTCGCTGCGGGGCGCCTCCGTGAACGCGGACACCGAGACGCTGACCGGGCTCGTCCGGCAGGGACTTGATCCGGAGGCACGGTTGGTGGGGTTCACCGTCGAGTCCGTGGCCGTGGCGGTGCGGCGCGCGGTGACCGGCTCGACGGGGTGGCTCGATCACGAGTGGCGGCTTGTGCGGGAACCGGCTCGTTCGCCGCTGATGCACATGGCGTTGGATCAGGTGCTGGCTGAGGAGGTGGCCGCCGGAGCTCGGTCTCCCACGTTGCGCTTCTGGGAGTGGGCCGCTCCGTCGGTGATCATCGGCAGTTTCCAGTCGGTGCGCAACGAGGTGGACATGCCCAGCGCCGAACGCTACGGGGTCGAGGTTGTTCGACGTATCACCGGTGGCGGTGCGATGTTCGTCGAACCGGGCAACACCGTGACCTATTCGCTGTACGCTCCGAGTTCGCTGGTGGCCGGCATGTCGTTCGCCGCCTCCTATGCCTTTCTCGACGACTGGGTGCTGCAGGTACTGCGGGAGTTGGGGCTGAACGTGTGGTATCAGCCGCTCAACGACATCACTTCCGACGGCGGCAAGATCGGTGGTGCGGCGCAGAAGCGGGTGGCGGCAGGGGCGGTGCTGCATCACGTGACGATGTCCTATGACGTGGATGCGGAGAAGCTGGGGCAGGTGCTGCGGGTCGGCGGGGTCAAGCTCTCGGACAAGGGGGTCGGCAGTGTCGTCAAACGGGTGGATCCCCTGCGTCGTCAGACGGGGCTGGAGCGGCAGGTGGTGATCGATCGGCTGGTGGGTGGTTTCGGTGCCCGCCACGGTCTTGTCGAGGACCGTGTCACCGATGAGGAGCAGCGTCGTGCCGAGGAGCTGATCTCCGAGAAGTTCGCCACCGAGGAGTGGTTGCACCGGGTGCCCTGAGCGGTGGTTTTCGGGCGGGGAGAATGCGGGACCTGCGCCGGTATCGGGTCGGTCCGGGCCGGGTTCGTGTCGTTTTCAGGGCAGTGGGCTGGGCAGGCCGGGGGTGGTGCGTCGGCGACGTAGCCATACCTTGCGGGTGCCATCGGAGTACAGCAGTACCCGGGAGAGTTCCCAGCCGGCGAATTCGGCGTGGATGCTGAGTCTGGTGGCCGCGCTGAGCCGGGAGACTCCGGCCGGTAGGCGCAGCGGTTGGTATTCCCAGTCGGGGTCTGCTCCTGTGGAGCCGGTCTCGCTCAATTTCGTACCACCTGTAGGCCGTCCCCGGTTGCCGAGGCGATGTAGATCGTCCCGGTGTGGGGGTTCACCGCCACCGAGTTCGGTTGCCTGACCGTCGGTAGACGGTGGGTTTCACGCGGTTGCCCGCCTGCCGTGTCGTAGCCGACGAGTTGGTTGCGTGCGGTCAGTGTCACCCAGGCTAGGTCGCGGCGGGGCGCGAACGCGAGTCCGTAGGGGGAGCCGGGTACGGGGTAGCGCTGTTTCATGATCAGGGGTTCGGTGGCGAAGGCCATGATCTCTTCGCCGCGAGTGTCGATTGCCAGTACGCGGCCGAACGCGTCGGCGATCGCGTTGGTGGCGCCCTCACCTGCGCGCAGCGCTGGTTGTTTGTCGCCGGTGCTGATCTCGATCGGGGTCAGCGAGGTGGTGAGCCGGTCGAGTACCACGACTGTGGAGCCGCGGCGTACGAGGTCGTCGGCGCCGGGGAAGCCGTCGACGCGTTGTTGGATCTCGCCGCCGCGCAGTATGGCGACGTCACCGGTTTGCGGACGGCTGACGAAGAGTTTGTCGCCGACGTCGAGCGCGTCGGCCGGGGAGCCCGGAACGTCGGTGCGGTGGGTGATCCGTGCGGTTTTCGGATCGATGCGGGCGACGGTGTTGGCTTCGGGTAGGGCTGCCAGCAGGGTTGTGCCGTCCGGGCTGAGGCGGAGCGAGCTCGCCGGGGCGGGGAGTTCGACGGTGCGGGGTGCCTGCTGGGGGGCGTTGGTGTCGAGCAGGCTGATTCGGGCGGTGTCGGCGTGGGTGAGGGCGAGGGTGTCTCGTCGTGGGACGAGGGTGATGTGTTCGGCGGCGGGGGCGGGTATGACGGTGCCTGCCGGTTGGGTTCGTGTTTGGGGGGCGGGGGCTGGGGTGGCCGAGGTGAGTTGGTCGGTTACCTGTAGTGGACGGGAGGTGTTGTCGCCGGAGCATGCGGTCAGTAGTGCGACTGCGACCAGACATGTGGTGATCAGGCGGCGCAACGACGATCTCCCCTGGGTGTGTGCGGGAACGGGTTGATTCCAGGATCCCGCATCCGGTGGTGGGGCTGTGACAGGGTTGCTTGTCGGGTGCGGTGTGGTTGGGGTGTCGCTGTCATTCGGGGACGCATCGTATTCGTTGTGTGGTTGTTTCGTTTTGTGCCGGGTTGGGCACAATTCGTGTTCGCGGTGGCGTGCATCACAGTGCTGCTGTGGTGGTGGGCTGTGGCACGGGTGCTGCGTGGTGGCCCGTTCTTTTCGGGAAAGCGGGGTTGCCCTGGGGATTGTCGGTGGTGGGGGCGCTCCTGGGGTGGTTCGGGGTATGCTGCAAGATCTTTGGGGCGGGAGGGGTTGTAGTGATGGCGTCCCGGCGGGTGGGCGCGAAATTCGACTGTGCTGGAGTGGGTTTCGTTGACGTGGTTGCAGGCCGTGGTGCTTGCGGTGGTTCAAGGGCTGACTGAATTTCTGCCCGTCTCGTCGTCGGGGCATTTGCGGATCGTGTCGCAGTTGCTGTTCAACACCGATGCCGGGGCTTCGTTCACGGCGGTTACCCAGATCGGCACGGAGCTGGCTGTGGTGATCTATTTCTTCGGCGATATCGTGCGGTTGATCGGAACGTGGTTTCGCGGGATGGTCAACGCCGAGATTCGTCGCACGCAGGATTACCGGCTGGCGTGGTACGTCATCGTGGGCAGTATTCCTATCGGGATTTTGGGGTTCTTTTTTCAGGACCTCATTCGTGGTGCGTTGCGTAGTTTGTGGATCACCGCTACGACGTTGATCGTGTTCGGTCTGCTGTTGGGGTTGGCCGAGCGTTACGGCCCGCAGTTGCGTAAGCAGGCGGAGCTGCGGCTCAGTGATGGTGTGCTGATGGGGCTGGCGCAGTCGTTGGCGCTGGTGCCGGGTGTTTCCCGCTCGGGCGGCACGATCACGGCGGGGTTGACATTGGGGTTGGATCGGCCCACGGCGGTGCGGTTCTCCTTCCTGCTGGCGATCCCGGCGGTGTTCGCCGCGGGTCTGTTGGAGCTGGGTCACGTGTTCAATCCGGAGGGTCCTGGTGTGCAGCCCAGTCCGCCGCAGATGCTGGTGGCCACGATCCTGGCCGGTGCGGTCGGCTATGCCTGCATCGCGTGGTTGTTGCGGTATGTGGAAAAGCACAGCGTTTACCTGTTCGTTTGGTGGCGTGTGATCGTTGGTGTGGCGGTGTACGCGCTGTTGACGTTCGGGGTGCTGCAGGCCTGACTCCGTGGGGTGTGAGCGGCACGTATGCTGGCGTCGTGGCGACGGTGATTTTGCTGCGACATGCCCGTTCGGCGGCCAACGGCGCCGGTACGCTCGCCGGTCGCACGCCTGGGGTCGGGTTGGACGAGCGGGGGAGGGCACAGGCCGCGGGGATCTCCGAGCGGCTTGCGCCCGTCCCGTTGCGAGCGTTGGTGGCTTCTCCGCTGCTGCGTTGTGTCGACACGCTGTCCGGACTTTCCGGGCAGCGTGGTCTGGCGGTGGAGACCGAGCAGGATCTGGCCGAGGTCGACTACGGTGACTGGACCGGGCGTTCGGTGCGGGAGTTGAGTGAGGAGCCGCAGTGGAAGGTGGTGCAGCAGCACCCTTCGGCCGCGGTGTTTCCCGGCGGTGAGGGCTTGGCCGGGGTGCAGGCCAGGGCAGTGGCCGCGGTGCGTGCGCACGACGCGCGGGTCTCCGCCGAGCACGGTGATGAAGCGGTGTGGCTGGCGTGCACGCACGGCGATGTGATCAAGGGTGTTCTGGCCGACGCGTTGGGGCTGCATCTGGACGGTTTCCAGCGGATCGTGGTCGAGCCGTGCTCGTTCAGCGTGGTGCGTTACACCGAGACGAGGCCGTTCGTGTTGCGGATCAATGACACCGGAACCGACCTGTCGGGGCTGTTGCCCGCCGAGCGGAAAGACGCCTCGGGCGATGCCGTGGTCGGGGGGTCGACGGGCGGTTGACTGGTTCGGGCCGTTATCCCGTGCTCGATTTGAGTGCGTTTTTGCTGGGCGCGTGGTCGTTGCATCGGACGATTCTTTCGCCGGAGGGGGAGCGGTGGGGTGAGTTCACCGGTTCGGCGTCGTTCGAGCCCGCCGGTGAGGCGTTGGCCTACCGGGAGCGGGGCACGCTGCGACTCGGTGGTTATCAGGGCTCGGCTTTTCGGCAACTGCGGTATCAGTTGACCGGCTCTGGCCGGGCAGCGGTGTATTTCGACTACGGGGATTTCTTCCACGAGTTGGATCTGCGTGAAGGCTACTGGAACACGAGTCACCCGTGTCGCGACGATCTCTACCGCGGCGAGTTCGAGGTGTTCGACGTCGACACGTGGTGGCAGTGCTGGGAGGTTTTCGGGCCGACGAAGAACCACACGTTGCGCACCGAGTTCCGCCGCGGCGATTTCGGGGGACGGGACACGTGAATGCGTTACCGTGTGGAACTGCGCGGTGATGACGAACTCGGGCTGCTGAGCTCGGCGGGGGGCGCGGTGGCCGCTGCCTTGATGGGCGTGGGCGAGCGGATACGGCCCGGGGTGTTTCCCGCTGATCTCGAGCGGGCCGCGGTGGCTTCGTTGACCGAGTGCGGCGCGGCGCCGGCGGGGCCGGTCACCGGCGGTGTCGCACGCGCGTTATCGCTTTCGCGGGACGACGTGGTCTGTGGTGGCCCACCTGTGGGGGAGCGCCTGGAAACTGGTGAACTGGTGACTGTGGAGTGCGTGGCCAGCGTGGCCGGTTGGCGTGCGTGGTCGGCGATCGGGATGGCGGTGGGGGTCTCCTCCGAGTCGGATCTCCGGTTGACCGGGACGGCTGCCGAGGCGCTGCACAGCGGCATCGCGGCCGTTTCGGTTGGCAACAGGTTGGGTGAGGTCGCGCACGCGATCGGGGTGGTCGCGCGGGGTGCTGGTTGCGGCATGCCGGTGGGGTGCGGTTACGGGATCGGTCGTGGGGTGCGTGAGGGGCCTGTCGTTCCGGCGCCCGGGAGGCGGGCGGCGGGTGTGACGTTGCGCCCGGGATTGGTGTTCACGGTCGTGGCCGGGGTTTGCGACAGCGGCAGCGACGAGGTGGTGCGCGGGCAGGACGGTGTCGTGGTCACCGGAGACGGCAGTCGTGCGTGCGTGTTTGGCCACACTGTGGCGGTGACCCGGTGGGGCCCGCGGGTGTTGACCGGCTCGTGATCTTCTGCTTTTCCCGCCAGCGGTGTGCTGCGGGGAGGTTTTCACCGGTGCCGGCGTGGTGGTGGCGTTGCTGCTGATTGGGTTGCTGAGTGTCCCGGTCGGACTGGGTAGTTTCACGGATGCCCGAGCGCGGGGGAGTTGGTCACCGTGGAGTCATGAGTGGACGGCGACTCGTGACACGGATCTATCGAGCTCTGGCAGGCGGCGTGGTGCTGGCGCTGTTGACCGCGTCGTGCTGGTGGGGCTGGATGGCCTGGGATCAGGGGTATCACACCGATCCGGTGACGGGGGTGACTGGCGGTCCTTATCAGGCGTGGCAGGTGATCGGCTGCGTGGTGTGCCTGGTCGTGTTGGGTGTGCTCGCCACGGGACGGCTGCCCTGGTGGCTGGTGCTTGTGATCATGCCGCTGTCGTTTACCGCGGCCTGGTCGTGGACGGCCGCCGGTGCCGACAGCAGCGGACTGTGGGGGGTCGGCGCGGTGCTGGTGTTCGTCGGCATGCTGGCCGGAACGGGGCTGGTCACCGGGTTGACCACTGTCGTTCGTTCCCGCAGGAGGCGAGCTGGGTGACACTCGGCGCGCTCGGCCTGGTGTTGAACTCTGAATCCCCGCGCCGTGGCGGACAGCTCATGGAGTTGGGTGAAGCAGCCGTGAAGCGGTGAACGATCGGCGTAGCAGGAGCACGGTCATTATTGTCAGGCCGCCCGCCGCGGTGATGGCCAATGCTGGCCCGATGGCGGAGGCGAGGGCGCCGACGAGCGCGGCGCCAAGCCCCTGGGATGTCATGAGCCCGCTGCTGAACAGACCGAAGCCTCGTCCGCGCAGCTGCTCGGGGACGAGTTCGGCGAAAGCTGCCTGCAACGGCAGCGAGTAGGCGACACATGTTCCTTCGGCGACGAGCAGGGCCATCGCGACGACGAGTCCGGGGCGTGTGATGAAGGCGAGTAGCGGTGTACCGGCCAGCAGGGCGAGTGGCAAAGCCAGGCGTGCGCGCATGGCGGGGCGGAACAGTCGGGCGATGGCCACATCTCCGACCACCATGCCAACCGGCAGCGCCGCGAGGAGATAGCCGGCGCTGCCCTCCGGAAGGCCCGCGCGTGCGGCATAGGCGACCAGTGTGGCCTCGGCCCCGGCCAAGGCGGCGATCGGCAGCCACAGCCCCAGCAGCAGGCCGCGCGTGTTTCGGTCGCCGCGCAGTAGATGAACATTGGTGCGCCACGTCTCGATGACCGTGGTGCGCAGCGCGAGCTCGGGTGTTCGGGCTGCGCGGTGGTGCAGGCCGAGCCGCCAGAGAGCCGCGGCCAGCAGGTAACTGCCCGCGGCCAGCAGCAGGGCGACCTGTGGACTCAGCAAGGCCAGCAACACGCCTCCTACCGCGTAACCGGCGATTTGCGTGGTCGAGGAGATCGTCTGCACGATCGATCGCCCGAGCACATAGCGGTCTCCGGTCAGGATCTCCGGCAGCACCGCCCCGGTCGAGGCCGACCGAAGTGGGGAGAGGGTTCCGGCCACGGCCAACACCAGCAGCACCGCCCAGATGGGTAGCCATGCCGCGGCAAGGATCCCGGTGACCGCGGTTTGCAGCAGGTCATAGGCCACGAGCAGTCGGCGTGGTCGCAGTCGGTCGGCCAGAGCCGTCAGCGTGCTGCCACCGACCGCTTGCGGGAGGAACCCGGCCCCGAAAGTCATCGCGCTCAGCACAGTGGAGTCGGTGGCGTCGAAGACCACCACCGACAGCGCGAGGGTCCGCAACGTCTCGGCCAGCAGCATGAGCAGATTGCCCACCAGGACAATCCGAAACTCGGGTTCGGCGAAAACCTCGCTATATCTCGTACGCCCGAGCTCTTTCCGCGCAACCATCGCGCCAGCCTCGGCCGAAAAAGAGCGACGCGCAAAGCCTTTTACGCGTTCGATCATCTACCCGATCTCATGACGTGCTCGGTGTGGTCATCGACGAATGCTCCAGTGGCCAGTTGGCGATTTTTCGAACGCATGACGCGAAGCAGGAACGTCACCGGGCGGCTCAGGTACCGGGTTGCCGAGTGGTGAGGTCCTCGTGCCGGGCTCGGGTGAGCTCATCGATGGTGATTCCCGCGGCACGACCGGGGAACCGTGCTGGGTTGATCGTGCGGGCTTCCGGCGGGTGCCGGTAGGCTCGGCGGCATGGCCCAGATCAACTTCGGTTCTCGCGTCGGTGTGTGGTGGAGTAGCGACCTGTGGGCGATCAACGATGTGATCACCCGTGCCCGCGAGATCGAACGGCTCGGCTACGGTTCGCTGTTCTACGGCGAAGCCGGTGGTAAGGAAACGTTCACCCAGGCCGCCGCGCTGTTGGGCGGCACCGAACGGTTGGTGGTCGGCACCGGCATCGCCAACATCCACGCCCGCAGCGCGGCGGCCGGCGAGTCCGGTGCCCGCACCCTCACCGCGCTGCACCCGGGTCGTTTCGTGCTGGGTCTGGGTGTCAGCCACGCCCCGCTGGTGGAGCACAGCTACGCCGGCTCCTACTCCCGGCCGCTGAGCACCATGCGCGACTACCTACAGACCATGGACGCCGTCCCGGCCGAGATCGAACCGGGGGCGCAGCGCCCGGCCCGGTTGCTGGCAGCGCTCGGACCGAAGATGATCGAGCTGTCCGGTACCGCCGCCGACGGGGCTCACCCGTATCTGGTCGCGCCGGAGCAGACAGCGCGCACCCGCGAACTGCTCGGTCCCGACAAGTGGGTGGTCAGCGAGCAGGCCGTCGCGCTGACCACGGATCGGGAGACCGGTCTGCGGCGTGCGCACCAGCACCTGCACATGTACTCGCAGCTGCCGAACTACCAGAACTCGTGGCTGCGGCAGGGATTCGACGAGTCCGACCTGGTCGTCGGCGGCTCGGACAGGCTGGCCGAGGGCATGGTCGCCATGGGCGACGCCGAGGCGGTGGCCGCGCACGTGCAGCGGCATTTGGACGCCGGAGCCGACCACGTGCTGATCCAGGTACTGGGCGACGATCTTGCCGCCGACCCGCTGCCGGTGCTGCGTGAACTCGCCCCGACCCTCGGGCTGAGCTGAACACGCATGACTCGGCTTGGGGGACGGGGCTGGTCAGCGCCGGTACCTCGCCGTTCCCTCCTTTCCCGTATATGTGGTTCCCGCCTCCAGCAGCATCGGCACATTGCGTATCCGAGGCTGTGGGAAGTGCTCGGGCCCGGTGCGCGCGGCGAGCCGCTGGGCACCGTGCTCATCGGTCACGGTGCTGGGGTGGACTTCAGCCCGGGCTCACCCCGACGACCTCGGCCACGGTGTAGATCCCCAACACCGCGATCGCCAGGCTGCTGACCACGAGAGCAGCGGTGGGGATCGGGCCGGAGCGGAAGCGTCTGTCCACTTCCAGCGCGCGCAGTCGCCACACCGCGATGACCACGGCGATCAGGAAAACGCCGCTTCCCACGCCGCCGATCTGGACCATCAGTACCGGTGACTGCGCGAACAGGTAGAACGCGGCCCACAGTGGGGGGAACGCGGTGGTCAGGATTCGTATGGTGCGGTGCCGCACCACCGGGTCCTCCCAGTTGATCACGCCGAGCAGTCCCAACGTGTTCGTCCACAGTCGGGGGACGCTGGCCGAGGAGCCGATCGCTGTTGCTCCCAGGACGGCGATGGCGCCGAACAGGAACAGGTACTGCGCCCAGGGGCCCATGGTGTCGGTGTAGATCCTGGACAGTGTGCTGATCATGTCGTTGCCGCTGGGAACCAGGTTCTGCGGGTGCAACACGGCGGCGCCGATCACGTAGAACGAGAGAGTGCACACCGTGCACACCAGCCAGGAGACGAACACGTCCAGACGCATCACGCGCAGCCATCCCTCGGCGCGGCGGGCGCGCCGTTCGGTGCCGTCGTCGGGCCCAGTCCAGCGGGCGTAGCCCTTCTCCAGGCACCAGTAGGTGTAGGTGGTCATCTCGTCGGCGCCCACTCCGGTGAGGCCGAACATCGACACGGCGATGCCGAGGGTTCCCGTGGGGATGAAAAACCGCAGTCCCTCGCCGAGTTCGGCCGTGCCGTAGGAGAAGGGAGTCAGGGGAAGGCCCAGCGCCAGGGCGACGGTGGTGACGGTGAAGAAACCGACGGCGAGCATCGCGCTGCGTTCGACGATGCTGTAGCGGCCGCTGCGCAGCAGCAGAACGAGCCCGGCGGTGATCAGCACGGTCCAGGTCAGCACGGAGGTAAAACTCAGCGGTGGGCCGACGATGGGCCACAGGATCGAGCAGGCCACGGCGACACCGCCGATGATGCCGCCTCGCTGGATCATCTTGGTGAAGTCCATGCCGATCCAGAGCCAGTTGATCCAGCCCACCGGACCGAGGCGGGGCGGGATCTGGTTGAACCCTCGTAGGGCGGGTTTTCCGGTGAGGATGGTCCAGCGGGCCAGCTCCAGCTGTACCCACACCTTCACGGCGGTGCTGATGATCACCAGCCACAGCAGCACGAACCCGGCGCGGGCTCCCAGCGAGGTGGTCACGATCAGCTCACCGGAGCCGACCACGGCGGCCGACAGGACCAGGCCGGGACCCAGGTGGCGCAGGCGTCCCCGCAGCGAGGTAGGGGCCTCCCGTACGTTGTCCGGGTGCAGCGCGTAGGGGTCGGTTCTGTCGGGTTCGGTGTCGGTGTTGTCGGTGGTGTTGTCGCTCATCGGCGGGGTGTCCTTTCGGTGCGGAGACCGGTCGGGCAGCCGGGGGCTCAGTTGCGGGTGGGGTGGGTGACTTCGTGTGCGGGTTCTTGCCCGTTGAGCACCCGCACGACGTCTTCGGCCACCATCACGCCCATGTCGCGGTTGGCCTCGTTGGTGCAGGCCCCGATGTGGGAGGTCAGCACGACGTTGGGGGCGGTCAGCAGCGGGTCGTTGTGGGGCGGTTCGACCGTGAAGGCGTCGATGCCCGCTCCGCCGAGCCTGCCGCGTCGCAGCAGCTCGGCCAGGGCGGTGTTGTCCACGAGCCCGCCGCGGGCGGTGTTGACCAGCACCGCGCCTGGTTTCATCGCCGCCAGCGCGGCGTGATCGAGCAGTGGCGGCCCGGTCGGGTCGCCGGGTAGATGTAGGCTGAGGAATTCCGCTTGGCCGAGGCACTCGTCGAATTCGGCGGGTTGCGCGCCGTGGGTGGAGATCTCCTCGGTGGGCAGGTGCGGGTCGTGGGCCAGCACGCGCATGCCGAAGGCGGCTGCGTATCCGGCCAGCAGTCGACCGATGCGGCCGAACCCGATGATGCCGAGTGTTTTGCCCGCCAGTTCGGGGCCGAACGGTTTCGGCCACGAGCCGCGCAGCACCGCGGTGTGCGTGGTTGTCAGGCCCCGGGCGGCGGCCAGCAGCAGGGCGAACGCGAGTTCCGCCACGGCGCGGGCGTTGCTGCCCGGTGCGGAGACCACGCGGATGCCGCGGTCTTGTGCGGCGGCGACGTCGATGGTGTCCACACCGACCCCGTGTTTGGCGATGATGCGCAGCCGGGGTGCGGTGTCGAGGGTGTGGGTGTCGATGGTGTCCATTCCGACGATCAGCGCCTCGGCGCGTGGTATCCGTTCGAGCAGTTCGTCGGTGGGCATCGGGAGGTTGTCGTGGGGGTGGATCACGTCCGCAGCGGTGTCGAGGACGCGGCGCGGCTCGTCGGAGTAGCGGCCGAAGGTGGGGGTGGTGATCAGGATCGAGGGCATGGCGGGACTTTCGTGTGCTCGTGGGGTTCGGAAAGGAGTGTGGAAAGGATTCCGGCCTGGGCAGGGGTTTTCGTCGGGTGTTACGAACGTGCGGCGTTGAGGTGGTTCGCAGCGGTTTTTTCCAGGTGAACCAGGTCGGAGGCGATGCTGGCGAAGGTGTAGCCCTGCGTCAGGCGTCGGGCCGCGGTGTCCCCGTCGGGGGTGTGGATTCCCGCTGCGATGCCTGCCTGGGCCGCGGCTTGTCGGATGTCGGTGACCGCTTGTTCGAAGGTCTCGGTGACGGCGGGATCGCCGGGGAAGGCGCCGCCCACGGCCAGGCACAGATCGGATGGTCCGACGTAGACTCCGTCCAGCCCGGGGGTGGCGCAGATGTCGTGGAGGTTGGCCAAGCCGCGGGAGGTCTCGATCATCGCGAGGACGGCTGTGGCGGTGTTGGCTTCGGCGGGGCGGGGTCCCAGGCGCAGACCGGAGCGCATCGGCCCGTAGGAGCGGTTGCCTTCCGGTGGGTAGCGGGTGGCGGCCACGGCTGTGGCGGCGTCGTCGGCGGTGTCGATCAGCGGCACGATGACGGCGGCCGCGCCCGCGTCGAGCGCACGTCCGATCGTGGCGGGGTCGTTGGCTTCGACTCTGACGGCGCCGGCTGCTTGCCCGCCCGCGTCGATGGCCATGATTCCGTTGAGGATTCCGGTGTAGCCCACGAGCCCGTGTTGGCCGTCGATGGCGATGTAGTCGTAGCCCAGCCGTGCGAGGCGTTCGGTGGCCACCGGCGCGTCCAGCACGGACCAGTATCCCAGCAGTGGTTGCCTGGTGCGGAGTTTGTGCGCGAATTCCGCGGTGGTCATGTTCGTTCCTTTCTGGAGGGGCGGTCGTTTCCGGTGAGGTGGGGTGGTGGTTGTTTTCGGGGGTTTGTTCAGCCGAGCAGGTTCACGACGCTGAGGATCAGTTGGTAGGTCGCCCAGAGGCCGATCGCGCCGATCAGGGCCAGGGTCGTGGTCTGCCACCACTTGTTGACGTGGGAGGCGGGCATCAGATCGCGCCGGGTGGTCATGACGATCAGACCGATGATGACGGCGGGCACGGTCAGCACGTTGACGGAGTTGCCCAGCAGGGTCAGCACCACCATGCCGGGCATGAACGGCAGCGAGAACACGAGGGGCACCGTCATGATCAACAGGAACACGATCCAGAACACGCGGTCGTGCAGGAAGAGCTCCTTGTGCGCGTTCGCGGGCATCCGGTGTCGCAGTCGGATGTGTTCGGCCCTGTCGGGGCGGGATTTGTGTAGCGATTCGACGAACATGCGGACGAATACCCGTGGCTGGGTGACGATGTTGTTGAACACCGTGAAAAAGACCGCGCACCACATGATGGGCGGTCCCGCCGGTCCGATGGCTTTTTCCATCATCAGGGCGAGCCCGTCCGCCGAGGACACGCCCTGCTCCGTTCCGTGCAGTGTTTCGGCGGCCACCACCCACACGGCCAGCACGAGTCCGAACATCACCAGGGTGCCGAAACGCAGGTCGATGCGCTGCAGTTTGCGGTAGCTCTGACCGCGCCATCCTTTCTCGTGCATCAGGTAGGGGTAGAGCAGGTTGGCGGCGGATCCTCCCACCGCGCCGATCAGTCCCACGGCGGTGCTGGCCGCGGTGATGTAGCCCGCCTCACCGGGGGGCAGTTCGAACAGCAGTCCCCCGAACAGTTCGCCGAAGTCGACGCCGGTGCCCACCAGCGCGACGAAAAAGCTCAGCACCAGCACCGCCATGGTCAGTTGTGCCACGATCTCCAGTGCGCGGTAGTGCCCGTCGCGTCGGGAGGCCAGCCACAGGGCGGCGGCCGCGGTGGGGATGGCCCAGCAAAACGTTCCCCACTGCCCCGCGGGGACGACCGCTGCGAACAGGTGGTCCAGCGCTGTTCCGGCGGCGATGAGCAAAAACGAGACGTAGACGAATCCGAGTACACAGGTGGTCGCGCCGATGTAGGTCGGGAATCCGCGCCAGACGCGGCCGTACCCGTCGAGGATCGTCTCGTCACCGACGCTGTTGCACAGTTGGTACCGCGACATCGTGGACACGATGAAGTACCGCGACAGGATCGCGATCAGCAGTGTCCAGATCAGCGCGTAGCCGAAGTTGGACCCGGCTACCGAGGCGCTGATGAAGTCCCCGGTGCCGAGCCAGGACACGACCACGACGATGCCGGGTCCCAGGCTTTTGACGTAGTCGGTGAAACCGGTGGGTGGTGGGGCGGTGGGTGTGGCGGCGTCTGTGGGGGTGTGTGAGTCGTGGTTCATGGTGGTTCCAAGGGGTGGGGCTGCTAGGTGCGGGCCTGTCCCGGCCGCAGGCGCACGTGTTTGATGGCCTGCCGGAAGTGGGTGTAGGCGACGTGCAGGTCACCGTCGGCGGTCTGGACGATCGAGGGGTAGGACAGTTCCCGGTTGGCGCCGTGGCGGGAGTCGTTGGTCAGGCAGTGGCCGTCCCCGGTTTCGATGTCGCGCCGGTAGGGCCAGCTGCGGCCGCCGTCCGTGGAGAACGCGAGGGTCATCGGTGCGCGGGGAGCTCCCCAGAACGCGGTCGACGGCGGGTCCTGGTCGGTGCCGGTTTCGTCGTCGATCTCGTCGTACAGCGAAGTGCGGCGGGCCGTGGCGTCGGCGGCGCTGCTGGCGTTGAAGGCCAGCGCCAGGGTCCCGTCGCGCAGCGGCGTGACCTGGATCGAGGAGTTGTTGTTGGGCAGCTCGGTGGGTTCGGGAACGCTCCAGGTGATGCCGTCGGTGGAGCGGCTGGCGTGGATGGTGTCGGCCTGGCGGCGGCGGAACAGGGCCAGCAGCGTCGTGTCCGGCAGCCGGACGATGTTCATGTGCACGCATCCGGTGCTGTGCGGGATCTCGTGGTGGTGCCAGCTCTCTCCGCCGTCGTCGGAGACCAGCACCGCGCTGCTGTCGTCGTCGCCCCGCCACTTGCCGTGTTCCGGGCGGGGGCAGTGAAAGATCGGCAGCAGCCAGCGTCCCGAGTCCAGCACCACGATCGGCTGGCGGATGAACACGCCTCGTGACTCGCTCGCCGGGACCAGGGTGTGGGCGGGTGAGAAGCTGTACCCGTGATCGGTGGAGACGCGCAGCCGCACTTCGGCGGTGTCCTGGTTGCCGGCGTGTTGGGCGGTGTAGAGCAGCCAGAGCCGGCCTTGCGGTGTCGGAAACAGCACGGGGTTCTGTTCGGAGTGGTGCGGGTCGGCCGAGACGCGCTCGGGGGTGGTCCACGTGCCGTCGCGGCGCCCTCGTGCGAACCAGATGTCGATGTCGGACATGCCTTCCTGGGTGCCTGCGAACCAGGTGCAGCCCAGTTCACCGTTGGGTAGCGGCATCAGGTTGGCGGCATGGGACTGGGTGGTGGGTGCGGACAGCAATGTGGTCTGCGTTTGCCATCGCTCGGCCGGGCCGATGGTGTTCATGGTGATTTCCGTGTTTTCGCGGGGGAGTCAGCGGTTGTAGGCGGGCATGGGGCCGCGCAGCGCCGTCCCCACCTCGTCGCAGGCTTCGTTCACGTCGGTGGGCAGCGGCCCGGCCCGCATCGTGTCCAAATTGGTCCGTAGTTGAGCGGCGCTCGAGCAGCCCAGCAGCAGCGCGTCGGTGGTGGGTCTGCCCACCAGCCAGCGCAGCGCCAGCTCGGGTAGTCGCAGTCCGGCTTGTTCGGCGATGTCGTGGAGTCTGTCCACGGCCTGGAACAGTTCGGGGTTCCAGTACCGTTGGGTGTACATCCCGGCCAGTCGCGAGTCGCCGAAGCGTCCCGAGCCGGGGGAGGCGTCGAACCGGTGTTTGCCGGTCAGCAGTCCTCCCGCCAGCGGGTTGTAGGCCACGGTCGACAGTCCGGTGGTGGTGGCGAACTCGGCGTATTCTTCCTCCATGCGGCGGGCCAGCAGGTTGTGCAGCTGTTGGGCCGTCTGTGGGCGGGCGGTGCCGAGCCGGTCGGCCGTTCGGTTGGTCTCGGCGATTTGCCAGGCGGCGAAGTTGGACACGCCGAACGTGGTGATTTTGCCTTCGGTGGTGAGTTCGGCGATGGTCGACAGCGTTTCGCTCAGCGGGGTGGAGCGGTCGGGCTGGTGCAGGTAAAACACGTCGATGTGTTCGACGTCGAGTCGTCGCAGGCTGCCCTCCACGGCCGCCCGCAGTCCCGGTGGCGACAGCGGCGGGTGGTCTCCCGCGTCCGGGTGGGGAATGCCCGCCTTGGTCGCGAGCACGATCCGGTCCCGGCGGGTGTGCAGTAGCTCGCCGAGCATCGTTTCGGCGTGCCCGCCGGAGTAGCCGTTGGCGGTGTCGACACTAGTGATGCCGGATTCCAGGGCTGTGTCGAGTATGCGTGCGGCTTCGGATCGGTCGACGGTGTCGCCGAAGTTCATGGTGCCGAGCACCGGATGTGTGGTTGTGGTGGCCGCGGGCATGGCTTCGCCGCATTCGAGGTGCAACGGATGTTCACTCCTTCCTTACGGCCCGCCCCGGGCGCAGATGAGTGGGACGGGCGGGCGGCCTGCGGATTTTGCCGGTGGGTGGCGGGCTGTCCCCGTTTCGGTGTTCCGGGGCCGAGGGCACCGGGGTGGCCGTCTCGCCGAACGGTTTCGGTCTCGAGGGATCGCCTCGCGTTTTCCGCGGGTGAGCACGGCGGGAGCGCGGTGGTCTTCGCCGCCAGGTCCTTGGCCCGACCGGGAAGACGGTCACGGGCAGGGCAAGCCGATGTGGGGCCATCGTTGACCTTTCCTCGTGCCGCACCGGGTTCGTGGCCCTCGGTGTTACCTGGAACACCCTGACATGATTGCGTGAATCGCGCAACTGTCGTAGCGTGATTCACGCAGAAACGGACAGCAGTGAAACGTTTCCAGCGACGCCCCAGCGAAAAGCGAGTCGTGGCGAGCGTGCATCCCGAGAGGAGTCAGCAATGAATAAAACGCTTTGTACTGGCGTTTTAGCTCTCGCGGATGACCTGTCCGGGGCCGCTGAGACAGCGGCGGCGCTGTCACGGACGGCATCGATCCGCATCGAACTACGCTCACCCGTCACCCCCGGAGATGCGCGAAATACGCATAAGTTCCCACTGTGGGGCTCCGGGGAGGAACGCACGGGCCCGCTGGTCCTGGATCTCGACACCCGCCAGTCCAGCGCCGCGCGGACCGAGCACGCCGTCCGCGAAACACTTGCCGCGGAAACCTCCGGGAACACGCCGGTGTTACTCAAGATCGATTCATTGGCACGCGGCAACATCGGCGCCGTGATCCGGGCCGCCCGCGGCGGGCCCGTGGTACTCGCCCCGTCGCTGCCGATCGCCGGACGCACGGTTCGCGACGGTGTGATCCACGTGCACGGGCAGCCCCTGCGGCGAACACGGACGTGGCGGGTCGAGGAGACCACCGCGCCGGAAAACCTGGCACAAGCCATCGCCCCCAGCGCCTGCCGTGAACTGGATCTGGACACCGTGCGCTCCCCCGAGCTGCACGCCGCCATCGCCGAATGCGCCGCGCAAGGACTGGTCGCCGTCTGCGACGCCGAGACCGACACCGACCTGGACACGGTGGTCGCCGCCGCCTCGTGCCTTTCGAGTCCTCGGCTGGTCGGCAGTGGCGGCCTCGCCGCCGCGATCGGACGCGTGATGTCCGAAGAAGCCGCCCCACCCGCTCGCGAGCCCGCCCCGGCCCGCCAATCGTCCGAACGGCCCCTGCTGATCGTGGTCGGCACCGCCGAGCCCGGTGCCGTCGAACAAGTGCGCGTACTGACCGATCTCGGCGCGCGACTGATCGAACTCGACGTGGTCGAGACGCCGGAGGAACTCACCGCCGACGTGCACGCCCGCCTCCGCTCGGAACTGCGCCGGGGGCCGGTGGTGCTCACCGCCCCGCTCGGCGGGGAGGTTGTGGCAGGGCGTTCCCGAACGTTCGTGCGGCTGCTGGCCGAGACGGCACGACGAGCAGTCACCGACTGCGACTCGCCGGTCGATCTGGTGCTGACCGGCGGTGAGACCGCGCGCAGAGTGCTCGATGCCGTCGGGGTCGACGCGCTTCGGGCTCGCGGCCAAATTCATCACGGCGCCGTACACAGCCACACCCCCGACGGAACGTCGGTGGTCACACGCCCGGGAAGTTTCGGCGGCCCGGACAGTCTCGTCCGGATCGTCAGGCACCTACGTCCAACTTGGGAAGGTTGAGCATGAACACTGCCCACAGCCCGCTGATCGCCGTGACGATGGGCGACGGTGCCGGTATCGGCCCGGAGGTCATTGTCGGAGCGCTGCTCGACGAGACGATCACCGCTCGATGCCGGCCCGTGGTACTCGGAGACACCGAACGGCTGCGGCTGGCCGCCGCGAGCGCGGGCAGGGAGCCGGAGGTCGTGCCCGTGGACTCCACCTCGGAGGCGGTGTTCCTTCCGGGACGGATCAACGTGATCGACCCCGGGCTGCTTCCGACCGAGCTGCCGTGGGGCGAGGTGTCACCGGCCGCGGGCAACGCCGCTTACCACTACGTGCGCATGGCCGCCGAACTGGCCGTCCAGCGGCAGGTGCAGGGGATCTGCACCGCGCCATTGAACAAGGAAGCCCTGCACGCCGCCGGGCACCTCTACCCGGGGCACACCGAACTGCTGGCGCAGCTGACCGGAACCGAGGAAGTGTCGATGATGCTGTCGACCCCTCGGGTCAAAGTCGTGCACGTGACCACTCACGTCGGGCTGGTCGATGCCGTGGACCGGATAGAACCCGGCCTGGTGGAACGCACCGTGCTGCGTGGGCACCAGGCGATTCGCGCGGCGGGCACCCCCGCACCGCGGATCGGGGTGTGCGGGATCAATCCGCACGCTGGGGAGAACGGGCTGTTCGGCTACCGTGAGGAAGAGAACAAGATCGTTCCCGCGCTGGAGAAGCTACGGGCCGACGAGATCGACGTCCACGGGCCGCTTCCGGCCGACACGGCGTTCTTCCTGGCCAGTCGCGGCGATTACGATCTGATCGTGGCGATGTATCACGATCAGGGGCATGCTCCGGTGAAACTGCTGGGGATCGAGGCGGGGGTGAACGTGACGGTGGGGCTGCCGGTCATCCGGACTTCGGTGGATCACGGCACCGCCTTCGACATCGCCGGTACCGGCAAAGCCGACGTGGACAGCATGATCGAGGCCCTGTCCCAGGCCGCCGAGCTGTCCGTGGCCGTTTGAGGCAGGAGGAGCATGTCTCGGGAATCGCGGGACCGCCGGGCCGCCATCGTCCGCATGGCCACCACCTCGGGGCTGGCCAGTGTCGACGAACTCTCCAACACATTCGGTGTGACGGCCTCGACGATCCGCCGTGACCTCGCCCAGCTCGAGTCCGCCGGGCAGCTGGCACGCACCTACGGTGGGGCGATGCCGGTGGGCCCGGGGCAGGAACCGTCGTTGTGCCAGCGCAGCGGGGAATCGTTCGAAGCCAAACACGCGATCGCCGGGTGGGCGGCCGGCCGGATACGACCTGGGGAGACGGTGCTGCTCGACTCCGGATCCACCACCGGTGCGCTCGCTCGACACCTACGCGGTGCCCACGACATCACCGTGGTCACCACCGGTCTGACCGTGCTGCAGGAACTGGCCGATTCGCAGCTGCACGTCGAATGCCTGGGCGGGACCCTGCGGCACGTCAGCCAGGGATTCGTCGGTCCGCTGACCGAAGCGGCCCTGGAGCGCATGACCTTCGACCGGGTGTTCCTGGGCGCCGACGGCGTCACCCCCGACCGGGGCATCTGCGAGATGGACCTGCAGCAGACCAGACTCAAAGAGCTCATGGCCCACCGAGCCGAACACGTCTATGTGCTGGTGCACGCCGCCAAACTCGACAGACGCCCCTTCCACTCGTGGGCACGGTTACCACGGCGAACGACACTGGTCACCGACACCGAGGCCGAACCGAGCCTGGTCCGGGCGTTCGAGGACAACGATATCGACGTGGTGGTCGTCGCCCCCGAGGGGAACACGCGGTAGCACCGGAACGGAAACGTTTCTCCCGCCGGTGCGGCGAACGAGTGAAGCACCTGCGAACCGGACGCCCGTTTTGGCGTATTCGCACCATACGGCGATGTTGATGATGTCACGTTTGGGGGGATGTACGGGCGTGGGCGGAGCCGTCGGGGAATAATCGAACGCGGAAACCGGCAGTCGTGTCATTATTTCTCCCGATGTCGTTGTGAGGATGTATGCCCCGCCATTTCGCGTTCGTCGCGCCGCCACTCGACGGGCACGTGAATCCGAGTCTGCCGCTGGTGGAGGAGCTGTGTCGCCGGGGCCATCGGGTCAGTTACGCCACAGGGCAGCGCAAATTGCAGACCGTGGAGGACAGCGGCGCCCAGGGGGTCGACGTGGGGGTGGACCCGCCCATGCCACCGACCCAGTCATTCGACGAGATCACCGTCGAGATGATCTCCTACATGATGCACATGATGCTCGACCACACCCGGGACAGCCTGCCGGTGCTGCGGCGGCACTTCGTCGAGGATCCGCCGGAAGCCGTGTGCTACGACATGATGAGTCTGGGCGGGCCCATGCTGGCCGAAGCGCTGGGGGTGCCCGCCGTGGCGCTGCTTCCCAGCTTCGCCGCCAACGAGCGGTTCTCGCTGATGCGGTACTTCCTACCCGAGGACTTCGACCCGGAACACCCGGCGCTGCGGGAGGTCGCCGCCCGGCATCGCGAACTGGCCGAGCAGTTCGGCGTCTCGCCCCCGGACTCGTTGCTCTCGCCCAACCCGGCTGGGTTGAACCTGGTTTTCGTGCCCCACCAGTTCCAGCCCGCGGCCGAGACCTTCGACGAACGTTTCCGGTTTCTGGGGCCGTCGATGGGTAACCGGGCCCGCGGCGACTCCTTCACACCCCGCGACGAGCAGGCCCCGTTGCTGTTCATCTCGTTGGGGACCGCGTTCAACGAGCGCCCCGAGTTCTACCGCGACTGCCTGCGGGCCTTCGGTGACAGCGGTTGGCAGGTGGCGATGTCCATCGGCGACCGGATCGAGCCCGGCGAGCTGGGCGCGCTGCCCGACAATTTCGACGTGCGCCCTCGGTTTCCCCAGGTCGAGGTGCTGCGGCACGCCGACGTGTTCGTTTCCCACGCTGGGATGAACTCCACGATGGAGTCGCTGTATCACGGGGTGCCGCTGGTGACCTATCCGCAGATGGTCGAGCAGCGCGCCAACGCCGAACAGGTCGAGAAACTGGGGCTGGCACGACGGCTGCCCGAGGGCGCCGACGCCGCCGCGCTGCGCAAGACCGTCGACGAAATCGCGGGCGATGAGTATCTGCGCGCCACGGTCACCGCCACCGCGGCGGGCCTACGGGGCTGTGGCGGTGCCGTGGCCGGTGTCGACGCGCTGGAGGCCCACTTGGCGCGGTCCTGATTTCCCGCCCCGCTCGGGGACGAGCTCGGCGCCGCAGCCCGCCCCACCTGTTCGTCCGCACCGGGAAAGGCGGTGGGCTCGGGGCTATACCCAGCCCGCCAGGCGCGTCACGGTCGCGGTCATCCCGGTGACGGCGAAGCCCAGCGCGATGGGCAGCAGTGTGGCCACCGTGGTCCATTTCGGGCTTTTGGTTTCGTTCCAGATGGTGAGGATGGTGGTGCTGCAAGGATTGTGCAGCAGACTGAACAGCATCAGGTTCACCGCGGTCAGCAGGGTCCACCCTCCGGCCTGGGTCAGCACCGTGTGGGTCTGGGCGGCGCCGAGTTCGAGTATCACGCCCTGCTGCGCGTCGAACAGGTTGGGGCCCAGCGTCATCGTCAGCATCAGGATGGTGGGGATGATGATCTCGTTGGCGGGGATCGCCACGAGGTAGGCCAGCAGGATGACGCCGTTGAGACCGAGCACCCATCCCAACGGGTCGAGGGCGCTCACCAGGTGCGCGGCGATGCTCGCGTCGGCGACGGTGACGTTGCTGATCAGCCAGACGACCGCTCCGGCGGGGGCGGCCATGACCACCGCGCGGCGCAGCACTTTCAACGTGCGGTCGATGAGGCTGGTGTAGAGGGTGCGCCACACCTTCGGCGGGCGATAGGGGGGTAGTTCCAAGGAGTAGGTCGAGCTGTGGCCACGCAGTACCGTCTTCGACAGCGCCCAGGACACCAGCAGGGTGACCAGCACACCGAGAAACGCCACGCTGACCACGCTGGCCGCGGCGATCAGGCCCGCCAGGGCGGGTGGGGCGAGCGCCCCGATGAAGATCGTGCCCATCAGGATGAGGGTGGGCCAGCGCCCGTTGCAGACACTGAAGTTGTTGGTGATGACGGCGATCAGCCGTTCCCGACGGCTGTCGATGATTCTGGTGGCGGTCACCCCGGCCGCGTTGCAGCCGTAGCCCATCATCATCGACAGGGACTGTTTGCCGTGCGCGCCCGCTTTGGCGAACAGCCGGTCGAGGTTGAACGCCACCCTCGGTAAGTAGCCGAAGTCCTCCAGCAGGGTGAACAGGGGGAAGAAGATGGCCATGGGGGGCAGCATCACCGCCACCACCCAGGCGGTGGACAGATACACCCCGTCCAGCAGCAGGCCGGTCATCCAGCCCGGAATCGGCAGCGGAGCGGCCAGGGCGTGCAGCCTGCTGTGGCCGTAGTCGACCAGTAGGCTCGACAACAGTCCCGAGGGGCCCGCGGCGCCGGTGATGGTGAACCAGAACACGGCGAAGAACAACAGGCCCATCGCCGCGAAGCCCCACACTCGGTGGGTCAGGGCTCGATCGAGCAGGCGGTCGAGGGTCGGTCTCGTTTTGTCGTCGTGTTCGGTGACGCTGGTTTCGGTGATGCGTGCGGCCTCGTTGTAGAGGGATTCGACGACCTCGTCGCGGAATCCCTCGGGCAGGCCATCGCGCAGCCGCGCCGCGTGGTCGAGGATCGAGGAGCTGGTCATGTCCCTGTCGTTTCGGAAGAGACGGCGTGCGGTGTGGGGCTGCTCAGTCGGTGCAGGGTGCCGTCGGTGACGGCACGTTCGATATCCGGATCACCTTCCAGCAGGCGCAACGCGATCCACCTGGGGTTTGCCAGACCGGGGTGCTCCCTGCGCAGTCGCGCGGCCAGTTCGGAGACGGCGCGTTCGGTGCGGTCGTCGCCGTGGCGGACGCGCCGCGCTCGGGTGGCCACCGTGCCCAGTGCGACCTGTTCGATCGCCTCCAGCAGCCTGTCCAGCCCCTGGTGACTGCGTGCCGCCATGGGCACCACCGGCACCCCGAGTTCGCGTGCGAGGTGGCGCTGGTCGAGGGTGAGGCCGTGCCGGTGGGCCTCGTCGATCAGGTTGAGGGCGATCACCACCCGTCCGGTGATCTGCAGGATCTGCAGCACGAGGTTGAGGTTGCGTTGCAGGCGGGTGGCGTCGACGACGACCACCGTCACGTCCGGTTGGCCGAACAGCAGGAAGTCTCGGGCGACGTCCTCGTCCTGGCTGTCGGACAGCAGCGAGTACGTGCCGGGAAGGTCGACGAGCTTGTACCGTCGTTGGCGATACCCGAATCCCCCTTCGGCACCGGCGACGGTCTTGCCGGGCCAGTTGCCGACGTGTTGACGCAACCCGGTCAGCGCGTTGAACACCGTGCTTTTACCGGTGTTCGGGTTTCCCGCCAGCGCCACCACGTGCTCGTGGCCGGAGACGTCGACGCCGAGCGCGCGCAGCTGGGCGGCGTTGTTGAACACGCAGGTTCCGCAGGCCGCGCCCGCAGCGTGCGGTGGGCTCGCGTTCGGAGGCGGTAGGTCTTCTGCCACGGTGCTCACTCCTGTTCGACGGTGATGTGAATACCGCGGGCTTGTTCGCGGCGCAGCGCGATCACGCTGCCCCGTACCAGATAGGCGGTGGGATCGCCGAGCGGGCTGACACGATCGATGTGGATGCGGCTGCCGGGAAGCACCCCCAGGTCCATCAGGCGCCGTCGCTGGGGCCCGTGGATGTCCACCGCTGTCACCGTGGCGGTCTGGCCCCGCTTGAGCCGGTCCAGCGTCGTGGCCGTGCTCGCCACCACCGAGGATCCCTTGTCTACGTCGCCCACAACCAAAATTTTAGGCGAGCCGAAAACTCTTGTTAAGTCGGGACGTAAAACTCGTGTAGCCGTACTGAAAACAGTTCGTGACAGCGGAGGAGCCCACGGCGGGTGTAATCGACGGCCACATCGGCACATCTCCCGAGCAGCGACGCGTGGGCGAGGAGAGCGTGGTGTTCGCTACGTTCCGAACCGGGAGGCCGCGACGATCACGAACGGCTCACCCCGGGGAGGTCAATCAGCGGGCCGCACGTCACCTCCGGCGGCACGACTCCGGCGGGCACCGGAAGGCGTGGCGGGCCGTACCGAGGCGGCGAACCGCGGTGTTCACCACAGGCTCATGTGATGCAGGCGGGGCCAGATTTGCGACCAGGGAAGCTTCGGATCCCGCAGCACCCAGATACGCATGTTGTCGTAGTAGGTCCGAAAAGCCGGATCCGTCTCGATCGACCCCGCCGCACGGACCGTGCCGAACAGTTGGCGCAGTCGCTGCGGATCGCCACCCAGATACACCACGCGGCGCACCGCTTCGTCGGGCCTGCCGAAGTACCAGAAGCCGCGGCTGGGGCTGTAGACCTCGGAGACCCCGCGCTCCGGCCCGTAATGATGCAGTGCTCCCGCCGACCAGTAGTCATGGGTGACCACAGCGGAGGGAACACCGTCGTCGGGCAGTTCGCGGTAGACCCGGGCCACCTGCTCGGTGATGCCGGGCCAGCCGAGGCTGGCCGTGACGACCACATTGCGAGGGCTGACCCGGGAAACCGGGGTCAGCGGCAGCGTGTTCACGGCCGTGCTCAGACTCAACGCACAGCACCCCAACGCCACCAACGGCAGCGACCACCGAGTCCACCGGTACCGTGAAACGTCGAGACGCCACCACCATTGCTGCACCACCACGGCACCCGCCCCGAACAGCACGGCGTAGAGCCCGGCAGTGTAGTAGGAACGGCCGCTGATCAGTATGAACACCAGCGTGACCACCAGCGCGGTCACGCCGAGGAACCGGTACGGCCGCAACTTCGGGCTGACCAGCAGGCCACACACCCCCAGTAACGCCACCACCGTTCCCGCGGGGCCGAGCTGATTGACCGAGGCGTTGAGAAACGTCCACGCACCGCCGGTTTCGCTGTCGATGACCCGCCCCATGGCCAGCTGGGGCCAGCCGTGCCGCGCCTGCCACCACAATCCCGGCAGGACCGAGCCAACCGCGATCACACCTCCTACCCACAGTCCGGGGCGAAGCGGTAATCGACGAGGACCGAACAGCACCGCCACCGGAAGCACGACCAGCCACAACACGGGGATGAGGAGTTTGAACTGGACCCCGACGGCGGTGACCACGCCCGCGGCCACCAACGTCGAATTCGCGGGCTCTCCGGCGTGGTGGCGACGTGCCCAGCGGAGCAACAACCACACGACCCAGGCCCACATCGTCTGGTCGAACGAGTAGGTCACCAGCAGGTGCGCCGACGCCACCAGATGTGGGGTCAACGCGGCCACCCCGGCCACGCACGCCTGTGTCAGTCGGGTGGCACCCAGTTCGCGGGCGCTCAACGCGCTCAGCACGATGTAACCGACCGCGGCCAGCAGTGACGGTGCTCGCAGCGCGTTCAGCGATTCGGGGAACAGGGCCTGCATGGCACGTGCCAGCAATGGCACACCGGGGGGCTGGTCAACGTAGCCAAACGCTGGGTGATGCCCCGCGGCCAAAAAGTAGAGTTCGTCGCCGAAGTAACCGTAGCGGCCCGTGGTCAACGCGCACACCACGGCGAAAACAACGGCGATCACCCCGACGGAGACCGTGGCGAACGGCAACCGCCCGGTGGCTCGGAGCCCGGGAGCGGGCAGGGTATCGACTCTGCCGGCCGTGGCCGGTGGTGCTGTGGACAATGCGCTCCCTGGCTACGGAGGAATCGGTCGATTGTGGACCGTTCCGATTATGCCCGATCTCAGCTGAAGACGATTCAGCGTTTCTTCGGTGCCGGATCCTTACGAAGCAGGTCCGGGCCAAGGATCCGCCGCACGACGCGGCGGGCGAGGCTGCGTCGTTTCCGCGGTTGTCCGGCCGCTGCTCCGTTCGACGAACCCGAGGATTCGGTGGTCTCGCCGGGCCCGGACGACTGCGGTTCCCCTGCCGGTGTGGTACCGGCGGTAGGCGAGTCGTCCGGCGGATGGGGAGCGGCGGTCGCCGGTTCGGCGGTCAGCCGTTTGGCGAACTCCGGAGTTTGGTCACGGATCGCGGGTATGAACGGCTGGGTGACTTCGAGCCGTTCCGCCCAGGGCGCCGGGGTCGGTGGCTGCTCCGGGAAAACGAGTTCTCCCTCGATCCGGGTGGTCAGCGGCCCCGCGTCGCCTACGGCATCCCTGTGCGGTTGTTCGGTTGGCACCATGGGCTGGAACCAGGTCCGAGCACGGTCGTCTTGAAGTGTCATCCGTCTTGACTCGTGATAGGAGCAACGGTCAGTAACACCGGTGGGTGATCCCGTCCGGTGTGACAGAGCCTACCGGTAACACTGCGATAAAGCACCACCCGTCTGCGCTGGACAACGACACAGCAAGATCACAGCGGTGCTGCGAACCTCTCCGAGGCCCCGCTGAGCTGGTATTGCGCGGTTCGAAGCAGGAAAGTGTGGCACTTATTACCTCTTGTCGCCGCCACGGCGGCCGGGCGTGTTCCGTGGCCGTGCCGCGACTTTCGGTGTCCGTGGCGACAGTACCGACACGATCGGCGGGGTGCGATCACGAGGTGCGGCGGCCCTTGTCCAACGGGGAGGCTATCCCGTGGCCGAGCGAGTGATCAACGGATCCCCTCTCAACGATCCCGCCGAGTGATCACCCGGGCCAGTTCCGCCAGTTCAGGACCGGCTTTCCGATCCGTGCCCGCCGTGGCCAGCTCGGTCAACGCCAACGACAACAACCGGTCGGCCTCGTCGAGACTGAACTGCTTCCCACCGGCCGACTCGACGAGTTCGGCCACCCGGGCCACTTCCGGAGCGGACAGGGGATGCCCACGGTAGTACAACGTGCGCAACTGCTCGGCGGCCGGAGTGTCGCTGCTCAGCGCGGCCAACACCGGCAGGGTCTTCTTCCCGGCCCGAAGGTCGGAGTGGACGGGTTTCCCGGTCTGTCGCGGATCGCCCCAGATACCGAGCAAGTCGTCGACGTGCTGAAAGGCCAGCCCGAGATACTCGCCGAAGGTGTGTAGTTTGTCCACACCCGCTCCTGTCGCACCCCCGAACAAGGCCCCGAGCGCACACGCACATCCCAACAGCGAACCGGTTTTGGCAGTGGCCATGCTTTCGCACTCGGCCAGGGTGACGTCGCGGCGACGTTCGAAGTCCAGGTCCGCGCTCTGTCCCTGTATCAGCGTCCGCACCGTGCCGCTGAGGGTGTGTACCGTTTCGGTGGCCGCGGGGTGCTCACTGGCCACGAGCACGTCGGTGGCCGTGGCCAGCAAGGCGTCTCCGGCCAGGATCGCCTCTCCGGAGCCGAACACACTCCAGGCGGTACGGCGGTGTCGTCGGGTTTCGTCGCCGTCGATGACGTCGTCGTGCAGCAGGGAGAAATTGTGCACCAGCTCCACGCCCACCGCCGCGGGCACGGCCGCTTCGGCAGAGCCCCCCACCGCCTCGGCGGTGAGCAGCACCAGCGCCGAACGCAACGTCTTGCCGCTCTGACCGTGGACGGGCGTACCGTGTTCGTCCCGCCAGCCCAGGTGATAGGTGGCCACGGCACGTGCTGCCGGGGACAGCCGGTCGACGGCGGCGCGCAGACTGGGAAGCACCAGTTCACGAGTGGAATCGAGTATTTCGGTGCTGGATCGGATGTTGTCGGTGTCTTCGATGGTGGCCAAGGTGATCATCCCTTGCGGAAAGGAGGCTCGCGGGCCGGTGGCGAAACGAGTGGTCGTGGCAGTGGCCGAGTTCGCGGCGAGTCTCGGGCGGTTCGAAAGCTCGGAGGCGGAACCGCTCGTCGAGTGACCGAAATGTCGAGATCAGGTTCGATCTCGGGAAGTTCCCGGGATTTTCCGGAAGGTCGTCGCGGGGATCAGTGTCCGATTTCGACGTGTTCGAGGACGCCGAGCGCGTCGGGGACCAGCACGGCCGCGGAATAGTAGGCACTGACGAGGTAGGAGATGATGGCCTTGTCGTCGATGCCCATGAACCGCGCGTTGAGGCTGGGGGCGCACTCGTGGGGGATGCCGGTCTGGTGCAGTCCCACGACTCCCTGACTGTCCTCACCGGTGCGCATCACCAGCACGGAGCTGGTCGAGGTGTCGCTGATCGGGATCTTGTCGCAGGGCAGCAGCGGCACGTCGCGCCAGGAGAGCAGGGTATGACCGTCGCGTTGTGTTGTGGCGGGGGACACATCCCGCCGGTTGCATTCCCTGCCGAACGCGGCGATGACGCGCGGATGCGCCAGGAAGAATTCCGATTTGCGGCGTCGGGAGAGCAGTTCGTCGAGGTCGTCGGGGGTGGGTGGGCCGGTACGTGTGTGAATCCGCTGCGACAGATCCGCACTGTGCAACAACCCGAACTCCCGATTATTGACCAGCTCCTCCTCCTGACGCTCCCGCAACGCCTCAATCGTCAACCGCAACTGCTGCTCAGTCTGATTCATCGGCTGGTTGTACAAATCAGCCACCCGACTATGCACCCGCAACACCGTCTGCGCCACACTCAACTCATACTCCCGCGGCGCCACCTCATAATCCACATACGTCCCCGCCAACAACGACTCACCCCAATGCCCCGACGCCACATCAATCACCGCCTCACCGTGCTTGTTGTGGGGTGGGGTCGGCTGGGCTTCGGCCTGTCGTAGGTGCCGGGACAGGTCCTCGAAACGTTCGGTCATCTCCCGGGCGTCCTGTCGGGACAGGGTGAGCACGGTGCAGGCAGTGATGGCCTTGACGGTGTGGGGCCAGATGGCGTCGTCGTCGACCAGGATTCGTTGTCCGAGATGTTCCCCGTCGGCGAGCACGTCCAGCACGCTGTCGTCACCGTACTCCCCGGGACCGATCTTGTTGGCCTTACCGTGCGCCAGCAACACCACCCGATCCGCGTCCCGGCCCTGTTCGGTGATCAGTTGGCCGGGATCGTAGTGGTGTTGCGCGAACCGGTCGGCCAGAGCCGACAGGGTCGAGTCGTCGTCGAAACCACGCAGCAACGGCAACTCCCGCAGCTCCTGCGGAATCACCCGCACCTGAGCCCCGGTGTTGGTAAACGTCAACCGCCCATCACCCAACTGATACGTCAACCGCCGGTTGACGCGGTAGGTGCCTGCTTCCACTCGCACCCAGGGCAGCATCCGCAGCAACCACCGCGAGGTGATGCCCCGCATCTGCGGCGTCGACTTCGTCGTCGTGGACAGTTTGCGAGCGGCTTCGACGGTGAGACTGGAGTGCTCGGGGGAAACGGCGGTGTCCGGGTCGGAAACAGTCACGATGGGTGATTACCAATCTGCTCTGATACGGAAAACGTGTGTGGTGGTCTCCGGCCGCGCTGGGACACTTCGCACGCGGCCGGGACGGCGGCGGTGATTAGACCGGGAAGACATCCACGGTTGGGGTGGGACAATCGGTGGTGGGCAGGGGACGCTGCGCCACCTGGGGCGCGGGTGCGGCGTGGTGGGTGGGCCACTCGGTTTCCAGCAACCAACCCAACTCACCGGTGATCCAGCGTTCGAGATCGTCGAGGTAGCTGTCGAGCTGCCTGCCGGCCGTGGGGGAGAGTCGGTATTCGGCACGGGCCCCGGCTATGTCCCGGCTCAGCAGGGATTCGAATCGTTGCTGCCGTCTGCGCAGCAGATCGGTCAGTATGCTCACGGCGTGGTGTCTTCGCCCGTCGTACGGTCGTCTTGGTGTCGGTATCGTTGCCACAGGGTTTTCGCGCAAGCTGCGGCGGTGCGCGATGACGAGATCCCGGTGCAGGGTCGTGATCTCGGCGAAGACTTGCCGCAGTGAACGCATCGCGGGGCTGCGTACCATTTTGGGGGGTATGTCCGGCCCCAGGCGCAGTTCGGTCAGTGCCAACCGAAAATGGGATCGAGCGGTTCGGGGTGGCGTCTCCAGCGGAGCGAGCAGATCGGCGGCCTCGCTCCCGCCGGGTTCGAACGGTTCGCCCGCCGTGTGACGCAGGAATTTCCGGATGCGTTGTCGGAAACGAGGCTGCGCCCGTTTCGGAATGATCGTGGTGGTGCGGGTCCACAACTCGGCCAGTGCCTGTTCGGCCGGTTCGCTGGTGCTGGGCATCTTCGTGGGATCAGGGGCCATGAATTCGGCCAGTCGTGGCCACGGTTGATACCGCTCACGGTGGGCACCGTCGTTGATCCACCGTGCCCACAGAGTCCAGTCGGCGATCAGGGCCAGCTCGGTCTCGCCCGCATGGGGGAGCACTCTGGCCGCGAGTAGTGCGTAATCGATGTTGGTGCGTGTGGTGCTCGGAAACGCGTTTTCGTAACTGCCGTGCCGTTGGGCCCAGCTCGCGGTCCGGGAGCGCAACCGGGTCAGTAGCGGGTTCGTGGGTGCCCGGTTCGTGTCGTGGCTTCGGGTGCTCCATGGGAAGAGTTCCCACCGGGGTCGGAAGCGGCCGGACTCCATCGGTGAGCCGGTGGTGGTCACCGGTCGGGGGTTGTGGCCAGTGGCGGTGAAACCGAGGCCTGCCGGTTGCCGTATCCGGGTGGTGTGGATCGGCCCGGTGTTCATGTAGCGAGTGGACAGCGAGTGCCACTCGTGTGCTCCCGCCAACCAGTCACGCATCCCGTTGACATAGGTCAACACGGTTGTGCGCTGCTGTTCGGGTAGTTCGTGTTCGCTGAGCAGGGCGGGCAGACCACGGTGCAGCGTGATCTCGAAGAGATGCACCCGTCGGGTCAGCACGGTGTTGGCGATCTCGGCGGCTCGCTGGGGCGAACATTCCAGGAAACGTTCGACACTCAGTACCGTGTTGTCGCGTTTTCGTTCCTGCCGGGTTTCGCGTTGGTAGGAGAAGAGGTCGTTGCACAGTCGCAGCGCGTCGGCGAAGCACTCCCGCAGCAGCCGTAACGGCCTGCTGCGGGCCACAGCCAGCGGCAACGGGCTGCCGAGGGGGTACTCGACCAGTGTGGCCACCCAGCGGGCTCCGCTCGAGTGGCGGCTGCCGCGGAGGTGGTCGACGGGGTTGGGAAACGACTCGAGTGGGCGGCAGGGTTGATGTACTCGTGCCGTCAGCAGGATATGGAGCTCGGCGGCCAGGCGTCGCAGCAGTCGGGGAGTGGTCGTTGCGGCTGTACGCTGCCACAGCTCGGCCAACCCGCGTTCGAGTGGTGTGTTCGGTTCGGGAACGCATCCGGCGGTGGTGCGTAGGAATCCGAGGAGGCGCTGTACGTCTCGCCGTGCTTCCGTGGATGAGCCGGGGCGCTCGTCGTGGGGTGGCAGCTGATCGTCGAGGAGGAACATCCACGCGTACCAGTCGGCGAGCAGGTTCAGTGTCGCTGTCGAGACGTCGGGGTGGGTGTAGCCGGCCAACAGGGCGTAGTCGTGGTCGTCGAATTCGGTTTCGTCCGGAATCGTGGTGGCCGTGGCCGTGCTTCGGGGCCGGCTGAGCAGTCCGGTTTCCCGGGCCCATCGTGTGGTGTGTGTCCTGGCGGAGTCGACGTGCGGATTCAGACGGGCGGGGTGGGGTGTGTAGAAGTCCGGGAGTTCGAAGGGACGCATATGATCAGTCCTGGCGTCCGATTTCGACGTGTTCGAGGACGCCGAGCGCGTCGGGGACCAGCACGGCCGCGGAATAGTAGGCACTGACGAGGTAGGAGATGATGGCCTTGTCGTCGATGCCCATGAACCGCACGGACAAACCGGGCTGATACTCGTCGGGGATTCCGGTCTGGTGCAGCCCGACGACACCCTGGTTCTGCTCGCCGGTGCGCATCAGCAGTATCGAGCTCGTGCGGGTGTCACTGACGTGCAGTTTGTTGCACGGGAAAATGGGGACCCCGCGCCAGGAGGGAACTTTGTTGCCGTTGATGTCGATGCTTTGGGGGTAGATTCCCCGCCGGTTGCATTCCCTGCCGAACGCGGCGATGACACGCGGATGCGCCAGGAAGAATTCGGAGTCCTTCCACACCAATGCCAACAGTTCGTCGAGGTCGTCGGGGGTGGGTGGGCCGGTACGTGTGTGAATCCGCTGCGACAGATCCGCACTGTGCAACAACCCGAACTCCCGATTATTGACCAGCTCCTCCTCCTGACGCTCCCGCAACGCCTCAATCGTCAACCGCAACTGCTGCTCAGTCTGATTCATCGGCTGGTTGTACAAATCAGCCACCCGACTATGCACCCGCAACACCGTCTGCGCCACACTCAACTCATACTCCCGCGGCGCCACCTCATAATCCACATACGTCCCCGCCAACAACGACTCACCCCAATGCCCCGACGCCACATCAATCACCGCCTCACCGTGGGCGTTGCTCGGACGTCGTGGGCTCTGCGCGGCGGTGGTGATGTGGGAACGCAGTTCGTCGGCCGAGGGCATTTCCCGAATCGTGTGGTGCGGCAGACTCAGCACGGTGCAGGCAGTGATGGCCTTGACCGTGTATTCCCAGTTGGTCTCACCGTCGGCGAGTACGTGCGCCCCGACGTGCTCTCCGTCGGCGAGCACGTCCAGCACGCTGTCGTCACCGTACTCACCGGGACCGATCTTGTTGGCCTTACCGTGCGCCAGCAACACCACCCGATCCGCGGCACCGCCTCGTTGGGTGATCAGCTCTCCCGGTTGGTACTCCTCCTGAACGAACCGGTCGGCCAGAGCCGACAGGGTCGAGTCGTCGTCGAAACCACGCAGCAACGGCAACTCCCGCAACTCCTGCGGAATCACCCGCACCTGAGCCCCGGTGTTGGTAAACGTCAACCGCCCATCACCCAACTGATACGTCAACCGCCGGTTGACGCGGTAGACCCCACCGTTGGCCTGGGTCCAAGGCAACATCCGCAGCAACCACCGCGAGGTGATTCCCTGCATCTGCGGCGTCGACTTCGTCGTCGTCGCCAAATTGCGAGCCGCCTCGGTTCCCAGGCTCAGCTGTGAATACGTGTCTGTTCCAGCCGGATCCACCGTGGTCACGTCCATTCCACCAATCTTGTGCGCCCACAGCGTCGAAACGGTAGTGAGAAAAACTGAAACCCGGATCCAGTGTCCGTCTCGACCTGCCTTCTTTCCTTCACGCCGGGAAGGGAATCCATCGGGATGCGGGATGGAAACTCTTTCAACCCCGAACGATCACGAGATTAGCAGTAGTCACGAGCAACTCAAAGTCACTCGAAAGTGGAAAGTTTGTCTCCCTTTTTCGTGGTCTGTACTGTTATCCATATTTCACCGAATCAGCCGCTTGATCAGCACGCAGTGTAGCCGACAATCCGCCGAATGCGGGTTCGTGTCGGGTGCGGTTGTGATTCACGGCATCGAACGTCGCAACATACACCGTTCGCACGGCCCCGTAATGCTCCACCCTGGGGAGGAAAACGTCGTTGCGCCTTGCGGGGGAACGCTTGCCAACATCGGGCTCATTCGCTATTAATGTCCGACGATGTTCGATGTTTCTCCGGCGCTGGGTTCTCGGGATTTTCGAGATTTCCTCCGGTTCTGCGAACAGGACGTGCTTTCGTGATCCGACGAAGGAGTGACAGTTGAAGTGGAATCTGCGACTGGTGGCCGCGCATCGCGGTATCTGGAAAGCGGGGGAGCTGCAGAACAGACTGGCCGAGTACGGACTGACCGTCTCGGCGGGCAAGATGTCGAGCCTGTGGTCCGGCACACCGATCAGTCTGAAACTGTCCGACCTCGACATCATCTGTGCCGCACTCGACTGCGAGATCGGTGAACTGCTCGTACCGGAAACATCGGCAGTACCGGTCCCCGAACTCGCCGGCCGAACCGCCGTGACAGCACGTCACGACGAGCAACGCACGGGAACGTGAATGAACACCTACGTCAGTGGATTGCTGTGGGTCATCGCAGCGGCGGTCTCGGCCGGGCTGATCGGCTACGCGGTGCGCCGGTTCGGACTGGACGAGGGCAGACCCGGAAACAATGACGCGGCCGGACAGGTATTCGTCATCGTCAGCGGTATGCACGCCGTCGTGTTGGCTTTCGTCATGGTGACTCTTTTCGACGCGGTGGGCGTGGCTCGGGAAGGGGCATACCGAGAGGCACAGAGCCTGGTTGCCGTTGCCTGGGCGGCCGAGGCGCTGCCGGGTGAGACCGCCGAGCGCGTCCGCACGCTCAGCCGGTCCTACGCCCACACGGTCGTCGAACAGGAATGGCCCGGCATGCGGGGGGACAACCGCGTTTCCGGCAACGGTTGGAACCAGCTCGACCGGATACGTGAGACCGTACTTGACGCTCCTGCCAGTGGCGACTGGCAGGAGGGACGCAAAGCAGCGGCGATGGAACGTCTCCGCACGGTCTATCAGCAACGACAGGACCGGCTGAACATGGCCTTCAACCGTGATGTGTCCCCGGTGGTCTGGTTCGTTCTCATCCTCGGAAGTGTGCTCGTGGTGCTGCTGCCGAACTTGTTCGGGGGAACACGGCTACTGCCGCACGTCATGATCGTGTCCACCCTTGCGGGCACCCTCGCGCTGCTGGTGTTCGCGGTCTATCACCTGCAGAACCCGTTCGCCGGCGACTCACGGATCGATCCGACGGCGTTCCGCTGGGCACTGGAACGACTCGGCTCCGATCGATGAGGGTGAGCCGTCACACGCCGCGGGCGGTAGCCGCGCTGCTGACCGCGCTGGCACTGTTCGGCCTGTCGCCCCCGGTCGTGGTGGCACGAGAGCAGGCGGCGGCAGCGGACTGCTCACTGCTGCACGTCACGAGCTCGTTCCGAGCGGGCACCACGCTTCGGCGTGTCACGCCGCCCGGTATGACCACCGAGGCACTGCCACCACCTCCCCGCCCCGTCGAAGCACTGGGCTATTCCGCCGAGCAGGGAAAAGCCTACGGACTCAGCAGCACCGGCATGTTCCCCTTCCGGGACGCGCGCGTGGTCACCATCGATTCCCAGGGGAACACGCACGAGCTCGGTCCACTACGCCCCCGCGCTCCGCGGCGGTCGCTACCGTGGTGGGGCGAGTTCCGATCCGGGGCCATCGCCGGGGACAACTGGTATCTCGTGGCCGGGCATCGGCTCTACACCGTCGACATCGATCCCGACAGTGCCACATATCTGACCGTCACCCACGGCACGTGGTTGGCGCCGTGGCTCGTTCCGCTGTCGATCGGCGATCTCGCGGTCACCGCCGAGAAAACACTGCTCACCGTGACGACCAACAATCGGCGCCAAGTGGTGCTGCTCGAAATCGCCGTGGACAACGGGGAGGTCATCGGGACCCACCCGGTGGCGCTCCCGCCCGCCCGGTACGGAGCCCTCGTCATCACCGAAAGCGGCGTCCGCTACGTGGTCGCCGACAACATCGCGGGCCACAGCAGGTTCTACCGGATCGGGGCCGATTCCGGCGAGGCCGTCGAACTGGCACGAGGCAGGCCGTTGCACCACAACGACGCGGCAGGATGCCTTCGCTCCGAGCCCCCACCACCGTCGTCGTCCACCCCAACACCCCGGCCACCGTCGATGCCACCGGAAACAACCCCAAAACCATCCCCGCCCACCGAACCTCCTCCGGTGGAGACCACACCGCAGTCCCCCACCAACACCCAGAGCCGGAGCAGCACGCCGAGAACGTCCCCCTCGCCGCGGTCACCGAACACATCCGCCCCACAGTCCCGCCCACCGGGCGCGCCCGCCCTTCCCGTCCCGACGCGGCGCAGCCCCGTGCACTCCCTCGACACGGCGACCAAACGACAGTGGGTGCTGGCCACGCTACTGTTGATCATCGGCTCCGGAGTCGTGCTGCGGCGACTACGTTGATTCGTCCGTGTTCGGGAACACCCCGCAAGAGCCGGGTCAAGCCGGTGCGGTCAACAGTGTGGTCAGGATGGGCCAGGCCACGAACACCGCCACCACCAGACATCCGGACTCGACGAACTTCTCGATTCCCGCACCGGCGGGAAACCGCAGCGATTCGGGAAGCACGTGTTGTCGATCCCACCGGGCACCCGGACAATCGGTGCCGCCGCGGCACCGATCGCAGGCACGTTTGAACGGCCACACGAACGGGATCCCCGCATTGGTGGCCCCATCCCCGACGCTGTGCACGATCATACCCAGCGTCACGATCGCCCCCAGCCACACACCGGCGTCGGCGACGGCGTGAACATAGACCAACAACCCGGTGGCCAGCAGTGCGTACAGCGGCGGTGCGGCACGACGCTGCAACTGCAGCGTGCCACGCACCTGGGTGGGCACCGACCAACGCAGCGAACGCAGCGCGGCACTGGTGAGTACATAAACCGCCACGATGCCCACCCATTTCGACGCCAGGGTGGCCCCGGCCAACGCCGCCCCCACCAGAAGCGCGAACACCGGTGTGTGGATGAGTCCTCGATGCTCGCCGGTCTTGCCGGAAGCCCTGGGGTCGTGGGGTAAACGGGTACGGCGATAGGTCCACCTGGCCAACGTCTGCAACAGTTCCGCCGCTCCACGGGTGACCGGCCCGGCTGATTTGGTGATGGTGGACTGGTCGTGGTCGATGTCGGGCAGTAAGGCCGCTCCCGCCCCGGCCAGTGCCCCCAGGGCGATCCCCGCTGGGGTTGGTTGGGCAAAGCTGGCCACCGTGGTGCCGGTCAACAGGCCCGTGGCGGCGTGCGCACCGTTCATCATCGCAAAAAGACCGTTCCGTCGCGTTCGGAGTGAACCAGCGCGAGAAGTGAACCCGCTGGCCGGGCCTGAGGTCGGCCCGGGTGAAACAAGATCACATTCGCTGTGGTGCACCTCGGTGGGCGTCACGGCTTTTCGCGATCACTGTGGAGAGTGCTACTGTGTCCTGTCGCCTGTCATCACGGAGTCCTTCGGTGGCACTGCCAGACGTGGTGATGATTCGGTGCTTCGCCGATCTCCTTGCTGGTGAACTTCCATGAACGTCTGCGACAGGCTGCTCGATACACGTCCGGTCCGGTCCCACGCCGCTTTCCGCCGCTGGTGGGTAGGAAGCACCCTGTCGGTGTTCGGTGGGCAGCTGACGACCGTGGCCGTGCTGTACCAGACTTGGGAGAGCACGGGCAGCTCGCTGGCGGTGGGCAGTCTGGGAATCGCGCGTGCGGTGCCCGCGGTGCTGTTCGGGCTGCTCGGAGGGTCGGTGGCCGACACCGTCGACCGAAGGCGACTGGTGCTGTTGACCACCTCGGGACAGTTCGCCTGCGCCGGGGCGCTGGTCTTGCAGGCGCTGTCCGGTTTCGGCTCGTGGTGGGTGCTGCTGGCGCTGGTCGCCGCGCAGGAGAGTTGCGGAGCCACCGGTGCCCCCGCTCGCAGAAGTTTCACCGCCCGACTGCTGCCGGACCGACAACTCCCCGCCGGGATGGCGCTGAACCACCTCGGCATGCAGACGGCCATGCTCTCGGGACCCGCTCTCGCTGGAGTGATCATCGCCGCGCGGGGAGTGGAGGGCTGCTACCTGCTGAACGCGATGACCTTCGCGGCAGCGTTCTACGCCGTGCTGCGCCTACCGACCATACGTCCGGAAGCAGACGAGAACCGTCGGAAACCGGCTACGATCAGCGCGGGATTGCGTTACGTCGCGAGCAGACCCGAGTTGCACGGTGCGTTTCTCACCGATGTCCTGGCCACCGTCCTCGCCATGCCCACCGTGTTGTTCCCGATGGTCAACGAAGAGCGGTTCGGCGGAAGCCCGGAGACGCTCGGCCTGTTCTGGTCCGCCCTGGCGGCGGGAGGTATCGCGGCGGGCTTGGCTTCCGGCCTGATCACACGGCTCTCCCGTCCAGGGGTGGTCATGCTGACCGCGGCGGGAGTGTGGGCGGTGGCCCTGACCGGATTCGGCGTGGCTCAGCAGCTGTGGCTGCTTCTCGGGTGCCTCACCCTTGGTGGAGCCGCCGACACGATCTCGGTGATCTCACGGGGTGCGCTGGTGCAACTGGCGATCCCGGACTCCCATCGCGGCAGGATCAGTTCCGTGGATCACATCGTCGGTGCCGCCGGGCCGGATCTCGGCGAGTTCCGGGGCGGTCTGCTGGCGGGGGCCACCTCGGCCACGTTCGCCGCGGTGTCCGGTGCGCTCTGCTGCGGCCTGGGAATCCTCACTCTCGCGGTGGCGAACCGACCGTTGCGGCGGTTCACCGTTCCCAACAGCTCGGCCTCGCAACCACTCCAACGTGGCTGACCGTAGTAACAGATTCCCCGCGCCCCACGAACTGCCGTGGATCAACGCTACTCCGATTCGAGGGCGGCACGGATGTCGTTGAGCCAACCGGTGAACTCGAACACCGACAGCCCGGCCTGCTCGCAAACCAGGTCGGTGGCCGTTTCGGTGGTGTGGTTCGTCGAGTCCAGCCACGAACGGTCGCGCAGCACCAGCGCCACCGCCAGCTGCTCACCCATCGGCCACCGCTGTGACGGATGGCTCTCGTTGTGGTCGCGTGCCCATCGGCACCGTTCGGTGATCTCGTTCTTGGTCATATCGACGTTCCTTTCCGTCTGAAGTACAGCCCCGGCCGGCGGAACCGTCGAACGCCGCCGACCCGAGCAGGCGGCAACGTATCACCGAGAACCGCCGGATTCCGCACACCGCTCCGGACCGCCCCGAGATACGGTTTTCGCTTTTTGCGTTCCAGTGAGGCAGCAAGACCACCACATGTCGGTTCTTCGACGGTGCCCGGTCGAACTTCGTTCAGCGCAACGTGTCCCGTTCGTCCTCCGCGAGGACTACGATCACCGCTCGTCGCCACCGCAACGAACCGAAAGGGATCGTATGCACCGCAGCGCACCAGCGACGAGTACGAGCCACTCCTCGGACCTGCCGAAGTCGCGTCGGCGAACCCGGTTTTCGAGCACTCGAGGAGGAGTCGGCAGGCAGGTGTCCAAGCTGTTCTCGGCCGTGGGCGGAACGGTTCTGCTGTTGCTCGCTCTGCCGGGCACCGCACTCGCCGAGGATGTTCCGCCCGAGATCCCGGCCGACTTCGCCCCCGAGGACGCCAAGTGGGCGCCCGCCTTCGACTACGACGGCGACGGGTGCTATCCCAGTGTGGCCGTCGGGGTGAACGGGGTCCTCAACAGTGGATTGAACAATTCCGGGGCACTGGACGGTCAGTGTCACGACCCGTCCGATCTGGAAAACTCCAATGTCTACGCCCGTGCCAAACGCAACAACGGGTGGCAGGCCTACCTCTACGACATGTACTTCCAGAAGGACCAGGCCGTGCCGGGGCTCGACGCCTTCGGCCATCGGCACGACATCGAGCACGTCGTGGTGTGGGTGCACGACGGCAGTGCCCGCTACGTCGCCACCTCCGCACACGGTGACTACAACGTCCACCCCGCCTCCGAGGTCGGCTGGGACGAGGGCACCCACGCCAAAGTCGTCTACCACAAGGACGGAGTCGGCACCCACGCCTTTCGGACGGCAGGAAAGAACGAACAACCGGAGAACCACTGGAACGACTGGCACTACCCGGACCTGGTGAGCTGGCACCGTTTCCCCGGTGACACACGTTCGATCCTGACCGGCGCCGATTTCGGCAGCGCCAGTCTGGCGATCAGCGACGGCGCCTTCCAGGACAATCTCAACAACGCCAAACCGGCGGGCATCCCCTTCGACCCCTACGCGTGACCCGAACGTCGCCGCGGCGGAGCCGGTCGCCATCGTCGAACGTGTCGGTCGCGACAGCTCCGCCGCCGGGTGATCGAAGCAAACGGAGCGATCACTGCTCAGGACGGTCGTGGTTCCCGCAGCGCTGTGTCCAAAGTGCTCATAAGCCGCGCGGTGCGGTTGTCGGCGGTCGGCGCGGCGGGGTACCGACGGAGCACGTCGAGCAAAACCGGCGCGGCGCGTTCTCGCGCCTGCTCGATTGCCGTGTCGCCGACCGCGGGATCACCTGCGGCGTTCAACTCGGCGATGCGCGCGGCACTGGCGGCCGCCCGCAGGATATGGCCCACCTGGCCGGCCTTCGCGATGGGATGCAAATACGCGGCGGAGGCGGCATCACCTGCGGAACGCGCGGCCAGCCGTGCGGTTTCGGTGCCTGCCTCCTTCGCGGCCCGGTGCGCGTCCAACGAGGTGACGCGCTGCAGCTTGGTTCGTTCGGCGCCGTGGACGAACTCCCACGCGGCATCGACAGCCGCGCGCGGGCGGTAATCTCCGGCAACGGCTTCCTCGAACACCGGCAGGACTTCCTGAGCGCTTTCGACCACAAAACGCGCCACGACCCGGAGCTCGTCCATGGTCAACTCGAACTCACCGGTCACGGTTATCACGCATCCGATTCTGCCGTCGAAGGTGCCGGTCCGGTGACGAGCACCTGTCGGTGCTCGACCGTACACTCTTCCGACATGAGGGAGACGATCACGGGCTGCGCCCGCTGTCGCGCCATGATCGGGAGTAGGCATCCTACGAGCTCTCGCTCGGCACGCCTGCTCATTCCCTTGAAACTCTGTCGCGACTGCTGACGAACGGAACCCGGTCGCGGCACGCCTCTCGGGTATCCGCGTGAAACACGCCTCGCTCGGGGTGAATCCGTACTTTCGGAGTCACCGCCGAGCGGGCACACGGTGTGCACGGGGAGGACTCCAGTGGCGGTGTTCTCTCTCCTCCCAGCACCCCCGAGACCGAACTCCTCGATGGCCGACCAACGCGGAAAGCATGGTAGGCGCGCCGGCAGCCTTCGTTGCAGCAGGATGTTCGCTCCTGTCCGGACAAGAGGAGTCACCGTTGACATACAAATAAAAATGAATATCGTTTTCAATATGGATGAAGCCCAGATCGAGGCGGCACGCGAGGAAGCACTGCTCGAGGCCCTCCCGGACCCACTGCCCGCCGAACGGATCATCGCGCTGAACCAGCCCGGAACCGACCTGCACAGCCATCGCGAATACGAGTGGAACGGGTTGCGCTTCGAAGCACCACCAGGTGTTTTCCTGCCCGGACACACCAGTCGGATGATTTATGACCGGCTGTTCGACGGCAGGATCGAAGTGCGTGATCGTCGCTACGTGGCCATGGGTGTCGGGCTCGGCGTCGAAACCGTCGCGGCCGGTCTGGCCGGCGCTCGGGAGATCCACGCCGTGGATGTACACCCCGACAGCGTGGCCACCACCGATCGCCACTTCGAACGGCATGTCGGCTCTACGGAACCCCCGGTCTTCGTGCCCGTGGTGGCCGACGTCTTCGACGGCTTCCCCGAAGGGGTTCAGAGCGACGTCATCACCTTCAATCCGCCTGCGGTGAGCCAGCCCATCAGCGACGATCCCGACATCATGCGCAACGTGTGCATGGGAGCCCCGCTGCTGGAGCAGTTCTTCACCCAACTCGCCGAACGCGAGATCCTGGCCCCCGGCGGTGAGGTCTTCGTCGTTGCCTCCACCACCGCCGACCTGCGTGCCATCGTGGGCCACGCCCTCGCACACGGCTTCACCGCGGAAATCCGCGATCTGCACGACTGGCAGGACGGTGTGGTGACCCATCTCTTCCGGTTCGTTCGGCAAGTCGTTTCGTGAGCTGCCACCGCGGACGCGGATCCGAATGCCCACCCCGCACGGTCACCGGGGGCCACTCCGCTCGGGTGCCCTGCCCGTGGAGAGACAATGAAGCGCGCCGTTGGGCGCCCGGCGGGACGAGCTGACGTCGAGAACACCGGACAGTAGGCGTTGACCGCCCCGGCAGTGCGAACGGTGCGCCGCTCAGTACCGTTGCGCGGTACTGCGGGCCGGAACGAGTCGAGGCGACAGCAGCCGAATCTCGGGAGAACGCACCCCTTGGAGTTCACGCATCGTCATCTCCACGGCGATCCTTCCGATGTCTTCGGACGGAAGCGGCACCGTGGTCAGCGGTACCGGGCGGTTAGCGGCCATCTCGTCGGGGGTGACCGCCACCACCGAGATGTCCTCGGGGATCCGCATGCCACGGCTGTGCAGTTCGGACAGCAAGGGGTCGAGTACCGCTTCGTTGTGCACCACCAGACCCGTCAGCCGCGGCTGGTCGGTGAGAAGCCTGTCGAGGCAGTCGCGCACCCCCTCGTAGGAAGGCAGGCAGGCCTGACTGGTGGCGTGCAATCCACGCTCCCGCGCGGCGGAGGTGAATCCCCGCAGGAACCTGCCCGCGAAGCTGGTGCCGCGTTCGTAGACCACCGGTGAGGGCCCAACCAGGGCGACCTGTTCGTGTCCGAGGTCGGCCAGGTGTCGCACGCATCGTTTCGCCGCGGCCGAGAAATCCAGATCCACGCAGGACAAATCCCCCGGATCGTTCGGCAGGCCGATCAACACCCCCGGGCAGGACAACGACTGCAACACCGGCACGCGGGGATCGTCGTCCTCGACATCCATCAGCAACAGCGCGTCGGCCATCGCCGAATCAGCGACCCGCCGCAACCCGGCAGGCCCCTCGTCGTTGGTCAGCAGCAACACGTCGTAGTCGTAGTTCCGCGCGGTGGTGACCACCGAGTTGACGAAACCCATCAGAACCGGAACGTCTATGTCGGTGCGCAACGGCATGATCAGTGCCAGCACACTGGTGCGGCTGCTGGCCAGCGCCCGGGCCCCGGCGTGTGGGTGATACCCGAGCCTGTGGATGCTGGCCTCCACCCGGCGCTGCGTCTCCGAGGAGATCGAGCGTTTCCCGGACAGCACGTAGGACACGGTGCTGGAGGAGACCCCCGCGTCCCGGGCTACGTCGGCGATGGAGACCATCTCGTCCTCCGGCGTGGTGCGTCGAATCGCATCGAACGATATCGTGCCGAGCGGCACTGGCCGGACCGGCTCGCACACCGGCGGTGCACTAGCTCGACGAAAAGCGCACTCGGTGGGAGAACGCGTCGGGGCAACACCGCTCACCGAGATCGTACTTCGTTCGACGTGCACGCCTTCGTCCTCGTGGGTTCCTCGGAACGGATCGAAACGATTCACCGTGGACGGCTCCGTCCCGTGCGAAAACACGCCGAGCACACCCGCGACCGTATCGAGGGACCGCCGCAGCGGGCCGACTACCCCTCGAGCCGGAACTCGGTGAGACCGACCCTGCCCTCGAAAACGAGGTAGAGATCGCGACGCCCGTGTGCCCGTGCCAGCCGGGACCGCACCGTTCGGTAGGTGTGTTCGCCGCCGGTGGGCGGAACGCGCAAGGTCCCGAGCCGTCTTCCGGCCGGGTCGTCGAGTCGCACACTCACGCACGCCGTGTGGGCGGAGTCGTTGGCCACCAGCGCGGAGATCCCGCTCGTTCCCGACGTGAGATCGATGTCGCGGAACTGGATCCAACCACCGTCGTCCGAGGCAGTGACCGTGGTACCGTGCTGTTTTGTTCGGTCGGTGAGCGTGATGTTCGAATAGTCGTCGAAATTGACGGCCTTGGTCCGCTGGTACGGATTCCGCGGTGGGATGGTCTCGCCCCACACGCGCAGTCCGAGTCGCCTGCGGACATCGGCGCTGGAAGCGCCGAGCATCAGGTCGTGCGTCGCCGTTTCGACCACCCACTTCTCCCTGGTGACGTCCCAATGCGCCAGGTCGGCGGCACGCAGCGTGAAGGTAACGGTCCGATGCTCGCCCGCCGCCAGGCTGACTCTGTGGAAGGCGCGTAACCGTTTCCGTGGCTGCGGATCACGGGACTCTCGCTGGTGCGTGTACAGCTGCACCACCTCGTCACCTGCTCGTCGGCCGGTGTTGCCGACCGTGACGCTGACGCTGACCTCGCCGTCGGCGTGTATCACCGGTGCGCTCGTGCGCGCCGCGGTGTAGTCGAAGGAGGTGTAGGACAGTCCGTGCCCGAAGGGATACAGCGGTGTCGCGGTGGAGTACTGGTAGGTGCGTTCGGCCTTGACGATGTCGTAGTCGAGGATGTCGGCGAGGTCGTTCGCGGAGCGAGGCCAGGTCTGGGTGAGCCGCCCGGCGGGGTTGGCCGCGCCGAAGAGCACGTCGGCCAGCGCGTTGCCCGTTTCCGCACCGGCGTGCGTGGTCCACACGATCGCGGGCACGTTGTCCTGCGCCCAGGTGATCGTGGTGGGATAGCTGTTCTGCAGCACCAGCACGGTGTGCGGGTTGGCCTGGTGTACCCGTTCCAGCACCGCTTGCTGTGTCGGAGCCAGATTCATGTCCTGCCGGTCGTCGTTCTCCCGCCCGTTGATGAACGGCATGCTGCCCGCCACCACGATCGCCACATCGGCGCCGGTGGCGGCTTCGACCGCCGCATCGCTCCCGCTGCGCACCACTTCGCGGGTGAAGGTGGTCGCCACGTTCGGCGAGGAAGCGGTGACACGCAACCGACCCTCTTCGTCGACGGCGACGTAGACACTGTCTCCGAACCACGACTCCCCGGTGTCGTTGCCCGCGTACCGCAGCACACAACCCCCGTTGTGGTCGACCAACTCGAACTGCTGCCGCACGTACCAGCCGTTGGGCTGCTCGGCGTTGTTGACCAGAGTGCTGTTCGCGCCGTACGAGACGTACTTGCCGTTGGAGACCGCGCGCAGCGTCACAATCCCCTCGCCCCAACCGAACACGTCGAACCGTGTCGCCGAATCGGGGCCCGTGGTAACCGCCAACGGATCCTCGCCGTCCGGGGCGCTCACGTAGTTCCCGTCCGGCGTTCGTAGCGCGATCCTGTCGACGCCTTCGGTCGAGGAGACGGTGGTGTTCGGTCCGAGCGCCGCGGTGACGCCGCTGAGCGGAGTCACCTCGTAGGGCAGGTCAGCGGAGTACCAGTCGGTGTAGAGCGTCTCGCTGAGCTGGCCGATCACCGCGACGCGCCGTGCTCGGTGCCGGTCCAACGGCAGCGCGTCCCGGTCGTTCTTCAGCAGCACGATCGCCTCGGTCGCGGTTCTTCTGGCCAACGCCCGATGGGCGGGGCTGTCCACGACTCGCTTGTCGATCCCGCCGTACGGCCCACCGTGTGGATCGAACTCGCCGAGCCGGAACCGCATGTCCAGTATGTGACGGACGGCCTCGTCCACGTCGTTCTCGCTGAGCAGTCCTTGTTCGAGTGCGGTCTTGACCGCGCTAATGGTCTTGCCGGAATCGGTGCCGTCGACGGTGAAACTGTCCAACCCTGCCTTTAGGATCGCCGCGTTTGCTTCCGGCTGGGTCGTGTAATAGTCCTGTGCACCGGTGATGTTGTTCGGTCCTCCCGCGTCGGTGACGTTGCACAGTGTTCGTCGTGCCCAGCCCCGCACCTCGTCGATGTCACGGTGGACGGTCATCGGTCTCCCGTTGACCAGGTTGTAGGCCGACATCACTCCGGTTGCGGCGTCCGCCGACAATGTCTGTCGGAAAGCGGCCTCGTAGTACTCGTGTCTGACCCGTGGTGGCAGCATCGACGAGGTGGTGTGTCGATGGATCTCGTTGTTGTTGGCCAGGTAGTGCTTGAGTACCGGTGCGGCGCGTATCCGCTCGGGATCATCGCCCTGGATGCCGCGCCCGTAGGCGGTGGAGATCGAACCGGTGAGGTATGGGTCCTCGGAATATCCTTCCTCGTTGCGGCCCCATCTCGGGTCACGTAGCAGGTTCACCGTCGGTGCCCACAGTTGCAGTCCCCAGATATCGGGGGACTCGGCGTGGTATCCCCGTGCTTCGGTGCCGACGGCCGCACCGACACGTTCGATCAGTTCGGGATCCCACGTGCTGGCCAGCCCGATGGCCTGGGGGAAGACCGTGGCTGTCGCGGTGACCACCGCGCCGTCCGCCGCTCTGTCGTTGGACCAGGCGAGACCGTGCAGCGCTTCGGTTCCGGTTTTGAACGGCGCGATACCCAGTCGGGGAATGGCCGGCTGGTACTGGTGCAGCATGGCGACCTTCTCGTCGAGAGTCAGTCTGCGCAGCAGCTCCTCGAGCCGTGCTTCTCGGGCCAGGGTGGAATCACGGAACCCGGATGTGCCCACCGGCTCGGCCGGGAGACCGTGGGCCTCGCCCCCTGGCAGTGCCGATCCGGCGGCGAGACCGGCGGCCAGGGCCAACACGCGGCGGCGGGAGAGCAGCTGGGGTGGAACGGAACGCATGGACGCAACCCACTTCCCGAAAGTCTCGGCATGAATCGAAGCGATTCGATTGCTTTTCGACGATCTCACTCGCACGACGAAAACGATGACGGGAACTGTGACACCAAGGTGACCGCAGGTCAACAGCTCTTTTTGCAGGAATATGCCTTTCCTCCAAATGCTTTCCCCGTCCTGTCTTGTGTGATGCGCCATACTGAACTAGCGTCGTTGCTGTTGGATCAATCGATGCGCTTCGACGATCCACACTGTTGAAATCATCGACGGATTCCGAGAGCACTACCGCGCGAAACGGTTCGCAGCCGGTGATGGAACTCCGGTACAACCCGGGCGGGGGCACCTCTTCGAATGCCTGTACTCCGTGGTCACCGCACTCGTGTCTCACCTTCGCGTCCGAACCGACAACCGGCAACAGCACGGGAGAAAACAGAATGCGAATGTCCCGAGTGGCCGTCACGTGTGTGGCCGTTCTGGCCACCATCGGCCTGACCACGAGCACCGCCCATGCCGCCGAGTGGGGCTCCTCGGCCAAGTTCGCCACCTGGTCCGACGGTGCCTACACGGTGCGCAACAACGTCTGGGGAAGCGGTGTAGGGCCCCAGTCGATCTGGGCGAACTCCCACGGTAACTGGGGGGTGTGGGCCGACCATCCCAATACCGGCGGGGTCAAGTCCTATCCGCACTCGGCCAGGGCCATCAACAGCCCCATCAGTGCTCTCGGTGACCTGAGCAGCGAATTCGACGTGACGGTTCCCAACTCCGGGGCGTATGCCACCGCCTACGACATCTGGGTCGACAACCACAGCCACGAGATCATGCTCTGGATGAATCAGCACGGTGCCGTGGGGCCGATCGGTTCCCGGGTGGCCACCGTGGATGTCGGCGGACACACCTGGAACGTGCACCGAGGGACCAATGGTTCCAACGAGGTGTTCTCCTTCGTTCGACAAGGAGATACGACCGCGGCAACCGTGGACATCGACTCGGTGATGTCCTGGCTCGTCGGACAGGGATGGCTCGACGCCCAGTCCTCGGTCGGCGAGGTCCAGTTCGGTTTCGAGGTCACCAGCTCCAGCGGTGGCCTGGATTTCGTAACCAATGACTATTCGGTGACACCCGGCTGAGAAATCGCCGTGCACCTCGTAGCGGGGAGGCATTGCTCGTCGCACGAGCTCTCCCCACCACGGGGCTCACTTCGTGTTGGCGCCAAGACAACTTCGTGCGACCGCTGCCTGATGCTCAGTTCCCCACTCCGACGGCAGGAAGATCCCATGGCACGCCATTTCAACCGTCGGGACGCGCTCCGCCTCGGGGCAGCCTCGGCGTCCCTGCCCCTGTCGACTTCCCCCACGTCTTCCGGCTCCGCCGCATCCGCGACCACGCGAACCGAGACGACAGGCGCCGAGCCACCGCTACGTGGGTTTTCGCTGTCCGACGTGCGGCTCGGGCGGGGTCTGTTCGCCCGAAAACGTGCTCGAATGCTGGATTTCGCGCGCGGCTACGACGAGAACCGGCTGTTGTTGGCATTCCGCGCGAACGCGGACCTGCCCACCCACGGCGCCGTCGCACCCGACGGTTGGGAAAGCCTGGACGGGCAGGGCCACGGCAATCTTCGTGGGCATTTCGCCGGGCACTTCATGACGATGCTGTCCCAGGCGCACGCCGCCACCGGCGAAGCGGTGTTCCACCGCAAGCTGACCGCGATGGTCGCCGCGCTGCACGAGTGCCGCCAGGCACTGAACCGAAAGCCTGCCATCCGTGGCGCGGATGGTCCGCTCGCGCGCGCCGTCGAGGTCCGGCGCGGCTGCTGCCTGTATTTCGACGTTCCCCCCGAAACGGTCAACGGCCTGCGTGCCCTGACCTTCGCGGGGTGGGTTCGCCCGGCGGCAGCCGACGAGTGGACCCGAATCTTCGACTTCGGCAACGACACCGACACGAACCTCTTCCTCACCGCCAGAGACAGTGCCGGCGTGCCGCGGTTCGCCATCACCCGGGCGGGTGGCGAGCGCGAGGAACGAATCGTCGGTTCCGAGTCGCTTCCGGTCGGGGAGTGGAGCCATGTCGCCCTGACTCTCTCCGAGGGCTTTGGTGCGCTCTACGTCAACGGGAGGGAGGTCGGGCGCAACGAGGAGCTGTCGTTGACCCCGGCCGAGCTCGGCTCCCTCGAGCACTGCTGGATCGGCCGTTCGCACTACGATGACCCGGTCCACTCCGGTGGTTACGCCGACCTCAATCTGTGGTCGAGCGTGCTGACTCCACAACAGATCGAACAACTCCGGCACACCGAGGCGGCAGCGACCACCGTCGGTTCCGGGGACCGGTTCTCGTATCCGTGCCGGGAGCGGGGCGGAACCGTGCTGCACGACCACTCGGGCGGCCACCGACACGCCACCTACGCCCGAACGTGGGGAAAACCCAGCCACACCGGTTTCCTGGCCGCCTACCCGGAGACCCAGTTCATCCTGCTCGAATCGCTGACCAGCAGCAGCTATCCCGTGGTGTGGGCGCCGTACTACACGGCGCACAAAATCCTGCAGGGAGTACTGGACGCCTACGAAACCACCGGTGACCGGCGCGCGCTCGATCTGGCCGCCGGGATGTGCGACTGGATGTACTCCCGGCTGAGCGAGTTGACCGTGGCCGATCGCCAGCGGATGTGGAGTCTCTTCTCCAGTGGTGAGTACGGCGGCGTGGTCGAGGCGATCCTGCGTGCCCACGAGCACACCCGTGATCCGCGCCATCTGCGGCTGGCCGAGTACTTCAACCTGGATTCGTTCATCGACGCCTGTGCACAGAACACGGATGTTCTCGACGGCAAACACGCCAACCAACACATCCCGATCGTGACCGGCCTGGTGCTGCTGTACGAGCGAACGGGCGAGCAGCGCTATCTGCGGGCCGCACGCAATTTCTGGGGCATGGTGGTGCCCACCAGGATGTTCGGAATCGGGGGAACCGGTGAGGGTGAGTTCTTCCACGCTCCTGGGCGGGTGGCCCAGCTGTTGAGTCTCGACACCGCAGAGACGTGTTGCGCCTACAACATGCTCAAGCTGACCCGATCGTTGTTCCGGTGGGAGGGCGAGCGTGGTTACGTCGAGTACTGCGAGCGCGCTCTGTTCAACCAGGTTCTCGGTTCCAAACGTGATGACGACGATGCCGAGAAACCGTTGACCACCTACTTCGTCGGCCTCGGCCCCGGCGCGAGCCGCGACTTCACTCCCAAGAACGGCACTACGTGCTGTGAGGGAACAGGAATGGAAAGCGCGACGAAGTACCAGGACTCGGTCTATTTCGCATGTGAGGAGCGAAGCGCGCTCTACGTGAATCTCTACCTGCCTTCGACACTGCGTTGGAGTTCCAGAGCGGTAACGATCGAGCAGGACACGAGTTTTCCGTACGAGCAGCACAGCAGGTTGCGGGTGACCGGCTCGGCACGGTTCGAACTGCACTTGCGTGTTCCGGAATGGGTGGGCTCCGGTTTCGCCGTCCGGGTCAACGGCCTCCGCCAGTCTGTCGGGGTCGGCGAGCGGGGCTACATCGTCCTCTCGCGGCATTGGCGCACCGGCGACACAGTCGACGTGGAACTTCCGTTCCAACTGCGCGCGGAACGCACTCCGGACGACCCGACGGTGCAGAACCTGATGTACGGACCACTCAACCTCGTGGCGCGGGACGAACGCTCCGAATTCCTCCACTTCACGCTGTACGACACAGCGCGGCTGTCCGGGGACCTGGCGCCGGCGTTGACCGAATTGCCGGGCAAGCCGCTGCACTTCCTGCTCGGAGAGGTGGAGCTGGCTCCGTTCTTCGAGGGCACGAGGGAGGCCTGTCACTCCTACTTCCGCAGGAGCGAACCACGAGTCGTGTTCGATTCGGTTGCCTCCGGTGTTTTGAACCGCAGCTCCTCGGAGGGTGTCACTTTCCTCGACGAGATCTGGTCGGCGGCACCGTTCGAGGACAGGGGAGAGTTCACCAGCCACGTGGCCCGGGTTTCGCGACGTTGGCAGCGGAACGGTGTGTATACCGGCTCCGAGCGGGGAAACATCATCGCGGCCGCGGGCAGAGCGCGGTTCGACGACTGAACCATACCGGAAGCACCACTGGCCGGTAGTACTGACTGTTAAGTGCGTGTTGAACTGCGACGATACGGTAACCGGACCGCGGGACAGGTCGGAAACGACTCCGGGTGGAGCAGTGCCGATGCCGACGAGCGGCCGATTGGTATCGGGAGCGCTCACAAGCATGCTACGAGCGTACGAACTGCATCGTTCACGTTCCTGTGAGGAGCCTTCATGTCGCATCGAGCGACCGGTCGCCGATTCCGGCGATCGCTGCCCGCCGTGGCGGGCATGGCCGTGGTCACGCTACTGACCGGCGCACTTGCCCCCGCCGCGGCGCACACCACGCATCACCACGAACATCACCGGCACCATCCGCGGCCGTCCATGACGGAGCGGGTGGACGAGCTGATGTCGCATATGTCCTTACAGGACAAACTGGGACAAATGGTTCAGATTACGCGGGAGGCCGCCAGTCCCGCCGAGGTCGCCGAACTCCGGATCGGTTCCGTGCTCAGTGGGGGCGGCTCCGCGCCGAGTCCCAACACGCCCGAGGCCTGGGCCGACATGTACGACCGGTATCAGAATGCCGCGCTCGACACTCCGCTGGGGATTCCGATTCTGTACGGCGTCGATGCCGTGCACGGGCACAACAATGTGCGGGGAGCCACGATCTTTCCGCACAACATCGGTCTCGGCGCCACACGCAACCCCGAGCTGGTACGACGTATCGGCGCCGCGACCGCCGAAGAGGTAGCGGCCACGGGCATTGACTGGACGTTCTCACCGTGCCTGTGCGTAGCCCGGGACGACCGCTGGGGCAGGACCTACGAGTCCTTCGGGGAGACCCCGGAACTGGCCACTGCGATGAGCAGCGAGATCACCGGCTACCAGGGGCCTACTCTGGGCGGGGATCCCACTTCGATCATGGCCACCGCCAAGCACTACGTGGGTGACGGCGGAACGACCGGTGGGATCGACCAGGGAAACACCCAGCTCAGCGAGCAGGAACTACGCCGGATCCACCTCCAGCCGTTCCGCGAAGCCATCGAACGCGATGTGGGATCGGTGATGGTTTCCTACAGCAGCTGGAACGGCGACAAGCTGCACGAGCACGAGTATCTGATCAATGATGTGCTCAAGGGTGAACTCGGTTTCGACGGTATCGTGCTGTCCGATTACAACGCGATTCACCAGCTCGACGGCAACGACAGCACACTCACGGCCGCCGAGGTGCGTCGTTCCGTGAACGCGGGCCTGGACATGATCATGCTGTCCAAGGACCACGAAAAGTTCCTGAATCACCTGCGGCAGGAAGTGGACTCCGGCCGCATTTCGATGCGGCGCATCAACGATGCCACCCGTCGTGTGCTGACCAAGAAGTTCGAGCTCCGGTTGTTCGAGCACCCGTACGCCCAGCGTGATCTGCTCTCCACGGTGGGAAGCACCGAGCACCGTGAACTGGCACGTCAGGCGGTCCGCGAATCGCAGGTGCTGCTCAAGAACGAGGGTGTGCTGCCGTTGTCCTCGGGTACGGACAAGCTGTTCGTGGCCGGTTCCAATGCCGACGACATCGGGAACCAGAGTGGTGGTTGGACGATCTCCTGGCAGGGATCCAGCGGTGACATCACCGAGGGCACCACGATCCTGGAAGGGATTCGCGAGGTCTCGGGCTCCTCGGTGACCTACAACCGTCACGGTGACGGAATAAATGGCAGTTACGACGCGGCCATCGCGGTCGTGGGGGAGAAACCCTACGCCGAGTACCAGGGTGACCGACCCAACGGGCTCGAACTCTCCCAGGAGGATCTGAGTACCATCGCCAAGCTGCGTTCCGCTGGCGTGCCCGTGATCGTCGTGCTCGCATCGGGGCGCCCCATGGACATCGCGTCCGAGGTCGGCAACTGGGACGCGCTGCTGGCCTCCTGGCTTCCCGGAACCCAGGGCGGTGGTGTGGCCGACGTGCTGTTCGGGGAGTACAACCCCACGGGCAAGCTTCCAATGAGCTGGATGCGTTCGTTCGAGCAGCAACCGATCAACCAGGGAGACGGTAAAGATCCGCTGTATCCCTACGGCTACGGGCTCAGCTATCGCGACTAGCAGTCCGTGATCGACCCGGCTTTTCCCGGTGTCACTCAGCGACCGAGCCAACCGAGCAGCAGATCCACATAGGCGAGATTCACAACAATGTGAACCGCGATGACGATCCAGATGTTGCGGTAGCGGGACCACAGATAGCCACAGAACACCCCGAACAATCCCTGGAACACCAGCACTGTGGCCAGACCGGTGACCACCGAGCCGGAGTGCAGATGGGTGGGCAGATGCATCGCCGCGAACAGCAGCGACGAGACCATGATCGCGAGCCAGCGCCCGAGCAGGCTTTCCAGCCGGGTTTGCAGGAAACCACGGTAGAAGACCTCTTCGAGAACACCGGCGGTAAGCAGTGTCACCAGCGATACCACCGCCAGAGTCACCGGATCCGGAAGAGCTGCCGCCGGATAGGGCGGTGGAGCCAGTGGACCGATCCGTGACAGGTAGAACCATGCCAGGACGGCAGGCAACGGAGCCAGCCAACGTAACCGGGGCACCCGAAACGGGATCGCTGCGGTGGGCTGCTCTTCCCCGCGGAGCAGCCGGAAGGCGACAAGCGGCACCACGAGGAACAGCAGTACTTTCAGTGCCGCGTACCCCACTCCGCGGGAGGCCCCGGCAGGCAGTACGGCTATCACGGTGGGAAACGCGAGTGCCGCTACCAGGATCACCCACATCTCCCGGAACACCAGTGCCCGTGGCGACCGCGAGAACGGATCGGTTTCGGTGAGGCCGAGTGGCACCATCCGCGTCAACGCGATCCCGACCAACGGCGGCAGCATCGCCTGCCACAGCGTCATGGGAGGCGCACCCTCATCCGCTGAGCCTCGAAAGCTGGTATGCCCGGTGAGCAGCAGCCACAGCGGGGCGGCCACCAGCACGGCGAGTCCGCACACCGTCAACGCTCGTGCTGCTTTTCTCGTGGTCGATGGAGTTCGTGCGCCATCGTCGTCGGCGGTGTCGGAATCCCCCCTCGGCGGGTGCATACCGTGATGTCCCTTCGTTCGGATCGAGAACTTCCCCCGGCGCGGCGAAGCATCGTCGTGTACCGCGGAACCCTCCCCAGCTTTACGCGACGAGGCCGAGTACTGCTCGGGCCTCCGCAGCCGTGATACGACCGTTCCACGTCGCCTCTTCGCGCCACGGGGAAAGTTCGCCGTGTGTCGTGACGTTGAGCGTAGGAGCAATGCGGGATGCCGTGGGGCTGTTCGGCCACACAACCCGAAGGCCGTTCAGTAACTGATCCTGCCTCCTCGCGGAGAGCAGTGGGCCCGGGACCCGAACCGTCGTTTCTCGGCCGTACCGCCATACGGGACTTCCCGTGCTGCCGAGCCGGTTGTGCCGGGAGCTGTCCCGAAATCACTCATCTCGCGGCGGCACGGTTCATCCGTGCCGTTGCGCGGCGACCTCGGCGAGCGTGGCCATACCCGCGTACACCTCGGTGAATCGGGTGCTCAACGGTGACAGTCCGATGCGGATCCCGTCCGGGGCGCGAAAGTCGGGCACGACGCCGCGCCGACGCAACTCTTCGGTGACCACCTCGAAGTCGGCGCGGCACAGCGTGACGTGTCCGCCCCGTCGATGGTGCTCGCGTGGGGAAGCGACCCGTACTCCCAGCGGGGGCAACCAGACATCGGCGAGCTCCAGCGCGAAGTCGCTCAGCAGCAGAGACTTCGCGCGTATCGCCTCGGTACCCGCCTGTTCGAGCAGCTCCACCCCGGCCAGCAGTGGCACCATCCCCAGTATGGGGGGTGTGCCGCTGAGCACACTCCGTATGCCCGGGGCCGGCTCGTGGCCGGGGCCCATCGTGAAGGGGGAGCGGTGCCCCATCCACCCCTGGATGGGTTGGCGGAGGTTGTGCTGGTGGCGACCGTTGACGTACGCGAAAGCCGGTGCACCGGGACCGCCGTTGAGGTACTTGTAGCCGCAGCCGACGGCGAAATCCACGTCCCAGTCGTCGAGTTCGACGGGCACCGCCCCCGCCGAGTGACTCAGATCCCAGAGCGCGAGCGCGCCTGCTTCGTGCGCGAGCCGCGTTATGGCCGCGGCATCGGCGAGGTAGCCCGAGCGGTAGGCCACGTGGCTGAACACGACCAGTGCCGTGTTCGGACCGATCGCGTTCGCGACCTGTTCCGACGTGATCCCCGCGGTCGGATCGGTTTCGATCCACCGCAGGGTCAGACCGTGTTCGTCGGCGATGCCTTCGACGACGTAGCGGTCGGTGGGAAAGTTGTCGGTGTCCAGCAGGATCTCCCCACGCTCGGGGCGGGTGTGCAGCGCGGCTCGCGCCAGTTTGTACAGCAGCACGGTCGTCGAGTCGGCCACCACGAGTTGCCCGGGTGCTGCCCCCAGCACAGCTTCGCCGAGTCTGTCTCCGACAGCGGTGGGCCAGTCGAGCCACTCGTCGTCCCATCCCCGGATCAGTCGTGCTCGCCACTGGTGACGGACGAAGTGCTCCATGCGCTCGGCTGTGACGGCGGGAGGACGACCCAGCGAGTTCCCGTCGAAATAGGCCACGATGTCGTCGTCGGTCGGCAGGAAGCGGTCCGGATAGTCACCGAGGGGGTCGGTGTCGTCGAGTTCGCGTGCTTTGGTCGCGAAATCCGTCCGGTCAGTCATGAGCGCGATCCTTCCCGGGCTCGTCTTCGACTGGGGCTGGCACCACCCGCGCCGTCGCCAGCGCCGCGGCCAGACCGGCCGGGTCGGCATCCAGGCCGCCGGGAACGACGCACGGTGGTGCGCACAGGTCCGGATCGGTCATGGCCAGCAGTACGTCGTCGACCGACATGCCGGCTTGTTGCATCGCCGTGACTTCGCGAGCGTTCACCCCGAGTGGCAACGGGCCGTTTCCCAGGTCGGTTCCGTAGCGCACCGTGCCACCGTGCTCTCGGAAACGGCGTAGGTTGTCCTGTGCGCACTCGAGTTCCGCCGTGGGGCGGCCGTGACCGTGAATGTCCAGTGTGCTGATCCAGGTCATGTCGCGAGCTGCGGCCAGGGTTGCCTCGTCTATCCGCTCGGTCCAGGGAACGTGGGCGAGTCGGTCTACACCGTGCGACAACACCGTCGAGAACGTCTCGGCGCCTTCCGCGTGCGCGACGACCTCGAGGCCGTAGTCGTGGGCGGTGTCCACGATCACCCGCAACACGTCGTCCCCCAGCACCGGACCGGCGCGAGTGTGCAGGGTGATTTTGATCGAGCTCGCACCGAGGTCCCGTTGTTCGGCCACGGCGCGGCGTGCGTCGCTTCCGGAAGTCACCTGGCGGTAGAGATCCGGCTGTGCCCACTCCCTTGTGCTCGGATAGCCGCCGGGTGCGGTGAGCATCGCCCCGGCGAACCGGCAGACAGGTAGGGAAGGGTCGTCGTGGGCGATCAGTTCGGCGATCCGGGTCGGGCTGCTGCCGAGGTCGTCGACTCGCGCGATTCCGCCCGCTCGTACTTTGCGTAGCTCGACCAGGCCGGAGTGCACGTGCGAGTCGTGAAGTCCCGGCAGCAACGTCCCGGGAAGATACGTTTCCAGCGCCGCTTCCGGCACCTGTTCCCTCGCACGTGGTGGGCCGGCCGGGAGGTCGCCGCACAACGGCAGCGCGCACCGACCCCACCACGTGTCTTGGCCCCACCAGGCGGAATCGGCGAGCAGCCAGCGGTGCTCGGTCATGTACCTCCGGTCTCGTGCTCGTCGCGGATCACACGTTCCGGCAATCCGGTTGGAATGCCTTTTTCGGTGGGGTTGTCGTGTTCGACGTTTCGCTGACGGACTCGGCAAGGGTACGTCGGGCAGGGGCGATTCCGACAGTTTCAGGCCCGAGAAATCCTCTCCCGTGGTGAGAAAGTTCCGCAGCCGGTGGGCGTTTCCTATCGGAGGGCGTTTCGAGTGGTCTCGGGGAGTACCCGACGTCGGCGGACGAGCAGGGTGAGTACGCCCGCGGCGGTGATACCGCCCAGGTTGATCAGCAGCTGCAGTACGGCCTCGCCACAGTGGGCCCAGTGGCCTGCGACGGCGGCGAGCGCGGCGAAACCGGCGGCGGGCACGGTGGTCACGGAGATGAACACCCCGATGAGGGTGCCGGATTTCTCGGATGTCAACGCGAGCATGCCCGCGGCCCCGGCCAGCAGTGCGATGACGATCGAATAGGGCCCGATGTGGTAGATGAAGGATGCCGTGTGTAGTCTGCCGAGCTCGCCTGCGTCGAAAATACCGGCCACACGTCCCAGGACGGCCAGCACGACGGTGACGAGGATCGCGACAGGATAGCCGACGCCGAGCGCGACGCCCGCTCGGGTTGCCAGCTCGCGACGCTTACCGATGGCGGCCACGGCGAGTGCGGCCAGCGGACCGAAGTCGGGACTGACGACCATGGCGCCGACGATGGTGATGGCCGAGTCGGTGAGCACACCGACCGCGGCCAGCAGGCAGGCCAGCGTGAGAAACGCCAGGAAGATGCCGTTGAGTCGGGACTCCTCACCGGTGGTCGCCACCAGTTCCTCCCAGATCACGGCGTCGGCGGGTTGTCCGGGCGTGGTGGCCTCAACGGTGTCGGCGGTGCGGGACAGCATGGTGTCGATGTTGTGCAGGCTGATCTCACCGCTGCGGTTCACCCCGAGTGCGGTGAGCTGGTCGAGCACGTGTTCGGCGTTTTCCCGGACGATCGCTGCCTCGATCAGATCGCCGGCGGGGTGGACGGCCACGTCGCGGACGACGATCAGATGCGCGATGCCCGAGTCGGTGCCCAGCAGGTCGATCACCGAGTCGGTGTGCTCGGACGGGCACACCACGCGCAGGTGCAGCATTGGCCCAGTCTGGCCGTTGTCGTGGTGCTTCGCACCGACCGGCACGGCGGTTCGAGTGCGCAACGTTGCGATCCGGGGGCCGTTCTCGACGGTCTCGCCGACTCGCGTCGACAAGCTGTGGATGGAACCAAACGTTTCGTATAAGATGCGGCGCCACGACTCGTACAGTTGCGGGATACCGTGTTCTGGAGGCCCCGTGTTCGTTCCGTTCAGCGTCTCCGACTTCGTCGATCGTGCCGCGCAGGTCTACGCGGACCGCGTCGGTGTCGTCGACGAACCCGACCAGCCTGCACCGTCCCTCGGTGAGCTGACCTATCGCGAATTCGCGGGCCTTGCGGCCCGGCAGGCCGCCCACCTCGATGAACTCGGCATCGGCGTGGGCGAGCGGGTGGCCGTTGTCAGCCACAACAGTGCGCGGCTGCTCACCTCCTTCTTCGGCGTGGCCGGAACGGGGCGGGTGCTTGTCCCCATCAATTTCCGGTTGCGTCCCGACGAGGTGCGCTACATCGTCGAGCACTCCGGCGCGCGGGCGCTGTACGTGGACCCGGCTCTCGAGGAGGAGCTCGGGGAGGTGACGGCCGAGCACCGCTACACGCTCGGCCAGGACGAGGAGCTGTACGCACCCGCCGGTGCCGAACCGCGCGCGTGGCAGCCGGACGAGAACGCCACCGCCTGTATCAACTACACCTCCGGCACGACGGCTCGCCCGAAGGGCGTTCAGATCACCCACCGCAACATCTGGGTCAACGCGCTGACGTTCGGTCTGCACGCGGGCTTGACCGACCGCGACGTCTACCTGCACACCCTGCCGATGTTCCACGCCAACGGGTGGGGAATGCCGTTCGCCACCACCGGACTCGGCATCAAGCAGGTCGTGCTGCGAAAGGTGGACGGAGCCGAGATTCTGCGTCGTGTCCGTGACCACGGGGTCACCGTCATGTGCGCCGCCCCGGCCGTCGTCGCGGCCGTACTCGACGCGGCTCGCGACTGGGAGGGGGAGATTCCCGGCCGCGGCAGCGTTCGGATCATCGTGGCCGGTGCACCGCCTCCCACCAAGACGGTCGCGCGGGTGGAGGAGGAGCTGGGGTGGGAGTTCGTCCAGATCTACGGGCTCACCGAGACGTCTCCGCTGCTGACCATCAACCGTTCCCGTTCCGAGTGGGACGATCTCGCCACCGAGGACCGGGCCGCCAAGCTCGTCAGGGCCGGTGCTCCCGCGCTGGGGGTACGTCTGGGGGTTTCCACCGAGGAGGGCAACGAAGGCGAGGTTCTGGCCCGCTCCAATGTCGTGCTCGACAGCTATTGGCAACAGCCCGAGGAGACCGCCGCCGTGCTGCGGGACGGTTGGTTCCACACCGGTGACGGCGGCACCATCGGTGAGGACGGTTATCTCACGATCAGCGACCGCAAGAAGGACGTCATCATCACCGGGGGCGAGAACGTCTCCTCGATCGAGGTGGAGGACGTTCTCTTCTCCCACCCAGCAGTCTCGGAAGTCGCCGTCATCGGTGTGCCCAGCGACAAGTGGGGCGAGACCATCAAGGCACTCGTGGTGCTGGCCCCCGGTGTCGAGGAACCGACCGAAAGCGAACTGATCGCCTGGTGCAAGCAGCGGGCCGCGGGTTACAAAGCCCCCACATCGGTCGAGTTCCGCGACGAACTCTCGCGCACAGCCACCGGTAAGCTCCAGAAATTCAAGCTGCGCGCTCCGTACTGGACGGAGGAATAACGCCTCCGAGATTACGCCTTCACCAGTGGCCCACCAGGCGAGCTCCGCCCGTTGCGCGACCCCAATGACGAACTCTGAACCTCTGTTCCGGTAGGTGATCGTTCACTGAGCAGGGTCTTGGGTGAGTTCGCCGAGGATGGTGTCGAGTTGGGGTGCGAGTGTGTGGCGGAAGTAGCGCCCCCAATGTGGTCGGCTGCCGTCCGTGTCGGTGAAGCCGTATTCTTCCGCCAAATTCCACGTTGCCAGTGACTGCCCGGTCTTGGACAACACGTCGGGGTCGGTGGCGAGGGCGACCACGGCGCGGCCGAGGAAGGCCGGTGTTTCCGAATAGGCGAAATTCGGGTCCTTTTCGATCCCGTCCCGCCAGGTGTGCTCGGTAACGCCGAAGTGCTCGAGCACGGCTTCTGAGCGTAGGAAACCGGGGGTCAGCGAGACAGCGGCGACACCGTGCTTGCGCAGTTCCGCGGCCTGGATGCGTGCCAGTCGGATCACGCTTGTTTTGGCGAGGTCGAAAAACGGGCTGCCGCGGTATCCGTCAGGAAACAGCGCGTTGGTGGCTTCGTCGCCGTCGGTGACCTCGACGACCAGGCCGGCGCGGCCGGCGGTCATCAGCGGCAGCGCGAAGTGACTGGTGATCAGGTGCGTGTCGACCGCGCGACGCAGTAGGGCCAGGCCATCTTCGAGCGGATGCTGCCACAGTGGTGCCCAATGCACCAGTGCGTCACCGCCCCACACATCGTTGACCAGGATATCCAGGCGACCATTCTGTTCGGTGGTGATGCGGTTGATCAGGTTCTTCACCTGGTGGGTATCCGCGTGGTCGCACTGTACAGCGATACCGGTGCCGCCGGCGCCGGTGACGTGCTCGGCGGTGTCCTCGATCGTTTCGGGACGGTCCAGATCGGATTTGGCGGCACGGGTGCTGCGGCCGGTGACGTATACCGTGGCGCCGGCGGCACCGAGTTCGGTCGCGATACCACGGCCACCACCGCGGGTGCCGCCGGCAACAAGGGCAACATGTCCTGCCAGGGGAAAGTTCATGGTCCATGAACTACCAAACACCCACGACAATCCCCTCGAGTTTCGTGTGGTTGACGGACCCCTCACCCCTACAACCTCGACCGACTCGCCCGATCGGTGCACGCCCCTCTCGCTATCGCCGACCTCACCGAGCTCTATACAGTCTCCCGCACCCTGCGACGGGATCAAAGCTCCACCAAGGCCCGGTTGCCACCGACTTCCCACTGCTTTGCGGCTCAGGTCTGCGGAGTCTGCCCCGGGCCAGGGAAGCAAGACCAGTAGCAGTCACAGTCGTGATGGATATTCGTCACCGTGACATTATTTTCCCATGAGTGGTCACCTTCATTCGTCAGTCCCCTTCGTCCTCGTCCGGTTCCGTCGTAGGGTCTGTGACCTCGGTGGACGATCGCAGCGTGGTGGCGACGAGATCGGCGGCGCTGCGTTCGGGGTGGCGGGCCGCGTGGTTGTAGACGCTCTGGGTGGTGGCGATGCTGGTGTGGCCGAGGTCGGCCTGGACATCGGCGAGGGCGGCGCCCGCTTCGACGGCGGTGGTGACGTAAAAGTGGCGCAGCGCATGGGGATGGAGTGCTTCGGCGATGTCGTGCAGTTCGGGGCTGGTGGCCGCCAGTCTGCGCAGCAGCTGCCACAGCCCCTGACGACTGCACCGGCGACCGCCACGAGTGCTGATCAGGGGTTGGGGGCCGGAGCTGGTCTGACCACGGTGGGTGGGGCGGTTGCTCTGCCGGCTGGAATCGCGGGTGTGCAGGTAGTCGGTCAGGGCGGTCTCGACGCTCTCGGGTAGGTAGACGATACGGGGTTTGTCGCCTTTACCTGGCACGCGCAGTGCGCGGCGGCCGCGTGTGGTGTGCAGGTCGGAACGGTTGAGGGCGCACATTTCGCTGACGCGCAGCCCCAGGGTCAGCAGGGCGACCACGGTGGTGGCGCGGGCGGTGTCCTGTGGCGAGGCGCCACGTCGGGGGGTGGCCGCGGCGGTGTAGAGGGCGCGCACCTGCTCCACGGTGAGGTTCAGCGCGTGGCCGGGCTCGCGGTTTCCGGACAGCCCGAGGCGACGACGGTTGAGTGCGGCCGGGTTTCCGCTGGTCAAACCGCTCTCGGCGAGGTGGGCGTAGAGAGCTTTGAGGGTGGCGAGCATGCGTTCGCGGGTGGTGCGAGCTGCTTCGGCGGTGGCCAGTTCGTCCAGCCAGGCTTTGACGTGGGCGCTGTGGGCGGCCAGCGGATCGATCCGGTGGGCGGCGCACCACCGCAGCCAGTGCAGCTCGCGCAGCTTCCCCGGGGCCGCGGGCGGGGGTCGCCGGGTGGCCGCCTGCGGGGTCGGTGTTCGCGGGTCGAGGCCGAGGACGGCGGCGTAGGCATCCACCGTGGCGCCCCAACCGGGTGGTCCTGATTCCGTGGCGGCCCAGTCGGCCAATTCCTCTGCTCCGGCGGGCAGACCGAGTCCGGTGGCGTAGGTGCGACGGGTGGCGGGGTTGCCGTAGCCGGCCAGCCAGTCGGCGATGGCGGCCAGCAGTCGGACCGGTTGTTCGGCGCCGGGCCACGGCTCAGGGGGGTGCCCAGTTTTCGGTGTCCTCGACGCGGCCCGCTCCAGGGGGCTGTCCTTAGTCATTTTCACCTTTCGAATCCTCGCGCGGCATGTTCCATCGAGGTTAGCAACAAAACAACACTTTCGTAGCAAAGGTAGTTATATATATCAAAACTCGAAACTAGAGTTGCAATATATATAAACCAAAACTAGACTGTGGATCATGGAACCCGCCACTGACGACCCAGCACCCCAGGGCCGGTGCAAGCTGGCCGCTTGCCGCGCCCCACTGCCTCCCGCCGGGCCCAGGGGTGGCCGCCCGCCGGAGTACTGCCCGGACCGCACCTGGCCCGGCGGAAAGACCTGCAAGCAACTCGCCGCCGCCCAATCCGCCCTGCACGAGGCTTTCGGCGATGCCCCCGGGGCCACGTTGGACAGCGCAGCCGGCGACTTCACCCGAGCCGCCGAGGCCGTGGCCGCTCCACTGTCCGAGCTGCACACTGCCCTGGAACAGGTACGCGGCCAGGTCACCGAGGAACTGACCACCGCCGCGGCCACCACCACCAGCGCCCGTGCGGAAGCCGCCGAGGCTCGCGAGACCGCCCGGACCGCGGAGAACACTCGCGTCGAGGCGGAACAGGCCCAAGCACTCGCCGAGCAGGCTCAATCCGAAGCCGAAGCCGCCGCGGCCGAAGCCCGCGCCGAAGCCGAGCAAGCCCGTGCCGATGCGGAACAGGCCCGGTCGGAGCGAGCCGCCGCCACCGACGCACAGCACCAAGCCGAAACCCGGGCCGCGGCACACGAAGCCGCCGCGGCGACCGCCACCGACCGCGCCACCGCAGCCGAGGAGCGCGCCGCGACCGCGACCACCGAGCTGACCCAGGCTCGCGAGCGCATCGCCGCGCTGGAGGCCGAACGCGACGCGTTGCGGTCCACGTTGGAGTCCGAACGTCGAACGCACGAGGCCACCGAGGCGGACCTCCGGCACGCCCGCGACACCGCCCAGGCCGCGGCCCAGAACGCCGAGACCCGCGTCGACCAGGCTCAAAACCACCTCGATCAGGCCCAGTCCCGTGCCGAGAACGCCGAGACCCGTGCCGAACAGGTCGAATCACAACTCGCCCAGGCCCACCAGCGAGCCACCGACACCGCTGCCGACGCCGCCACCGCACGGGCCAACGCCGAGGCCGTCACCACCGAGCTGACCCAGGTCAGGACTCGGCTACGGAACCTGCACGAGATCCTGCTCGAGCCGCACGAGAGCGATGAGCACCTCCGGCATCGCCTGCTCGCGGCCCTGCTCCACGACCCGGCCGAGCAACCCCCAGCCCCCGAGGGCGCCGGCACACCTCCGTCCGAGGGCCCACCATGAGCACTCCGGGCGTTCCAGTCGCTTATCACAGGCAGCGAGCACGGCATCCGTAAAAGCGCAGCTTTCCGGTTCCTGAGCGAGGCAACAGGTTGGGGCCTGCTCGATCGTGGTTGGTATGCGCCGATGCGTACTGAGCCCGTAGGGCGCTAGCCTGGCGAGATATGCGCCGGATCGCGGTCGTCGGGAGTGGTGGGGCGGGGAAAACGACGTTCGCTCGTGAGCTCGGGCGTCGAACGGGGATTCCTGTGGTCAGCCTCGACGAGTTCTACTGGCGTCCCGGCTGGCGCCGTCCCGATCGCCAGTGTTGGCGTCGGCGGCAGGAACAGGCGCTGGCCGGGCAGGTCTGGATCGCTGACGGCAACTACTGGTCCACGCTCGACATCCGGTTGAGTCGGGCCGACACGGTCATCGTCCTCGACCGGCCTCGCCGGGTGTGTCTGCTGCGGGTGCTGTGGCGGAACTGTCGGTATCACGGGCAAGCCGTGCAGGCCGAAGGCTGCCCGGAACGCATCTCGTGGGGCTTTCTGCGCTATTTGTGGTCCTTTCCCCGGCAGCACCGGCCACGCCTGCTCGCCGAGATCGGCCGGCACGCACCCACCCGCGTGATACGACTACGGTCGAACCGGGCCACGCGGCGGTTCCTCACCGCAGTGTGAACGGTGTGCGGCTCCGGCCTCGGACATAATCGTTTCGTAGACCGGCGAGTGGTAATCAGAGGGGCCGAGTGAGGACTCGTAATAGTGGACCAGCACCCATCGTGCCTCACGGATCCGGGCGAACATCGAAATCCGGATCTCCACGTCGAACCAATCGTCGCCCCCATCATCTCGTCCAGCGAAACGAAACCGGAAACCATATGCTCAACCGGCTGTTCGAACAAACCGGACTCGTCCCAGCGTTGATCCACGATGTCCTGCGGGGCTGTGCGGGACAGCTAGGCGGACAGTCCATGGCCACCGCCCGTAACACCGTCCTCACGGCCGGGCGGTCGGAAAGCGTCACCGGAGTCACGGTCGACTGAGTCGGCCGGTGGTTCGCCGGACGTTGGGGTGCCTGCGCGGCGGCGACGGTCAACGCGCGGCTGGACGCACTGCGTTCGGCCGCTGACAGGTGGTGGATGCAGGGCTGGATCACGGGCGATCCGACCCGTCGGATCCGTCGGCGGCCGCGTACTCCAGACCGCACGCGATCGATTGGCCGAGCCGAGGTCGAGAACCTACTGATCCGGACACATCTGCCGATTCGGGAGCGGACGTTGTGGCGCCTGTTGTATGAAACCGCTGCCCGCACCGAGGAGATCCTGGCTGTGGACGTCGACGAGCTGGACCTGCACAACCGCCGGGCGAAGGTGCGCCGTAAAGGTGGCGCGGCCGATGTCATCGTCGGGCGCACCGCCACCGACACCGGTTCCCGCGGCTCTCTGCGTTCTCCGTTAGCGTGCTCTGGGCGTGGTCAGCTGGCGTCGTCGCAGGCCGTGGCGATGGACTTTTCCTGCCACGTCGCCAGGACGTCTTGAATCTCCTGGATCTTGACCTGCTGGCGCTCGATGGCGTCGCGCCCCAGGGGCAGGTGGCCGGGCAGCTTGTCCTGCTGGCTGGTGACCTCGTAGATCAACGCGGCTGCCTTGGCCGGGTCGCCGAGCTGGGTGTGGTTGGCCTCGCCGCTCCAGTCGAGCGTGTCGTGGGCGGGCGTCCCGTCGTAGGCCGGGATGCGGTGCGCGGGCATCGACAACGAACTGGCATCGAGGAAGTCGGTGCGGAACACACCGGGTTCGACGACCATGCTCTGAATACCGAAGGGCGCCATCTCCGCGGCGAGGGCCTCGCTGATCCCGGCGACGGCGAACTTGGACGCGTTATACATGCTCACCCCAGGCTCGCCCTCGAATCCCCCGCGCGACCCGATGTTGACGATCTTGCCGTGCCCGGCGGCACGCATGACCGGCAGCACGGCGCGGGTCACGTTGATCAGGCCGAACACGTTGAGGTCGAACAGCGAGCGGGCTTCGGCGTCACTGATCTCCTCCAGCGCGCCAAGCAGACCGCGGCCTGCGTTGTTGACCAGCATGTCGATGCCACCGAAGTACTCGACGGCTGTGTCCACGGCCCGGCTGATGTCCTCGCTGCGGGTCACGTCGAGCGCAACACCGAGCACACGCTCGGACTGCGTCAACTCAGCCGGAAGATCCTCCGGGCGCCGGGCGGCGGCTACGACCGAGTCGCCGCCGGCCACCGCCGCACGCGCGATCTGCAGGCCGAACCCACGGCCAGCACCAGTGATCAACCACGTCGACATGAATAACTCCTTCTCGTGTCAGCGGAAACCGGCGCAGAACCAGCCATCAGGCGTGCCGGTCTGCGCCTCATGACCAACTGAACCAGCCATGAGCAGCGCAATGTCCGCTGAAAAGGGCCTCGTCGTTCGGGGGACAAACGGGGCCACCCTCGCCCGGCGTGAGCTGGCTGTGCAGGCGGGATACTGCAGGCATGAGTCGCGATGACACCAGCTCCGGGCTGGCGGAGTTCCTGCGCTCAGCTCGCGCTCGGCTGAGCCCACAGCAGGCCGGACTCGACGAGCCGGGTGCAGGACACCGCCGGGTACCCGGGCTGCGACGCGAAGAGCTCGCCCGGTTGGCCGGGGTCAGCGTGGACTACTACACGCGTCTGGAACAGGGACGTAGCCGCAGCGCCTCGGCCGAGGTCCTCGACGCGCTGGCCAGCGCACTGGAGCTCGACCACGCCGAACGCGCCCACCTGCACACCCTCGCCCAACGGTCCCGCACCCAGCGCAAGCGTCGGCCCAAGCCACAGCAGGTCCACCGGGCCACATTCGACCTGCTCGACGTCCTCGACCGGGCCTGCCGCCCGGCCTTCGTCCTCGGACGCCGCCTCGACGTCCTGGCCCACAACCGACTCGTCGGGCGGTTGATCACCGACTTCGAGGCACTGCCCGCCGCCGAGCGCAACCAGGCGCGATTCGTCTTCCTCGACCCGCACGCCCGCGAGCTCTACCGCGACTGGACCACCGTCGCCGCCGACACCGCAGCCATGCTCCGCCTGGATGCCGGCCGCCACCCCGACGACCCCGCCCTCAGCAACCTGATCGGGGAGCTGTCCATCCACAGCGAGGAATTCCGCCACCACTGGTCGGCCAACAAGGTCCACCAGCGCACCACCGGCACCAAGGACTACCACCACCCCCTGGTCGGCGATCTGACCGTCACCTACCAGGCGCTGACCCCCGCCGACGACCCAGACCAGACGCTGTTCGTCTACAGCACCCCGCCAGGAAGCTCGTCCGAGGCGGCCGTGCAACTGCTCGCCAACTGGGAACAGTCCACTCCTACCGACGAGATCTCACCCGCCGACAAGTAACGACGGGTACCCGGATCCGCTGCGGATCACCGTGCGGAGTCTTCAGGGCCCGCTGAGCCCATGCAGTCGACTGCGTATCTGGCGAACGGTGTCAAAGGAGGGCCGGGCGCCGTGGGCGCAATTCGTGCGACCGGTTTCCACCAGCGGGGTCGGCCGGGCGCGCGAGAACTGCGTATCCAGCTGGCTATGTGCCATCCGACGGCTGCCTGCCGCCGGATGGCGCGACGAGCTCGGGCGAACGCGGATCTTGCCTACGACAGCGAGAGGCTCATCCGCCCACCACGGCGGAACCGCGACGAACCACAGCAGCTGACCACACCATCGTCAACGAACAGACCGGCAGCTCACGGCTTAGCGCCGTCTGTCGTTCGGATGTTCCTCAAGCCCCGATGCAGGCGGCCACAGGGCAGGGCCGCTCTGCAGTCCGACATAGCCCGGTGGGGGCAGAGTGGAGCCCGTACCTTGCTCCGCATCACCACCAGCGGCGTAGCGATGCCCTGGAGTGGGCGGAGTCAGTGTTGCCTCACAGCGCACGATCTCTCCCACGGCCGCCGATTTCTGGCAGTGCTGTGCTGTTGCCCGCAGGGTTTCCTCGGTTGTTCCGTCGTAGAGCCATACATCCATGGCTAGTTGGTCCACCGGCTCCAACGCCTTCACGTCGACCCAGATCCGCACGTTTTTCGGTCCGGGGTCGATGCACGTATCGATCATCACGGGGCCTGCCCGATGTGGACTCCGGCACTGCGGTGGTGCTTCTTCGACCCGTGATTTCGGGAAGGACGACATTGACGTGCCAGTCGGCGCGGGTGGGGGCGTGGGGGTGGCTTGGCCGTGAGGACCGTGGAGAACTCGGAAGGTTCCCCACAAAAGCAGTGTGGCCACCAGGGTGCAGACAATGATGGTTATACGCTTCTTCGCCCCCAGTTGCGTCGCCGCGCCCCACCATGATCGGCAAGTTCCCGTTGCTCGCGACCGAGGAGGCCGTACCGTGTTGGAGACCTTCCGAACCGAGTCCGAACCAGAATTCATCGGACGCCGCCTGAACTGATCCATCTCCCGCTCCGCCTGAGTGGTGGAAGCTGCCCTGGAGAACGTTCAGCCCACCGCACCGAACTCGACCCTCTCAGCCGGAACGGTGTGGGCGGCGCGTCCCGGAGCACCGGAGTGGTTCCAGTAAAGGTTGGTGTAGGCGATCGCCTCCCGGCACCGATCGGTGAGCCCAGTTGTCGCAGGTCCTCGGTGGTGTGGGCGTCCTCGACCAGCACGGTGTCGTAGCCGCGCACCAACGCGCCGTGCAGCGTGGCGCGGATGCAGGCGTCGGTCTGGGCGCCGGTGACCACCAGCCGACTCACACCGCGTGCGGCCAGAACCGTCTCCAGCTCGGTTTCCTCGAAGGAGTCGCCGTAGCGCTTGTGCACCAGCGGCTCGTCATCGTTCCGGCGCAGTTCGGAAACGTATTCCCATTCGGTCGAGCCGAAGACCAGTTCCTCGTCGGAGTGCTGCACCCACACCACCGGAGCGGCTTCGGCGCGGGCCCGATCGGCGAGCGCACCGATATTGGCGACGACAGCATCGCGATTGTGGGCCTCGGCGACGACACCGCGCTGCATGTCGATGACGAGCAGGGCGGTACGGAGCCGGCCGGGCAGGCTGGGCATCGGGGCACACCTCGTATCCGGTGTCGACAGGTCATCGAAAAACCGGACCCTACCGGCATGCACCGACACAGTCGGGGCGTGCGGAAGCGAGCTGGTGCTGCGGTCCGGTGACTGGCCACCTGCGGATTAACTACAGGGCAGGTGGTCGAGTTCGGAGTTTCGCCGCCACTTCATGCACGCCTCCGGTAAAACGATCTTCTCGGAGTGGTGGCGGCGTACGATTGGGACGGTCTTTCGTCCGACTGACGGACCATCGAACTCACCACACCGCGAACGGAGCAACGATGCGGATCGAGATCGACGAGGAGAAGTGCATCGGAGCCGGGCAGTGCGTCATGAGCGCGCCGGAGACCTTCGACCAGCGTGACGAGGACGGCGTCGCGTTCCTGATCGAGGACTCTCCGACTCCGGACCGACAGGCGCAGGTCCGTGAGGCCGTGACACTGTGCCCGGCCGCCGCGATCACGGTCGTCGAGGACCAGTCGTAGCCAGCAGAAGTCCCTGCTTCGATCGTCCCGGCTTCACGAACAGTCCGCACCACGCCGTTCTCACCCGCCCGTACCGTGGGCGAGCGCGCCCCGACGCGCCACGGCCGGGAACGAGTCGCCTAAAGGGAGTTCTCCTCGAGCCAGGTCGGGGTCTGAATAGCAGCGGTACAGGATCCTCCGCTAAGCGTTGAGGGTGTTGATCGTGTGGTGGTACGTGGCTGGTTGAATCCGTCCTGTGCCGGTGGAGTTCTTGACCGATGAGCAGGTGGCCCGGTTCGGGCGGTTCGCTGACCAGGCACCGTCGCAGGCAGAGTTAGAGCGGTTCTTCTTCCTCGACGATGCCGATCGTGCGCTGGTCCGGCGGCATCGCGGGCAGCACAACCGGCTGGGGTTCAGTCTCCAGTTGGGCACGGTGCGGTATCTGGGGACGTTTTTGCCGGATCCGTTGGAGGTGCCCACCGAGGTGGTGGACTTCCTGGCGTCCCAGTTGGAGATTGCTGACCCGTCGTGTGTGAAGTCCTATGCGCAGCGGCAGGCCACCCAGTGGGAGCACGCTGCGGAGATCCGCAGCGAGTGCGGCTACCGCGACTTCGCCGACGCCACCGACGAGGTCGCGGAGTTTGTGTCGGCGCGGGCGTGGACGCGGGTGGAGTCGGCGAAGGCGTTGTTCGAGGCCGTGGCGGCGTGGCTGCGGGCGAACCGGGTGCTGTTGCCGGGCGCGAGTGTGCTGGCGCGGTTGGTGTCTGAGCACCGCGAGCAGGCGAGCCAGCAGCTGTATGCCGCGCTGCACCAGGCGGCGGCCGAGGCGGATGCCGAACTGCCGCATCGGTTGACGGGGTTGTTGGCGGTGCCGGAGAGCTCGCGATTCTCCGAGCTGGAGCGGTTGCGGCGCGGGCCGACGCGAGTGTCGGGGCGGTCGGTGACTGAGGCGTTGCATCGGGCCTCGGAGTTGTCCGGGATCGGCGCGGGGGCGGTGGATGTCTCGGCGGTGCCGGCGAACCGGCTGGAGGCGCTGGCCCGCGACGGGCTGTCGGCCAAGGCCCAGGCCATCGCGCGTCGTGAGGCGCCGCGGCGGACGGCCACGCTGGTCGCGGCGGTGCGCAGCCTGTCGGCCTCGGCGGTCGACGATGCGCTGGATGTGTTCTCCGTACTCATGAACACCAAGCTGATCAAGGCCGCCGAGCGCACCAGTCGCGAGACGAAACTGGCCCGGCTGCCGAAACTTACCCAGGCGTCGGCGACGTTGGCCTCGGCGTTTCGAGTGTTGGAGGACATGCGGGAAGCCGCCGACCAGGGCGGTGGCGGTGAGCATGTGGTGCTGGATGTGTCCGCTGTATGGGCAGCGATCGAGGAGGTCGTGCCGCGCACGCGGCTGGCGGCGGCGATGGACACCGTCGAGGAGCTGGCCCCACCGGAGGCCGACGACGATGCCGCCTGGCGGGCCGAGCTGGTCTCGCGGTGGTCCACGGTGCGCCCGTTTCTGCCGCTGTTGGCCGAGGTGATTCCGTTCGGTGCGACCCCGCATGGCCAGCCGGTGCTTCAGGCGGTGCGCGAGTTGCCGGAGCTGATCGGTCGTAAGAAGGTCCGGGTCAGTGAGATCCGCGAAGAGGTGGTGACCGGCTCGTGGCGCAAGCTCGTGACCAGTGGCGAGGGAGTCGAACCGGGGTGTGTGGACAAGCACGCCTACGCGCTGTGTGTGCTGGAGGCGCTGCACCGGGCGCTGCGGCACCGCGAGGTCTTCGCGACCGATTCGCAGCGGTGGGGTGATCCCCGCGCTCGGCTGCTGGACGGGGCCGCGTGGGATCGGATTCGGCCGAGTGTGCTGACCGGACTCAAGCTGCCTGAGGATGTCGGAACGCACCTGGACGAGCAGGCCACGGCGTTGGACGTGGCGTGGCGACACCTGGGCACGCGCTTGTCAGCCACTGCCGGCCAGGGGCGGGTGCGCGTCGAGCCGGGCCGAGATGGGCGGGCTCAGGTGCGGGTGGACGCGCTGGACAAGCTGGCCGAGCCGCCCTCGCTGGTGGCGCTGCGGGATATGACCGAGCGGATGCTGCCCGAGGTGGATCTGCCGGATCTGCTGTTGGAAATCCATGCCCGCACCGGGTTCTTGTCCGAGTTCACCCACGCCTCCGGCGGCGAGTCCCGCATGGAGGATGCGGAGTTGTCGCTGGCGGCGGTGCTGGTGGCTGAGGCCACCAACGTCGGCTACAAACCCGTGGCGCGGTCGCGGCATCGGGCGCTGAACCGGGCACGGCTGTCGCACGTGGAGCAGAACTACCTGCGGGCCGAGACGCTGAAAGCGGCCAATGCGCGGCTGATTGAAGCTCAGGCCGAGATCGGCCTGGCCGGGCTTTGGGGCGGCGGCATGGTCGCCTCGGTGGATGGGCTGCGGTTCGTGGTGCCAGGCAACACGGTCTACGCCGGGCACAACCCGCGGTATTTCGGCCGTCGGCGTGGGGCGACCTGGTTGAACGCGATCAACGACCAGGTCGCCGGCATCGGCGCCACGGTGGTGCCGGGTACGCAGCGGGATTCGCTGTATCAGTTGGACGTGCTGCTCAACCCCGATCACGGCCAACGCCCGGAGCTGGTCACCTCTGACAGGGCGGGGTATTCGGACATGGTCTTCGGGCTGTACCGGATCTGCGGCATGGCCTACGCGCCGCGGCTGGCCAGCCTGTCCGATAGCCGGTTTTGGCGCTTGGACGCGCACGCGGACTACGGCGCGGCGAATGATCTGGCCCGGCATCGGATCACACCGGAGCGCATCCGCGCGCACTGGTCGGAGATGCTGCGGGTGGCTGGCTCGCTGGTCACCGGCACCGTGCGCGCCTACGACCTCATCCGCGCTCTGGGCCGCGACGGCAACCCCACCCCACTGGGCCAAGCCTTCGTCGAGTACGGCCGCATCGCCAAAACGCTGCACCTACTGGCAGTGTGCGATCCGGACGACGACAGCTACCAGCGGGCGCTGAACGCCCAGCTCAACACCACTGAGTCCCGCCACCGGCTGGCCCGCAAAATCTGCTTCGGCTCCCGCGGCGAGCTGCGCCAGAGCTATCAGGAAGGCATGGAAGACCAACTCGGTGCGCTGGGCTTGGTGCTCAACGCCGTGGTGCTGTGGAACACAACCTATCTTGACGCGGCCCTCGGCCAGCTGCGCGAACAAGGCTATCCCGTCGACGACGCCGACGCGGCCCGTCTGTCCCCGCTGGGCGATACGCACCTCAATGTCCACGGAACCTACACGTTCCCCCCGACATCGTCGGGTGAGCTGCGTCCACTGCGGGATCTTAATGAGCTCGTCAAGGTAGACGGGCTATAGCGCGCCGCTGGACTATCGTGGTTGTCGTGGATCTCAAGACAGGCTCGCAGGCGGAGCTGGTTCGCTCCGGGTGAGTGGGACGTGGCGTGGTGACCAGATCGGGGAGTTGCCCGCTGGCGATGTGGACAGGTCACCGGTGGCGGTGCTGGTGGCCGGGACTGGGTGGTGTGGCAGGCAGTGATGGGACGACGGATCGATGAGGTGTTCTCGGGAGGGCCGCGACCTGCGTTGACGGTGGTGATGGTCAACGCGGTCGTGATGGGCTTGGCCGGTGTCAGCGCACCGATCGGCTGGATGTTGGTGCCCGGTGTGGTGGCGATGCTCGTGCGGCCGCGGGTCGCGGTGGTGGTGTCGGCGTGGGCGGCATTGTTGGCGCTGGTATCGGTGTTCGTTCCCGTCGTTGCCGGGCACCGGACTGGGGGGATGTGGTTGGTCGCCTCGGCGGTGTTCTTGGCTGTGCTGCCGGCCCTGTCCTGGGCACGTCGGCGGGGGCTGCGTGCCGGAATCGAGTCGTGACAGGTCCAGACGCCGAGTGGGCCACGGGCACAGCAGGCCCCGTGCCCCGGCATGCGGTGTTGGGTGGCTCGTGTGGGATGTGATCGGCGATACTGGGCCGTGCGTGCGGAGTATCGCCTTGGGGCGGTCATGATGTGCGCGTTCCCGGGTCGGCGTGGCTGCTTGGCACGCTGCTGGCGCCGATCCGGGGCAGGTCCCGAACACCGCCGGGGTGGGGTTCGTGGCCGCGGGAGGGTTAGGCGGGGGCGCCGGTGTCGCCGAACCAGTCGGCGAGTGTGCCGCTGCGGCTGACGGCACGCAAACGGCGTTCGGTGCTCGCGCGGCGGGCCGAGGTGGTGACGATGAGCAGTTCGTCGTCGGCTTCGATCCAGGTGCTCGGCTGGGGGACGAAGGCGTGGCCGCGGCGGATGATCAGGGTGATGGCGCTGGGGTCCGGCAGCCGGAGACCGGTGGGGGTGCTGTGATGCAGCCGCGAGTCTTCCGGCACGGTCAGGGTCAGTAGTTCGGCGTCGATGATTTCCAGCGGGGCGGCTTCGATCTGAACCTCACGGGTGGTTTCGCGCGGGATCAGCCGTAGCCGGTGGGCCAGGGGGCGCAGGCTGGGGCCCTGGATGAGGGTGAAGATCATCACCAGCACGAACACGAGGTCGAGCAGCCGGTCGCTGCCGGGCACCCCGGACACGATGGGGAAGGTGGCCAGCACGATGGGCACGGCCCCGCGGAGTCCCGCCCAGGACAGAAAGGCGTGTTCCCGCCACGGGAGACGGAAACCGGCCAGGCTGATCACCACCGACAGAGGCCGTGCCAGCAACAGCAGCACGAGGCCCACCCCGAGGGCGGGCAGGATCTCGCCGCCGAGTTCGCTGGGGGTGACCAGCAGTCCCAGCAGCACGAACAGGCCGATTTGGGCCAGCCACCCCAGCCCTTCGGCGAAGGAGCGGGTGGCCGCGCGGTGGGACAATCCGGAGTTGGCCAGGGTGACGCTGGTGAGGTAGGCGGCGAGGAATCCGCTGGCTTGGGCCACCCCGGCCGCGGCGAAAGCGGCGATGCCCAGCCCGACGGTGGCCAGGGGGTACAGTCCCGAGGCTGGCAGCGCCACGCGCGGCAGCGCCATGGCACCGAGTCTTCCCAGTCCGAGCCCGATGATGGCTCCGACGACGAGTTGGTAGGCCAGGCTGCTCGCGATCTGGGCCGGAGCGATATCGAGCGGCGTGGCGCTGAACAACAGCACCAGGATCACGGTCGGGGCATCATTGAAGCCGGATTCGGCTTCCAACAGCCCGGCCACGCGTTTCGGCAGCGGCAGCACCCGCAGGATCGAGAAGACGGCCGCCGCGTCGGTGGAGGACACGATCGCGCCCAGCAGCAGGGACAACTGCCAGGACATTCCTAACAGCAGGTGCGCCCCCGCCGCTGTGACCACGGTGCTGATGCCGACACCAACGGTGGCTAGAATCCCTGCCGGAGCCAGCAGGCGGCGGATGTCGGACCAGTCGGTCGTCAGTCCGCCCTCGACGAGGATGACGGCCAGAGCGGCCGTGCCCAGGTTCTGCGCCAACTGGGCGTCGTCGAACTCCAGTCCGATGCCGTCCTCACCGAGCGCGACTCCGACCAGCAGGAACAACAACAGGGCCGGCAGCCCCACCCGCGCGGCGAGACGGGTCGCGACGATGCTGACCAGCAGCACACCGGTACCTGCCAGCAGCACCACGTACAGCTGCTGCAGACTCATCCGATCCCCGATCTGTAGCCGGTCACCGGTTCCGGTGGCTGACACCGCGCAAACGCGCGCAACGGGCTCGCGAACACGTCCGTTCCCAGCGGGCGCCCGTGGCAGGCGCAATGCGCACCGAACCACGGTGACCAATATCGGAAGTGATCATAGCAAAGCACGTCCGGCGGTGATGTATGCTCCCCGAGGTCGTCGGCGGTTGATCACCGTGACCGGGAGGATGGGTGCTCGTGCCTGCCACCACATCGCAAGCACACCGCGACAGCTCGCCCCACGAGCTCGTATTGGCCGCCTACCGGGCCGCACTGGCTGGTGCGGAACTGTCCGAGCAGGCCCGGCGCGCCTACGCCTCACGGGTAGCCGGATTCCTCGACTGGCTCACCTCGACCACGACGCTCGCGCCCGAAGCGGGCGACCCGCTGGCCGAGCCCCGCGCCCGCGACATGGCCGTGCGCTCCTACCGCACCTACCTCGCAGGCGAGCGCGCCGCGAAATCCAACACGATCAACGCGGCACTGACCGCGCTGGACCACTTCTACGCCCACCACCTCGGCCTGGGAACACCCCACGTTCGCCGGGAACAACAGCCCGCGAGCACGCCGGAGCCCCTCGACGGGGACGAGCAGCGCCGGTTCCTGCGGGCCGTGACCGCCCACCCCTGCCCACGAGAACGGGCGATCGCACTGATGCTGCTACGCACCGGACTGCGCACCGAGGAACTCGCCCACCTCGACCACACCGACCTAGCAGTGTCCGGAACCTCCAGCACGGTGCGAGTGCGCCCCCAACCCCACTGGAATCCCAGCACCCGCCGCGAACTACCGCTGCCCGGATCCGCCCGCGCTGCGGTGACCGCCTGGTTGACCGAACGCTCCCGCTGGCCCCATGCCACCGACACCCCAGCGCTATGGCTCAACCGACACGGCGGCCGACTAAGCGTGCGCAGCATCAACACCATCATCCGCGAACTCGCCGTAGCCGCCGACCTCGTCCACACCACCGGCCCCGAAGCAGGCAAAGCACGCGTGCACCCGCACACACTGCGCCACACCTTCGGGCTCCACCTCGCCCGCAACGGCCTCGACACGGCCACCATCGCCACGCTGATGGGACACGCCAAACTCAGCTCCGCCCGCATCTACACACGACCGGCCGCCGAACAACCACCGCGGACCACCGCGTAACCCCACACCCTCACCCGGGCCGCTCACGCGCGGCGAGAATCATGCCGATCGTTCGCGCCTCACCGGCTGTCAACCGCAGCCACAACCGCGCCGCATCCGGATCGTCCGGCTCACGCGTGTACAACTCGAAACACCCGTCCCGAGTCGCGTGAATACCGACACCAACTCCGGCCTCCGTGACGAACTCGTACAGCGTCCCGTGCCCGAACAACACCTCCGTGGTGACATCCATAACCCAGTATGCCCGCAGCCACCGATCCACCGCATGTGTCGGGGAACGACCGTTTGTCAACACAACCCCCACACCGGTGGTCCACACCGCCCGACCCATCCCACGAGCATTGGGAAAACCGGGTGTCCACCAAATCGATCACGGCCCTTTGTCGTACAGCCGGGCGCGCTCACGATCGTGAAAAGTGCCCACCGAGGGCCACCACCACGGCCGACCTCGTCCTCGACGGCGGCTTCTTCAACACGATCGGAGCGGCGCGCGCATCGGCTACGCCCGCGCCCTACTCGCCGAACCCGGACCACGATCAACGCTGTCGAGCCAAAAGCCCCCTCTCCACTCATCCGCTACCAGCCCAACCCCAGTCTGGCGTCTACAACCGATGGCTTGGCGGAGGATCCTGTTCGAGTACTACTCAGACCCCAGGTCAACACCTGACCGGCGTGCTCTCGCGGCACGGGGACCGAGTGGAAGACGTGTTCGACGAAGCTATCGCGCACGATCAGGGTCAGCCGCTCGTACAGCAGCAGCCCACCTGCCCGGAACGTGGGAAGCCCGAGTGCTCGGGCCAGATTGTGCGTGGGGTCGGACAGCATCGGAAACGGCAGGCCCAGTCGTTCGACGAGTTCACGCTGGTAGTCGGTGTGTTGGCTGGACAGGCCGAACACCCCGGACGCGCCCGCTGCCAGCAGTTCCCGGTGGTGATCGCGGAAACCGCACGCCTCGGAAGTGCAGCCGTGGGCTCCGGGAATCGTGTCCCAGCCCTCGGGCATATCGACTTCCGGACTGCCGGTGAGCGGGTAGACGTAGATCACCGTGCGCCCCGCACCGAGGGCGTCGAGGTGGATCGTCCCGCCGTCGGTGGCACGCAGCGGCAGGGGCGGCGTCCGCGTGCCGACCAGCTCGGTGGTTCCGGCATCGGCGGGCCCGGGCGAGTCATCGGCCGGATCGGAATGCGCGGTTGCCCCACCTTGCGCCGGTTCGGCCGACGAATCGGCACTGTCACGCCGGGCGGCCCGCGCGAGCTGCTCGCGCAGCGCCGCCCGGCGGATGGTCAGCTCGTCGATGCGCCGGGTGAGCTCGTCAATCGCGTCCCGGTAGGTGGCGAGTGAGGCGAGGCAGTCGTCGGCGTGCCCGTGACCGGCCGTGAGGCAGTCCACGAACGGCCGACTACGTCCCGCGGGAATTCCGAGCTCACCTAGTTCTCGGATCTGCCGCACCAGCCGCACGTCGTGCTCCTCGTAGGTCCGGTAGCCGTTGGCCAGCCGCCCGGGCTCGAGCAAACCCAGCGACTCGTAGTAGCGCACGGCTTTCGTCGTCACGCCGGCCCTGCGGGCCACTTCACCGATTCGCATCCCTGTCACCACGCCAAACGCTAAACCCTGCCCCCGAAGGCAAGGTCAAGGCGGAACCACCGGCCGTTGCCAGACGTCACGCTTCGCGACAAGTCCGCGCGAGCCGTATCAGACGAGGCGAGTACCGTTCGGCACGGGAAACTCGAAGCCGGCGAGCACGACGCCCCCGTGCTCGCTGTGGGCACCGGTGACCAGCACTTCCGATTTCACACCCGCCACACGTTTGGGTTCGAAATTGCAGACGCACAACACCTGCCGCCCCAGCAGATCTTCGGGTGTGTAGTACTCGGTGATCTGGGCGCTTGAGGTGCGCACGCCGTGCTCACCGAGATCGACCGACAGCACGTAGGCGGGGCTGCGTGCTGCCGTGTTCGGCTCGGCGGCGACGACGGTCCCCACTCGAAGCTCGACCCGTTCGAAATCGGCCCACTCGATCGTCGTCATGCCACCACCGTCAACATCGACCCGACTCATTTCCGAGGACAGCGCGTTGCCATTCCGAACGGAGTGTACTGGCACCAGTCGCATCGACGTGCCAACGATCAGCGGAACGACCGCAGCGCCACCTCGGCCGCTCGGGCGATGAGCGCGTTGTCGTACTCGGCGTCTTCGGTGTCCCGCTCGGACAGCACCGCGAGCACGATGGGTGCCCGCTCCGGTGGCCACAGCACGGCGATGTCGTTGCGGGTGCCGTAGTCGGCGGCGCCGCTTTTGTCCCCGACACGCCAACCGTCCGGGGCCCCGGCGCGGATGAGCTCGTCACCGGTGGTGACGTTGCGCAGCATCCTGTTGAGCACGGCGCGTTCGTCCTTCGGCAACGCGTTTCCGACGGTGAAAGCACGCAGGCTGGTGGCCAGGGCGCGCGGAGTGCTGGTGTCGCGGATGTCACCGGGCTCGGTCTCGTTGAGCTCGGGCTCGATGCGGTCGACGTGGGTGGTGGTGTCACCGATCTCGCGCAGCACCGCGCTGAGCCCTTCGGGGCCTCCGAGCTCGTCGAACATGAGGTTCGCGGCGGTGTTGTCGCTGTAGCGCACGGCGGCGTCGAGCACGGAACGCAGGGTCATACCGCTGTCGACGTGCTTTTTCGTGATCGGCGAGTACGCGACGAGATCGGCGCGATCGTAGGTGATCCGCTTGTCGAGTCCTTCCAGCGAGGTTCGCCGCAACACCGCTGCCGCCGTCAGCGCCTTGTGCGTGGAGGCGTAGGCGAAGCGCTCGTCGGCACGGTAGGACAGTTCCCGGCCCGTCGCCGTGTCCACGGCGTAGACCCCGAGGTGGGCGTCGAATTCACGTTCGAGTCGCTCGAAGTCCTCGTGGGGCACCGACGCAGCGGAGGGCACGCTCGTCGAGTTCTGTGCGGGAGCAGGCTGCTCGGCACCGGCACCGGTGCATCCGAGCAGGGTGAGCAGAGCCGCTGAAGCCAGCAGAGCTCCGCGGGCACGCCGTACGAACAAGGTGGTTCCTTTCGTCGTTGCTTGTCCCGAGCAGTCTCATCGGCTCCGACCCATCCCGTCCAAGACACGAACGGATGATTCGATGCCGAATGCGTATAAGCTGTGGCTGTGGACCTGGTGGGCAGTTGCAAGGCGTTCGTGGCAGTCAGCGAAGCGGGAAGCTTCACTCGTGGGGCCGCCCTGGCCGGCGTTCCCCAGTCGGTGGCCAGCCGTCGGGTTTCGGCACTGGAAGGCCATCTCGGTGGGCTGCTGTTCGACCGTTCGAGCAGGAAGGCGGTGCTGACGCCGTTCGGCAGGGACATGCTTCCCTCGGCCCGACGTCTGGTCCGGCTCGCGGACGCGATGGAGCAGGACGCTCACCACGCCAGGTTCCGTCCGCTACGGATCGCCGTCCCCGAGACCTGCACCACTCGCGACCTGGCCGAACTCGACTCCGAGGCGCGTGCCCACGAGCTGTTCCTCGAGTTCCGCCCGGCCCCGCCCGGCGAACGTTCCGAGCTGGTGCGCACCCACCAGGTACGGGCGGCCGTCACCGCGGTGCCCGCCGATGCCGGTGTGTGGACCGTTCCACTGGGGCTGGCAGGCACTACCGCGCCGGCCCCGGGATCGATCTACCTGGAAAGCCTGCGTGTGGGACGATCAGGCCGGTTACCGCGGCGTCGGGTCTGGATCCAGCCGGAGGACGACGTTCCGCACGTTCGGGACCGCCTGGTGCGAACCCGCGACGCCGTCGGACTGCGGCCCGCCCAGATCACCGTCGCCGACTCGCTGACCGCCGCGACAGCCGAGGTGCTGGGCTCGGCGGATTTGCTGGTGTGCTCGGCCGCGCAGGCCCGCGAACTCGGCATGACGTGGCGGGCGATCGGTGAGCTGCGGGTCGAACGTGGTTTCGGCATCGAGGCCGTCGTCGCCGACGACGCCACACGCATCCGCGACCGACTCCAACACTCCGTCGCGCGAGCCCTCGGAGCCACAGTGAGCGGACAGGAGACGGCATGAGCATCGAATCACTGACCCGGGGACTGCGAGCCGAACTCGACAACGGGGGACTGCGGGGCTCGTTCCTCGTACGCGACCTGCACTCCGGCCACGAACTCGGTATCGACTCGGACGTGTGGTACCCGATCGCCTCGCTGATCAAGGTTCCGCTGGCCGCCGCCACACTCGAACGCATCCGCATCGGCGAGCTCGACGGTTCGACCACGGTCGAAGTGCGGCCGGGACGCATCACCACAGCGGGACCGACCGGACTGAGCCGGTTTCACCATCCAGCCCACATGGCGCTCGACGACCTGCTGTACTTGAGCACCTCGATCAGTGACGGCACGGCCGCCGACGCGCTGTTCGAGAAGACCCCACCCGAGGAGGTCACCCGGCTGCTGCGGCAGTGGGAACTGCACGACATCACCGCACGCCACCGGATGCGCGACCTCACCGACACCCCGGCGGAACGCCTCCAGCCCACCGAGGTGTCACTCGCTCACACACTGGCCATCACCGCAGGTACCGCCGGGAACGGTCACCCGGTGCCCCAACTCGACGTCACTCGTGCCAATGCAGGCTCGGCCAGAGCCCTCGTCGACCTGCTACAGGCACTGTGGACTCCCTCCGGCATACCCCGAAGCATCGGCACGCGGGTACGCGAGCTCATGACCAACAACCTGCTGCGCCAACGCCTGGCCCCGGAATTCGTCTCCGACGCCTCGACATGGGCGTCGAAAACCGGAACGCTGCTGAACCTGCGCCACGAGATCGGCGTGGTCGAACACGCCGACGGACGGGCCTTCGGTATCGCCGCGCTCACCGAATCGCAGGTGGCCGCCGCCAACCAGCCCGAAGCCGACGCGCTGATGGCATGGGTGGCGCGAACACTGCGCGACCAGCTGCGGCGTGGCTGACCCGACCGACCCCGCCAGGGCACAGCGACGTGCTCGCAACCGCTACGGCGCGGTGCTGGTGGCCTGGATAGGCTGAACGGCCGTGACGGTGCGCAAACCCGTGCGGCGCGGTTGTTCGAGTCCGGCTCACCGCACCGTTGCCACCACCGCTTCGGAGGAAAGGACAGGGTTGATGACTGCCGTAGAGGGAACAATGGTGGACGTCCCCACCCCGGACGGGGTCGCCGACGCCTATCTGACACATCCCGACGACGCCGCCGCGCATCCTGCCGTGCTGTTCTACATGGACGCGTTCGGGCTACGTCCACATCTGACCGCGATGGCCGACCGGCTCGCCGCTGCCGGATACACCGTGCTGGTGCCCAACGTGTTCTACCGCCACGGGCGTGCTCCGGTCGTGGAGCTGCCCGAGTTCATCGACCCGGGCAGGCGTCCCGAGATCTTCGACGAGATCGGCCCGATGATGCGGGAGCTGACCCCCGAGCTGGCGATGCGTGATGCCGGTGCCTATCTGGACTGGCTGCGACAGCGGCCGGAGGCCGATGGGGCAGCGGTCGGTGTCACCGGCTACTGCATGGGTGCGGTGCTGGCGTTGCGCACGGCCGGAACCCATCCGGATCAGGTGGCGGCCATGGCCGGTTTTCACGGTGGCGGCCTGGCGAGCGAGGAACCCGACAGCCCCCACCTGCTGGCCGGAAACATCACCGCCGAGCTCTACTTCGGCCACGCCGACCAGGACCACGCGCTGCCACCCGAGCAGATCGAGCGACTCGACCGGGCGTTGACCGATGCGGGTGTGGTTTTCCACAGCGAGGTGTATCCGGGTGCCGGACACGGCTACACCCAGGCCGACACCGCCGCTTACGACGAGCAGGCCAACGAACGGCACTGGTCGGCGTTGCTGGACCTGTTCGATCGTACGTTGAAGCCGGGCTCGTAAGACCAGCAGCCCGTGGGGGGCGGCGGGTGCACACTCCCGATGTCGGTGGCGTGTCCGTCGTTCGGTTCCCTGGCGAGGCCCTGTACTTTCCTCATTGGTGGGGCACGGACACACCCGCCGAGCGGAGTTCGGCTTCGATGAGCGTGGTCAACCGGGCCGAGACCGGCATCCGGTCCTGCCGGTGGTAGTTGATCACCCTGTGTTGCGGAACGGAGTCGAACCAGGCCTGTAGGCTGCCGGAATTCCCCAGCAGCGTGGGGTTGGCGAGAAAGTGCTCGGCAACGGCGGTCGCGAGTTCCTCGACACGGGGGTCGTCGGGTTGCCAGTTCTCGGCCTCCCAACAGCGTTTGGCCAGGTCGACGTAGCCGGGATCGTCGAGCCGGTGTTCGAGCAGAGTCAGGAAGCCGTCGAACCCCTCAGGCACCAGCGCCAGCGACAGCACCAGGGCTTCCCGCTGGGTGGTCACATAGTCCGGTTCGAAGCCGAGGGCGGACATCCGGTGCAGCAGCGCCAGGGCACGGTCGGGCAGCAGGGCCCGGTCTCCCTCAGCGAGCTGGTGCAACGTCTCACGCCGCGCGAGCAATTTCTCGATCTGCTCGGTCAGGCGCCGCTGCACGTCGGCGAGTGCCGCGCCGAACCGCTCGGCATCCGCGTCGAGCACGGCTCCGACCTCGACCAGCGGCACGCCCGCGGCGGCCAGCGTGCGAACCTGAACCAGCCGCAGCAGCTCGTCCGATTTGTACCGCCTGTAGCCGGAACTGTCGCGCGGTGGCTCGTCGAGCAGCCCAAGTTTGTGATAGTGCCGCACGGTTTTGACCGTCACCCCAGCGAATGCCGCCGCCTGTCCGATCGTGACGCCATAGGCCATCTGTCAGCTCACCTCGTGGGCACGTGGGGTCTCGTGGGTGGAAGCGATCTCGCGAACCGCATCGGCCACGGCCCGGAAATCCCTGCGCAGGATCTTCGAGTGGTTGCTCGCGACCTTCGCGCTCACCTCGAGGTGCGGGTTGCGGGCCAGCACCGGGTCGAGAGTGGCGCGAGCCCGTTCCATCTCCTCGGCTCCGCCCCCCAGGTTGCCTCCCGAGGCGATCACCCACCGCCCCGGGCAGAGCAGGCCGTCCAGCACGGGCTCGAGGGCTCCGAGGCTCTCGTTGATCTCGATGTTGACCTCGGCGTGCTGCTCGGCGGAGAACCGTGCCGCCAGGCCCAATCGACGGGCGATCGGAAATATCCAGCTCAACCGGCGGAACAACGTCCGGATCCGTTCCCGGGCCGCGTCGTCGATCCAGTCGTACGGCATCGCACCGTCGACCAGCACCACCCCCAGGACGCGGTCCGGGTTGCGGTTGGCCCAGTGCACCGCGAGCGCGGCTCCGTAGGACCAGCCGACCAGTATCGGCCGGTCCACGTTCCTCGCTTCGAGGACGGCGTCGATGTCACGGACGCACGCCTCGAACGAATAGTCCCCGGAGCGCTTCGATTCGCCGCGGGCGCGCTCGTCATAGGTAATGTGCCGCCAGCCGCTGCCGAGTTCACCGATGACGCGTCGCCAGTGCGACTGATCGGCATAGGCACCGTTGAGATAGACCACGGCACGACCGGGCCCACGCGTATCGGTCACGGCGAGCGCGGTGTCGTCGACCGGCACCATACCGGTCCAGGTCGAATCGGACGAATCGCTCGAATTCGAAAGGCTCATGCGATGAAGTGTGAACCCTGACCCGAGGTCAACCTCAACACGTGCCGCGCCCCGGAGGGGAGTTCTTCGAAGCGACTGGGGCGACCGGTGGAGAATTCGATCATCCCGCACCCGAGCACCGGGTGCCGCCACACGGCCGCGGAACCGGGCCGTCAAGCTCGGCCCCGACGGTGATTACCCGGCGAGACCGTGAACCGCTGCGGCCGCGTCACCAATCATGCGATCACGAGCGGGAAGGACATCACCGTCGTGGGCGTGACACCGTGGTGCTTGCACCCGCCGGACAGCGGATCGGCAGCCAGCGGAGAGGAGAGTGCCACCGTGGACCGATCCGACCTGTGCATTCACTGTCGGTACCGGCGCTGTGTCCGCCGAGCGGTTTCGCGCTCATCACCGGAATCCTCCGGCGGACACGGGTAACGACCGAAAGTATGGCAAGCATCCCGTGAACCTTTCCGAGCCCTCGCCGTCGAGAACGTGGTATTCGCTGATCCTCGCATTCCACCTTTCATCACCGTGACGAAATCATCGCGAATCCCCCACCAGCTCTGTTGTTTCTCTGTAGCAAGCTCGAGAATCGCTCGCGCGGGGAGCGCCGGTAGAGCAGCACCTCGTTCGGAACGAGCTTGCCCGAACCCGCGATCACCAGATCCGGCGTCAGGCGTTCCAGGGACCGATGCGGTCCAGGCGACGGCGCTGCTGGTTCGCGGTGGCCGTGTCGAGCCCCTGGTCGCGTCCGGCGAGGGCCTCAGCGACGGCGGCTCGGTGCTCGACTGGTTTCTGGTCGTCGTACTTGAACTTGGCCACGACGTCGGCGACCTGCAGGTGCAGACCGCGGATACCGGCGAGCATCCGGCCGTACGGGGGCTGGTCGACGGCGATGGGGGCGTGCTCGCCGTCGGGCTGGAAGTGGGCCATCTGGCGACGCAGCAGCTCGGCCTTGGTCTCGGGGTCGTCGACGATATCGGCACGGCAGGTGAATTGGACAGTGCTGTAGTAGCTGGTGGGCACTCCGTCGGAGGGCGGCGTGCCGGCCTTGGCCCGCCAGGTCCCCGGGATGTAGGCGTAGTCGCCGATGACGGTGAAGGTGACGTTCGGGTCGTGCTCGATGGCCGTCCAGACAGGATTGGGCCGGGCCAGGTGCACGAGCAGGTGATCTCCGTGGCAAGTGAAGTGGGTCGGGACGACGACGGGCGGCCTGCCGTCCGCGCCGTTGACGATCAGCTGTCCGAAGTCGTGGCCCTCGGCGATCCAGGCCCGCCACTCGGCTTCGTCCAGACTGGCGTCCCAGGGATGCACCAACATGTTGTCCTCCTTCTGCGGGGTCAGGTCACAGCGAGCAGGCTCACTGCCACAGCGGCGGTGCCCAGGCCGACGAGTTGACCGCGATGGATGCGTTCGGCGGTCACGCCGCAGGCGAGCAGGACCGTTCCGGCGGGGTAGAGCGCGACGATCACGGCGACGACGGCGAGGTCGCCACTGCGTGCGGCGAGCAGGAACAGCAGGTTCGCCACCGAGTCCAACGCACCCGCAGCCGCCGACATCGCGTACGCGGGCCGTTCGGAGCCGAGTTCGCGGTGCAGCAGTCCCGCTGCGGCCAGGGTGATCGTCGAGGACACCGCCCGCCCGATGATCAGCGGTGCCACACCGCTGTCGGTCGGTGCCTGGTGCAGGAAGATCAGCTGGCCGGCGATGGCGGCGCCGGAGCCGAAGGCCAGCAGCAGTGCGGCCCGCGAGGGCCGTGCCGCGCCCACTCCGGGGCCGGTGCTGACCAGCACCACTGCCACCAGGGCCAACGGGAGTCCCAAGATGCCGGCAACGGCCAGGTGCTCGCCCTGCAGCAGCCCCACACCGACGGGCAGCGCGGCGGAGACCAGCGCGGTCACGGGGGAGAGCACGTTCATCGGCCCGATCGCCAATGTGCGGTAGAGCAGCACGAACGCGGCGGCCGAGGCGACCCCCGATGCCGTGCCCCAGCCCAACGTGGCCGGATGGAACGAGGCACCCAGCAACGGCCACAGCAGCAGTTCGACCGCCAGGCTGGCCGGGGCGGCGATCATCACGGTCCGCAACGCGTGAGCTTTGCGGGCACCGAGGCCGCCGAAGAAGTCGGCGCACCCGTAAGCCAGTGAACTGCCCAGGGCCAGCAGCAGAGCGAACACAGCACACCTCTTACGAGTCGGTAAAACGACCAGACGGTACAATGGAACAACCAAATCAGTCAATCAAACGACCGAACGGTCCATTGAAACGACCCCCGGGAAGTGTGACGGTCACATGGTCGAAACGACGGCGGCTCTGCGCTCGGTCGCCTTCAACGTTCGGGCGGCACGCCTGCGGGCGGGCCTGTCCCTGGAAGAGCTCGGTCGTCGCGCCGAGGTCAGCAAGGGAGCACTGGTGGGACTGGAAAAAGCCGAGGGCAACCCCAACCTGGCCACCCTGGTCCGGCTGGCCGACACCCTCGGCATCTCGGTGTCGGCCCTGATGCAGGGCTCAGCCGAAAACCACGTACGCGTGGTAACCGCCGACCAGGTGGCGCCGCTGTGGACCGGAGAGCACGGCAGCCGGGCGCGCCTCGTGGTGACGACCTCGGGAACGGCCCCCACCGAGATCTGGCACTGGCAGCTGGCACCGGGTGAGGAGTACCCCAGCCACCCCCACCAGAGCGGAGTCGTGGAGACGATCAACGTCACCCACGGCCGGATGACCCTCGTCGTCGACGGCACCGACTACACCGTCGAGGCCGGGCAGACTGCCACGTTCGACGGGGCCGCCCCGCACACCTACCGCGGCGCGGGCACCGAGACCTGCCATCTGATCATGACCGTTCACCTGCCCCCCGCTCCCGCGACCACCACCTGAGCCGCGCGGGACACGCGAGGACCGCAGCGGGCACTCGTTCGGAAACGGGCTCCGATCGCGGGGGTCAACGGAGTTTCAACTCCTGCCCCGGGTGCCCCGTTGCGCGTGCGAGGTGGTCTCCCGCCTGGACGGGTGATTGCGCAGGTAGTGGTGCAGCTGCCCGGCCGCTTCGAGTATCGCGGTCGTACGCGCGGTCAACCGCGTCCACCGCTCGGCGACGGCGGCGCGCAGGGACCGTGTTCCGCCCGTACGACGCATGTCGTCGAGAACCTCGCCGATCCGCGGCAGCGGGTAGTGGTTCTGCCGCAGCAGGTGGACCATCCGTGCGTCGCGCAGATCCCCCGGCCCGAACCGGCGGTACCCGGTGACCGGGTCCCGGCTGGGTGTCAGCAGACCGGCGTCCTCCCAGACGCGCAGCGCGGAGGAGCGGATTCCGAGAGATGCGGCCCCCTCGCCGATCCGCATGGTGGACCGCGGGCTCGGGGAGCTCTCCAGAGCTTGTCCCGCGATCGCGTCGAGCGCTTCGGCCGCCGCACGCAGCGACTGCCGCTGCTCGTGCAGCTCGGCGTGGGCGGCGTCCACCAGCGCGAGCGCACCGGAGACGTCCTCGGCGTGGATCGCCCGCAGGACGGCTTGAGCCGTGGTGTGGCTGTACCCCTTCAGCAACGACCGGTAGGTCAGCAACGCCTGCCGGTGGCTCTCGTCGAACCGGCGGTACCCGGCATCGGTGCGAGGGGCGGCAGGCAGCACGCCCGTGTCGGCGTAGTTGCGCACCTGCTGGGTGGAGATACCGACCAGCCGCGCCAGATCCACGGGGCGGTACCGGCTGCCGTCTTGCTCCACCGACGCGTCGTCCTCATACCTGCCGGTTACAGCCCGAGTTGAGGGTTGAGTTCCTACACTGTGGGTAATGCACTGATCGTATCCGAAAAAAGTCTCAAGAGGAACTTCGATGAGATACTCGAAGGTATGGCTACCGCACGAGAAGAGTTCCCCGGCACCGAAACCGACGAGCCGAACGCGATGACCCAGCGGGAAATCATCGACTTCGTGACGGGCATGTCCGACGTCGTCGCGGTCACCACGAGCGAAGCCAACGGCTCACCCGAGATCGCCTGGGGAGACACGTTCTTCTTCTACTCCCCGGACAGCGCGGACCCGCTGGCCAACCGGCGGATGCCGTTCGCGACGATCGTCACCAAGGACTACCCGGGCTTCGACACCGTCTCCGACATCGACCGCGACGGGGTGTTCCGACTGAACATCGCGGTCGGCCGAGAGACCTTCGAAACGCTGCTCGACTATCCACCCGCAGCGTACCCGACCGATCCACCGAGTTCGACCACACCCGAAGCGACCGCGTGCTGCCCCACCCGGTTTACGCCGCCCAGAGCTGGGTGTGCCTGCTCAACCCCGGCGCGGCGACCGCGGACCAAGCGCGGTCACTGCTGACCGGCCCGCATTCCCGGGCCGTTCGGCAACACCGGTGACAACACGAGCACCACGGCCGAGGAGTCGTTCCGACGGGCCCGCCCCACTCCACGATTCGAGGGTCGGGCACCGCACCGACACGCTCCGCTTCCAGAGCGAGCCCTGACGATCAGCACCCCCATGGGTCCATTGCGGACAAAATGTGGTCGTCCGGTTTTCCGAATCAGTCACACCGGACGAGTCCGGCGAGTAACATCCCCCGACACGTTCACGCAGCCGGATCCGAGGGGGCTCAATGGAGTCTGATCGATCCCTCCCGCATTTCACGGGGTTGCACGCTCTTCTGAGACTGATCCGGAACCTGTACCACCGGCCACGATTGCTCACCGCGCCATCACCGCACGATCGGCGTGGTGACCAGCCTCTTCCGCTCGTCTGCCTGCACCGGGACCACTCGGTCACGGATTTCCTGCCGACGCTGAAGGAGTCCCTGGACACCGCACTGCCACAGGTTCCCCACGCCCTCATCGACGCGGACGAGGTCGTCGACACCACCACCGACGATCCAGCCCAGCGTCTGCTACCCCTCCTGCACGCGATCCAGCAGGAACTCGGTAAGGACGAGTTCACCTCGGGCGGCATCGGCGAGTTCGACAACTACAAGCTCATCGAGTGGCTGACACGACAACACCTGCCGCCGGAACAGGGAAAACGCGACAAGCCCATACTCCACCTGCTGCGGGAATGGACCGGCGGCCGCCCGGGCACCGGAGGGTTGCGCACGCTCATCTCCGAAGTTCCACACGCTCTGACCCGTTTCGTGCTGAGCGTATTCCTCTGGATCGGCCAACTCCTCGGCATGCGGTGGCTGGCGGGGAGAGTACCGGGGCTCGGCCGCGAAGCACGCTGGATCATGCGTCAACCGTTCATGGTGCCGCGGCACTCCATCGGTCTTCAGGGCTTCGCCGAGCGCCTGACGCTCGACCGACGCGCCTCCGAAAGCCAAGAACAGATCAAGAAACTGCTGCTGCACGCTTTCCTGGAGGATCTCCGCATCGCCTATCGGCGCAGACGATTGCGGATCCTGCCGCACAGGGCCGGTTGGCGCCGTACCACCTATGCCACGGTTCTGCTGGACAACGTCCGCGGCACCAACGGTGGCTGGGAATTGTTGCGACTGATCAACGAGGTACGCAACGAGACCGGCAAACTCGATCCGCTCCTTGTCGTCGCGGCGACAGACGACCCTCCACAGACCCCGCAGGCTGCCAATCCCTCGCTGACCGCCGCCGTACACGCGAACGAAGCCCTCTCCGAATGGCAGCGACGGCTGCCCAGCCGGCGGCAGAAACTCGCTCCCGACGCGCGCTATCTGCACATCGAACTTCCAGCCGCCACACCCGCGGCAGAAACCACCGGCGAGGACCGAAAAGCCTGGCAGGACGCTGCGAGCTGGCATCCCCGACGTGCTCCGCTGCTGGCACGACGGTACGTGTGCGAGGCGCTCGTGCTGGTCCTGCTGGCCGCAGGTCTGATCCAGCCCGCCATCACAGTCAGTCAATCCTGGACATCGAGCTGCGCCGCGTTCGAGCGATGGTCAACAGGAACGGTCGCCACCCGGGTGAGTCGTCTGGGCTCCGCTGGCGACCAGTGTCTCGGCTACAGCGACAGCGCCGTACAGGTGTTCGGCACCAATGAGCGGCTGCATTACGCGCAGTCCGCCGTATACGCGCAGAACGAACGGGCGAAACGGCTGCATGCCGATAACCCTCACCGGCCTTACGTCACACTGATCTATTTCGCCGGGTTGACCAACAGCCGGTTCGGCCCCCGCACCGATCACGCCGTGGCGGAAGAATTGGAAGGACTGTTGCTGCGCCAGCGAGAACAGAACAAACGGTCCGCGACGGAGCCGCTGCTTCGGATCATCATCGCCAACGGTGGGACGGGAATGCGGGGCGCGCCCGAGGTGACGCGGGAACTTCTCGTGCCGCTCGTCAACTCCGATCCCACCATCCTCGGCGTCGTGGGGATGGACCGCAGCGTGACCGAGACCGAAGAGGCCATTCGCATCCTCGGCGAACACGGCATCCCCGTACTCGGCTCCACACTGACCAGTACCGAGCTGGCCGAGCTCACTCCGCTCTACTTCCAGCTCGTCCCGGGAAACGAGAAACAGGCCGAGCTGATCATCGACTACGCGGCGCACCTCAACTCACCGAAGGTCACCCTGTACCACCCCTCCACGAGCGGACGGAACATCTATGCGGCGACTCTCGTCTCGGCGCTGACCGAGAAGCTCGACAGTACGGACATCGCGCTGGACGAGCGCACGTGGGAGCGTTCGGTCAGCGAGTTGGCGCCGCTGTGTGCCGAGGACACCGACCGCAGCCGGGAGATCGCGTTCTACGCCGGCCGGGAGAACACCTTCGGCGACTTCCTGCGCACCGTCCGCCGCAACTGTCCGGACTCCGCCGAACTCCCCATGATAGTGGCTTCGGACGCGGTGTCCCGGTTCGTCGCGGACCAGCGCAGCCGCAAAACCACCGAGTTCAACGGTGTGACGGTCTCCTACGTCGGTATGGGAAGCCCCGTGATCCTGGCAGGTGAGGACTGCGTAGCCGGCCGTGCCAACTCGCTGCCCGCCGGAGGAACACAGCTCAACGCGTTCTGCAGCGGTTACCGCAAGTTGCGCGAGACACTACGCGAACAGCTTCCCCGAGCGGAGGCACCGAACATGCCCTGGCCCGGCGAGCGGGTCGGCGGCCTGTACGACGCCGCGGGGTTGTTCATCAACGCCGTCATCGCCATCCGCCACGACCGGGGACCGACGAGAAATGGCCTCACACCACACCGTGCCGAGGTGGCTCAGCAACTTCGTGACAGCTCGTTCGAGGGGGCCACGGGCACGATCGACTTCGGCCGCTCCCAAATCGCCGATGACCGCAGCCTCGCCATCCTGCGCATCGACAACATCAGCGAGCTCCGCGGCCCGGCGGGAACACCGAGTTGCGTATACCTCCTCGGGACGGTCTACGACGGCCGGCATCCCAGCACCGCGACCGGGTGCCCGCGGATCGAATAGCACCGCGGCCAGGAGAACAGTCGAACGACCGGCGCCGTTGCAGCCCAGCCCCCAGCAGTACACCACCAGCCTGTGGCCGCTCGGACACGGCCGGGCTCGTCCGACACCGCCGTATATCACCCCACGCGACCTACCGCCAAAACTTCCACACCAGCCTCGTGGACTGAAACCAGAGCCGTCACCGACCACGCCTCCCACGGTGCATCACCACGTGTCCGTTTGTGGCCGGGCCGTCAAGCTCGACCACAACGGTGACCAAACCCCGGTGGGAACGTGAACAGATGCACCGATGTGGCCGATAATGCGATCATGAACGGCACGAACATCGACTTCGTGGGCGCCACACCGAGGTGCCTGCGCCCGCCGGCCAGCGGAGCGGCCACCAAAGGAGAGGGGAGTGCCGCCGTGGACCGAGCCGACCTGCGCGTTCGCTGCCGCCGACGGGTCGACGAGCTGCTCGGCCACATCGGCGTGCCGCACCCGTGGGACATCAACGATTTCCTCGACCGTCTCGAACAACACCGCGGCCGCGACATCGACCTGTGCCCGATCGTGTGGACCCGAGGGGACAGCTGCGGGGTGTGGCAACAGCACGCCGACCACGACGTGATCGCCTACGCCGCCAACACCAGTGGTTTTCACCAGGACCACATCATCCTGCACGAGGTCGGGCACATGATCTCGCGGCATCGTGGCCACTGCGTCCTGTCCGAACAGGAAGCCCAACGCATCGCACCGGACCTGGCCCCGGCGGCGCTGACGCACCTGCTGGATCGGGCAACGGGGGAATCGCAGGAACACGAGGCCGAGACAGTGGCATCGCTGCTGCACCAGCGGGCACGTCGACGTCCCCACGTGGCGGGCGAGGCCCCACCGAGGGCCGCGCGACGTCTCGCCCGGGTCGACTACATCTTCGGAGGCTGAGCATGGGCGTGTCCGTGCTGTTTTTGGCCACCGGCTTCGTGGTGTTCTCTGTGGCCGGCTACCGCATCGTGCTCTGGAACCGAGGACGCAGACGCCCCACCGAGATACCGCTGATCACGCTCGCCTGCGCGCTGGGAACGGCCTTCGTCACGCTGGCCCCCGTCGTGCAGGCCGCCGAAAGCGCACTGCTGCCCAGCCTCGGACGGCTGCTGTCGAACACGTGCACGCTCGTGGCGGCGTTCGGATTCCTGCACCTGATGCTCTACGTCAGCCACCCCGCCGAACAGGTACCGAGCAAAGTCCGACCTCGCCTGCTGACCCTGCTGCTGACCCTGGTGGGCATGACCGCGATGTTCGCGCTCAGCGACCCCCCAGGCGGGACCGGCGTGTTCACCGGGCTCTACGCCACCCAGCCGACCCTGGCCGTATACACGCTACTGTACTCGCTGTACCTGGGCACGGCCGTGATCGAGCTGATCGTGCTGACCATGCGCTCGATCCGCTACACCCGCACCTGGCTGCGGGCCGGGATGATCCTGCTGGCCCTCGGCAGCACACTGGCCGCCGGATACCTCGCGCACAAACTATGGTCGGTGCTGTCGGAACTGCTCACCAGCACGATCGCCGAGCCCTACTGCCCCTCGGCGTTCGCCACGATCGACTGCACCTTCGCGATCGGTCTTCCGGCGCTGTCCGTGCTGGCCATTGTGTTGGGCGCCGCCGTGCCCACTCTCGGACCGCGCTGCGAACAACTCGTCCGTTCGCTGGGGCACCGACGTTCCTACCGGCGGCTGTACCCACTGTGGCACACGCTGCACACAGCCATGCCGAGTATCGCCTTCACCGTCGACGACACCACGCGAACCCCCGCGCCGACACGTGGCGGTTCGGAACAGCTGTACCGACGTGTAGTGGCCATCCGTGACGGGATGCTCCTGCTACGGCCCTACCGGTCGGCCGAGGACACCCGCGGCCACCAAGCCGCGGCACGGCGGGACGGCGTCGCCGAGCAGGACCGCGCCGCCACTGTAGAAGCCCGAGACATTCACACCGCGCTGTCGCGCCACCGGCGCGACACGCCGATCCCCGACACCGAGCGCACCCGAGCCGCCGAACCCTACGACGACCTCGCGGCCGAAATCAGCTGGCTCGTGCGGGTCTCCGAAGCCCTGGCCAGGCACCCCACACCACCCAGCACGAACAACGAGCAACCGCACCACCCCTACTGACCACCGAAGACGAACCGCTCGTGCAGCTGCCACCGCTGCCGCAACACCACCAGCCACGCCTCACCCAGCTCCACGGTCAACGGCACCGACTCCGCCGCCTCCCGCCGCAGCGCCGCAGCCGTCTCCTCCTCGGCCCCCATCGCCACCGTCACGTGCGGATCCACCAAGTCGTAACGCCCCTCGTAGGGCACCAGATGCGGCCAGCCGCGCCGGACCCGGTCGGTCAACTCCCGCAACGCATCCATCGGTTCGGGAACCAGATACACGAACCCACCCTGCCGATGGCACCGATCCAGCACCACCCGCAGCGGTGGCTGTCGGTCGAACAACGCCCGCAACGTGGTGACCACCCCGGTATCGAGCTCCTCGGCGGCCAGAAACGGATACAACACCGACAGGTGCGCCGGAACCCCGTCACGCACCACATGCGGATACCGCTCGGCCACCGGGGCCAGCGCCGCATCGGCGGCGGGAACCGGAATGACCAGACCAGTACGACCCTCTCGCGCCATGGCTCCGTTCTACCCGATCACGAAAGCGACACCCCACCGGTTCGCCCTCGGCCTTTCAGCCACCACCTCACCACGGGCGTGAGAACGCAGCCGGACCCACACCGTCGCCGAACCGGGAAGCGGACATGGATCTCACCATCCGTTCCCGAAGTCGCAACCGGCCGAACACTCCTCAACGCCGCAGCCACAGCCCGCACGCGAGGCGACGATACCGTTTGGCCGATGACGCTAACCCTGCCCGAGCTTCCCGACCTGCCGGTCCGGCCCGTCCTCGGCGACATCGCCACCGAGCTGGACCGCAGCGGCACCGCCGTGCTGGTGGCCCCACCCGGAACCGGCAAAACCACGCTGGTACCACTGGCACTGGCCGAACGCGGCCTGCGGGTGGTGGTGGCCGAACCACGCCGCCTGGCCACCCGCGCCGCCGCCACCCGCATGGCCGAACTGCTCGGGCAACAGGTCGGCGAACAGGTCGGCTACGCGGTCCGCGGCGAACGGCGCGGCTCACCACACACCCGCATCGAAGTCGTCACCTCCGGACTGCTGGTGCGGCGCCTCCAATCCGACCCCGAACTGTCCGGCGTGGACGCGGTCATCCTCGACGAGTGCCACGAACGCCACCTCGACGCCGACCTGCTGCTGGCGCTGCTGCTCGACGCCCGCGACGGGCTCCGCCCCGACCTTCGAGTACTGGCCACCTCAGCCACCGTCGACAGCGAGCGACTGGCGAACCTGCTCGGCGAACAGGACCCAGCCCCGGTGCTGCACGCCCCCGGACGGCCCCACCCGGTCGAAACCAGCCACATCGCCCCACTACGCAACGAGGCGACCGAGAACACCGTGGCACGCGCGATACGCACCGCGCTGCGCGACCAACACGGCGACGTACTCGCCTTCCTCCCCGGCGCCCGCGAGATCACCCGCACCCGCCAAGCACTGTCCGACGAAACCGACGTGGACGTGTTACCGCTGCACGGCAGACTCCCCACCGCCGAACAGGACGACGCTCTGACCCCCAGATCCCGACGTCGCGTCGTACTGGCCACCGCCGTAGCCGAATCCAGCCTCACCGTGCCCGGCGTGCGCGCGGTGGTCGACTCCGGCCTGTCCCGCGTCTCCCGCGTCGACCACCGCCGCGGCCTGTCCGGCCTGGTCACCGTGCGCTCACCCCTGGCGATCGCCGAACAACGAGCCGGCCGCGCGGGCCGCGAAGGCCCCGGCCAGGCCTACCGGTGCTGGCCCGAACACGAACACAGCACCCTCGCCCGCTATCCCGAACCCGAAATCCGCACCACCGACCTCACCCGACTCGCACTGGAACTGGCCTGCTGGGGAACCCCGGACGGGCAGGCGCTGCGCTGGTGGGACACCCCACCACAAGGCCCCCTGAGCGCCGGACACCACGTGCTGTCCGCACTGGGCGCTCTCGACAGCGACAGCAAGATCACCGAACGCGGACACCGCATGGCCGAACTCGGCCTCCACCCCCGCCTGTCCCGTGCGCTGCTGGACGGCAGCGCCCGAACCGGGCGACGCACCGCCGCCGAAGTCGTCGCGCTACTCGACGACGACACCCTGACCACCGACACCGAACTCGCCACCGCCCTGCGCAAACTCCGCACCAACGGACCCGGTTCCCGCCGCTGGCGACGCGAAGCGGCACGGCTGGAAAAGATGGTGCCAGCCACACCGAACCCACCCGACGCCGACGACGAGGCGCTGGTAGTGGCCCTGGCCCACCCCGAACGACTGGCCAGACGCCGCGCACCCCGCTCCCGGGTGTACCTCATGGCCGGCGGCACCGCCGTAGAGCTACCTCGCTCCGAAGTACGCGAGGATCCCTCCGGCATGCCCACCTCCGAAGGACTGGCCGGATCGGAATGGCTGGCCGTGGCCGTAGCCGAACGCGACCCCAGCCGCGTACACGGGTTCGTACGACTGGCCGCACGCGCCGACCAACGACTCGCCGAACAAGCCGCCCCCGGCATGGTGGAACACACCGACGAGATCGACTGGAACGACGGCGACGTGCGCGCCCGCACCCTGCGCCGCCTGGGCTCGATCGTGCTCTCCGACGCGCCGCTGCGGCAGCCCCCACCCGAGCCAGTGCGAGCAGCACTGCTCGACGGTCTGCACAGCGAGGGACTACGGCTGCTGAACTGGGACACCGAAGCCCACCAGCTCCGACAACGACTGGCCTTCCTGCGCCGCACATTCGGCCAGCCCTGGCCCAGCACCGACGAGGCCGACCTGCTGGCCAAGGCCGACACGTGGCTGGAACCCGAACTCTCGGCCGCACGCAACCGTGCCGACCTGGAACACATCGATGTCGGACAGGCACTGCGCCGCCTGCTGCCGTGGCCCGAGGCCGGACGGATCGACGAACTGGCCCCACCGCGAATGCAGGTGCCCTCCGGGGCGCGGATCCGCCTCGACTACGACGACGAACAACCCGTCCTGCCGGTACGGCTGCAGGAGGTGTTCGGCTGGAGCAGCGTCCCCACCATCGCCGACGGTCGCGTCACGGTGCTGATGCGGCTGCTCGACCCCGCCGGACGACCCGCCGCCGTCACCGGCGACCTGACCTCGTTCTGGAACAACGGCTACCACCAGGTCCGCGCCGAACTACGCGGCCAGTACCTCAAACACCCCTGGCCGGAGGACCCGTGGAACGCCACCCCCGCCCGACCACGAGGAGACTGACGAAACCGGCTACCGAAGCCGGTAGCGCACATGGACCATGCCGTTTCCGAAACGACGCTGGTCGAGCAACTCCAGCTCGGCACGCGCCCCGCGCGGAAAGAACGACTTACCACCACCCACCAACACCGGTGCGAAAAACAACCCACACTCGTCGACCAAACCGGCCTCGAACGCATGGGCCGCCAACTCCGGGCCGCCCACGGTGAGATCCTGCTCGGCCGAGTTCTTCAGGTCCCGCACCGCCTCCACATCGAACCTTCGTTCGATCCGGGTGCGGGTGGTGAACACCGTGTCCAACGTGCCGGAGTAGACGATCTTGTCGGCCGCCCGCCACAGCCGCGCGAACTCACCCATGGCGGGGGAGTGCTCGGCCAGCGCGGGATCGGTCTCCCACCCGGTCATCAACTCGTAGAGCCTGCGCCCGTACAGATGCGTACCGACCGGCCGCTCCAACTCGTTGATGAAGGCCAGCACCTCCTCATCGGGCACGGCCCAGTCGAACCGGCCGTGCTCGTCGGCGATGTAGCCGTCGAGCGAGGCCAACGCGGAACAGATCAGCCTCGCCATGGCGCTCCCGTCCGCTGCGAAATCTCCGACGACACCGGGCGCCCCTCTCGACAGAACACGAGCACCATGTTCCCGCATCCGCCAGTACGACGCAGCCGACACGGCACCGTCACCACGGCGCCGCGCTGCGATAGTGGTACCGGCACACCTCGACGAATCCCGCACGCTCGTACAGCCGCAGGGCCGACGGGTTGTCCCCGTCGACCTGCAGATACATCCCCTCGGCTCCCAGCCCCGACGCCCAGTCGGCCAACGACCGCAACACGTCACGGGCCGCGCCCCGCCCGCGCGCCCGAGGCAACGTGGCCATGCCGAACACACCCGCCCAGCCGGTGTCGACGACCGCCCGGCCCACCGCCACGATCTCGCCCTTCTCGAGCACGCAGGCACAAGCACTCGGCTGCTCCACCCGGGCCAGCATGTCCCACTCCCGCCGAAGATCGGCACCAGCACCGTGCACCGCGTGCCACACGTCGAACCACGCGTCGGTCGGACTCTCCACCAGCCGCACTTCGGACCCGTTCACTCCGGCCGACGCGCGCACCCCACTGACCGAAGCCGTCCGCAGCGACATCAAGGTGTGCCGATGGTACCCGCGCCCGGCCAGCAGCGTGTCGAGCTCGTCGGGACACACTCCCGGCGTGAGCTGAAAACACGCCGGGACCTCGAAGTCCGCGTAGAAACGCTCGGCAACCGAGACCGCCCGTTCCAGCTCCCCAGCAGCGCCCTCACCGTGGGGCAGCACAGTGCCCGCCCACCAGGAGGCGCTGGCGGTTCGACGCAGCCACCAGCCGCCGAACCCTTCGACGTGCTCGGCAGGCAGCGCCCGGGCCGCCTTCTCCTGCAGTGCCCGCACCGTTGCCGAGTCGCACCCCGGAGCTGACACGGCCACCACCTCCCACGAGTCTTCTCCCGCACACGCTCCACTGACCGCCCACCACGCCAGGCAGCGGTTCAGAGCAGACTCAACTGCCGAGCAGCGGACCGCTTGCCACCCTCGTCGCCATCACGCACCGCCGTGTCACCCAACTCGGACAGGAACGGGCTGGGGGAGCGCTGCCCCGCCGTGGCCGCCTGGCCACGACGCGTCGCACGGGTCAGGTACAACCGCCGCTGGGCCCGAGTCATCCCCACGAAGAACAGCCGCCGTTCCTCGGCGGTGTCGTCCCGTTGCTCACCCGGCCAGCGCAACGGCAGCAACCCCTCCTCACAACCGGTCACGAACACCACCGGGTACTCCAACCCCTTCGCCGCGTGCAGCGTCAGAAGCGACACCGCGTCCGCGCGCGGATCCAACGCGTCGACCTCCGCGCCCAACATGACCTCCCGGCAGAAGCCCACCACGTCCTCGTCAAAACGCGCGGCCAGCGGGCTCAACAACTCCACGGCCGTGTGCAGCTGTTCGGCCTGATCCCCCAGACTCTCAGCCACAGTAGCGGCGGCCTGCTCCAACTGCCGCAGCACCGTGCCCGAGCGGCCACCGGCATAACCCAGCTCCCGCAGCAACGGCTCCACGCCGGCACGTGCCGCCAGCGGATCGTGACTGCGTTTCTGCACCGGAAATCCCTGCCGGCTCAACTCCTCGACCAGCACCCGCGACTGCGCATCGGTGCGGTAGACCACCGCCATGTCGCCGAACCCCAACGACGAGGTCTCGTAACCCTCGGCGCTGCCGCTGTCCAGCGAATGAAACGTGGAACCACCGAGCAACCCGTCAACGGTGCGGGCCACGAACCTGGCCTCGGCCCGCTCGTCGGACGCCCGGTGCAGCACGATCGGATGTTCACTGTCGGCACCCACCGGCCGCAGCGTCCGCTCCGGAACCAGACTCTCCGGGCGGATCGCCCGCACCGCGCCCTCGACGATGCGCCGCCCACTGCGATAGTTCCGCGTCAACGCCCGCACCGGAGCATCCGGATAGTCCCGCTCGAACCGCAGGAAAAACCCCACATCGGCGCCACGGAAACCGTAGATCGCCTGATCCGGGTCGCCGATGACGGTCAGGTTGGCCGCGGCGGGCGCCAACAGCCGCAACAGTCGGTACTGCACCTCGTCGACATCCTGATACTCGTCGACACTGATCCAGCGATACCGCTGTTGATACCACTCGGCCAGCTCGGGATCGGCTTGCAACAGCTCGACCGGAAGCACCAGCAGATCGTCAAAATCCACCAGTCCCTCCCGCCGCAGCGCGGCGGTGTAGTCGGGCAGCAGCTCCGAAACCTCGCCGGAGACCTCACCACCTCGGCGAGCGCGGGACAACGCGGAGACACACTGCCGAGCCCTGCGCTCGTCACCGGTCAACGACACCAGAATCCGGTGTCGACGATCGGCGTCGACCAGGGCGAGGTCCTCGGGCAACCCCAGCGCGGCGTGGTTGTCCCGCACGATGCTCAGCCCCAACGAGTGAAACGTCGCCACCGTGACCTCACGGCCCCGTTCTCCCACCAAGACGGTGATCCGTCGGCTCATCTCCGCCGCGGCCCGCCGAGTGAAGGTAATGGCCAGGCAGCTCGAGGCGGGCACACCCCGTTCCTCAACCAGATGGGCGATCCGATGCGTGATCGTGCGGGTCTTACCCGTGCCCGGCCCAGCCACGATCATCAACGGTCCGGACACCACCTCGGCCGCGGCCCGTTGCTCGGCATCGAGTTCGGCCAACATCCCGGTGGCAGCAGACCCGTCGCCCCCGGCGGCATCCGGGACACCCGAAACATCGAAGCGTTCTCGTTCCTCGAGCGACATGGTGTCCGCCGCACCGAACGATGGGGAAGTGGTGGGCATCTCCCCCTCGACGGTGTCCGATTCGGCCGCCGAGCCCGGCGGGGTAGGGATGGGCAGCTCGTCATCGGCGAATAACGAGGCCGCCCCACCGCTGCGCACCCGCGAAAGCTCGTCCGGCTCGAACACGCGAATCGTGCCGTACTCACCGTCAAAACCGGCTTCCCGATACACCCTGCCCGCGCGCAACCGCTCGATCGCCTCGGCCAACGCACCGTCATCCCGCCGCAACCGCTCGACCGGCACGTCCTCCAGAATGGCCAGTTCCGAACCGTGCCGCGCCGTGAGCTCGCTGATCTCACCGAACACCCGCTTGCTCTTGGGGCCGACACCCCGGAGCTCACCCACGATCTCCGGAAGCGGTATCAGATTGCGATATCCCGCCGCGCCGGACGGGCGCACCCCCTCCGACCGATCCGCCAACGCATCCACCCGGTTGAGCACCCCCACCGTCAACGGCTTGCCACACACCGGGCACCGACGCCCGTGACTCCGAGTCTCGGACGGATCCAACCGCACCCCGCACTTGCGATGCCCGTCGAGGTGATACTTGCCCTCCTCGGGAAAGAACTCCACCGTCCCCTCGAAACCAACACCGGTCTCCAGCGCGCGACGCATCGCGAAATAGTCCAACTCGGTGTCGAACACAGTGGCTTCCCGAGCCAACATCGGCGGCGAATGCGCGTCGGAATGACTCACCAGCGTGTACTCGTCCAACGCCGACAGTCGCCAATTCATCTCCGGATCGCTGGACAACCCCGTCTCCAACGCGAAAACGTGACCCGCCAGATCCCGATAACACTCACCGATCGAATCGAACCCGGCCTTGGACCCCAGCACGGCGAACCACGGAGTCCAGATATGAGCAGGCACCAGATACGACCCCGCCCCGGACTCCAACGTGATCTCCAACAGATCCCGCGCGTCCAACCCCAGAATAGGACGCCCATCCGAACCCAGATTGCCGATGTTGCCGAGTCTGCGGCTGAACTCCTCGGCCGCGTCGAAATCCGGCACATAGCACAAATGGTGAATCTTGCGAGTGTAATCACCGTACTTGTAGATCGTGGCGATCTCCACCGACAACATGAACCGCACCGGAGTGTGACACTCGGCGGGCAACGTGCGCAGCGCCGCACGCTCGTACTCCGGACGCAGCCGCAACAATCCAGGCTCGGCGGGCTCCAGAACCTCACGCAGATGCGCACGCCAAGCCGGATGCGTGAAGTCCCCGGTACCCACCACCGTGACCCCCTTGCGACGCGCCCACCAGGCCAGGTGCTCGATGTCGCAGTCCTTGCTGCACGCGCGGGAGTACTTGGAGTGAATATGCAAGTCAGCGTAGAAGCGCACCCGCCGATCCTGCCAAACCAGCCACACCCCACACGTCCGGGCCACACCTACTCATGTCGCACATCTTCCGGACCTGTCGAACCGGGCCCGACAGACACGCGAGGCCGGTGGAAACCTCCGCAACCACCGGCCCCGCACAACGCACGAACAGATCAGACCAGGCCCAACCCGCGCACGGTCTCCCGCTCGTCGACCAACTCCTGCACCGAAGCGTCGATACGCGGACGGGAGAACTCGTCGATGTCGAGCCCCCGAACGATCTCGTAACGCCCATCCCGAGCGGTCACCGGGAAGGACGAAATCAATCCCTCCGGCACACCATAGGAACCGTCGGACACCACACCCGCCGACGTCCAGTCGCCCTCGGCCGTGCCGTTGACCCAGGTGTGCACGTGATCGATGGCCGCGTTGGCGGCCGACGCCGCCGAGGAAGCCCCACGAGCCTCGATGATCGCCGCACCACGCTTGGCCACGGTCGGGATGAACTCCTCACTCATCCACTGCCGCTCGACCTGCTCCGCGGCGATCTTGCCGCCCACCTCCGCGTGGAACAGATCCGGGTACTGCGTCGCCGAATGGTTACCCCAGATCGCCAACCTACGGATCTCGTCGACACCCACACCCAGCTTGAGCGCCAACTGCGCCAACGCACGATTGTGATCCAACCTGGTCATCGCCGTGAAACGCTCCGCGGGAACATCCGGAGCATGGGCCTGGGCGATCAACGCGTTCGTGTTCGCCGGATTGCCCACGACCAGGACCCGCACATCATCGGCCGCGTTGGCATTGATGGCCTCACCCTGCGGTTTGAAGATGCCACCATTGGCCTCGAGCAGATCACCACGCTCCATTCCCTGCGAACGGGGGCGAGCGCCCACCAGCAAGGCAATGTTGGTGCCCTCGAAGGCCCGCTGCGTGTCATCGGTGACCTCGATACTGCGCAGCAACGGGAACGCGCAGTCGGTCAGCTCCATCGCCGTCCCCTCGGCGGCCTTGACCGCCTGCGGAATCTCCAACAACCTGAGATTGATCGGGGTATCCGGACCGATGAGCTGACCGGACGCGATCCGAAACAGCAACGCGTAACCGATCTGACCAGCAGCGCCGGTGACAGTGACGGTAACGGGGGAACGAGTCATGGAGTTCTCTCCTGGTCGCCGGGTATTGCCGAAGCGATGCTATCCACCCGAACGCCACGAACCAGGCGCCCCCGCCACGGATCACACCCCACCCACCGGCCACACCGAAACGAAACCGATTCAGCCGAAACCCCCGCACAACAGTCCGACCACACGATCATCACACCCCGTCACACTCACCACCCGCCACGCGCCGTGTTTCGCCACACCCCGCGATCCAGCAGAATGAAGTCATGCTGCAGGTCTGCCTCAACGGTGCCCGGGGCATTCGGGAACACCACCACTTACCCGTGCAACCACCGGACCTCGCCGCAGCCGCAGCACACAGCGTCGCCGCGGGTGCCGAGGACATCCACGTGCACCCCAAAACCCACGACGGCGCCGACAGCCTCGACGCCACCACGGTGGCCGCCGCCGTCAACGCGGTCCGGGCCGCCGCCCCCGGCATCGCAGTGGGAATCCCCACCACCGCCTGGACCACCCCCGACACGCCCTCCCGGCTCGACGCCATCGCGAGTTGGACCGTCCTCCCGGATCACGCCTCGGTCGACTGGCACGACCCCGACGCCGAACGAATCGCCCACGCACTGCTGAAACGCGGGATAGGCATCGAAGCAGGCATCCACTCCGGAACCGAGGCGGACGAACACTTCGCCCAATGGCGCCACCGCGAGCATGCCCTCCGCATTCTCACCGAGATCGTCGACCCCACCGCCACGGGTGCGACAGCCACCGCCGAAACCCTGCTGGCGCGGATCCGTCCCACCAGCACACCCATCCTGCTGCACGGCAGGGCAGCGGGCGCCTGGCCGGTACTGCGCCTGGCCGAGCAACAGGGCCTGCACACCCGAATCGGGCTGGAAGACACCCTGCTGCTTCCCGACGGCACCATCGCCGACGACAACGCCCAACTCGTCACCGCCGCACTACACATCAGAACGGCACGTGGCTGACCCCCCACGGCACGACTCGTCGCAGGGACTCGTCGCAGGGCAGGGGAGCAGTAGTACCGCGTTTCCGGATCACCGCCCCGTACGCCGCGCTCGAGGGGATCGCACTGTTCTACAACGGACAGTCACCACAACCGGACAACCGTTCTCGCAGCGGATCGAGAAGTCTCGAGGGTGGCGCTGGAAGCAGTCCTCGTCACTGTCGAAAGAGGCCGACGAGCAGTAGACCGTACATCGGCGCTTTACCTGCTTTCTCGCGCCCGTACAGGACAGGGAGTAGCTCGGGAGGAGAGCGGACCCGCCACTGCGAAATCCATTACTTAACATAATGTGCATTATCGGCTAAAGCTGTAACCGGCGGATTCGGCGGTCACGGTGACCGCTCGGCGTTCTTTCACCTTCCACCGGAGACAGTCCAGTCCATTGGCGGTGCGCCGCACGTGCCGAACGCTCGCTCCGTGGTCGGCCATGCGGATTTTCGGGTGCCGCCCGAAGCTGGACGACGATCTCGGGGCGACTATGAAGGTACGGATTCGTCACCGTGATGACGCAGTGCTTGTTCCCAGCTTGTTCCCAGCTTGTTCCCATGTCGGCCGAGAGACACCGACACGTCCCCACTCCGAGCCGACCCTCCGTCCACTCCCGTGAAACGTGGATAACAAATATTATCCACCACTTGGTGTTTCGGATTCTCAAGCCGACGCCGACCGGTGGCGTGCTCACCGAGGTTTCCGGGTGCACGGATCCTGGCAGGCGTGGTTCACGGCCGGCAGCGGCAGTAAACGCACCCGGGCGGCGTTTTCGACACCGACCGCCGCTGTCACGGCCCCTGCCACGCACAGTCCGGCGGAGATGAACATGGCGGTTGCGTACCCCTGCCCCAGCGGTTGCCCCGCGGCGATCCCGGAAAGTCCCGCCAGCGGCGGCAGTACCGCCACCGCCAGCAGCCCGGCCATGCGCGATATGGCGTTGTTGACGCCGGAGGCGACACCGCCGTGTTCGCGTCCGACCGAGGCCAGTACGGCCGAGGTCAGCGGCGCCACGGTGACCGACAGTCCGAGGCCGAAGATCAGCACGGCGGGCAGTACGGTCGTCACATAGGACGTTCCGGGAGTCACACGTGTCATCAGCACGAGCCCGCAGGCACACACCAGCGGGCCGATGGTCATCGGCCACCGCGGACCGATCCGCTGTGCCAGTGCTCCCATTCTGCTGGACAGCAGCAGCATGACCACGGTGATCGGTAAGGTGGCGAGTCCCGCTGCCATCGCCGAGTAGCCGAGCGTCTGCTGCAACTGCAACGACAGCAGGAACAACGCCGAGCTCAGGGCACCGTAGACGGTGAACGTGGTGAGGTTGGCCCCGACGAACTGGCGCGAACGGAACAGCGACAGCGGAAGCAACGGTGCGGACTGCTTCGCCTCGACGAACGGAAAGGTAAGCAGCCCCGCCGTTCCGACGAGTGCCGCGAGCACGGTGATCGGGTTCCAACCGTGTGTGGGGGTTTCGATCAGCGCGTACACGGCACCGGTCAGTCCGAGCGTGACCGCCATCGCGCCGGTTAGGTCGGGCGGTCCCGAAATGTTGGGATCGCGGGTCTCGGGAACATGACGCCGGGTGACCAGCAGGGCGACCGCGGCGATGGGAAGGTTGATGAGGAACACCCAGCGCCAGGAGGCGGTGTCGACCAGCCACCCACCCACGAAGGGTCCGATCGCGGCGGCGATGCCGGTCAGTCCCGCCCAGGTGCCGACGGCTTTACCGCGGTCGTCCTGGCTGATGGAGGCGTTGATCAGGGCGAGGCTGCCCGGAACCAGCAGCGCACCACCGATGCCCTGCACCAGCCGTGCCGTGATCAGTTCCGCTCCCCCACCCGCCAGCCCGCAGCCCAGTGAGGCCAGGGTGAACAGCACCAGTCCGGCGCTGAAGACGCGTCTGCGGCCGTATCGGTCCCCGAGCGCCCCGCCCAGCAGCAGTAGTGCGCTCAGTGTCAGCAGGTAGGCGTCGAGCACCCATTGCAGCAGGGCGAAGGTGCCGCCGAGGTCACGGCTGATGGCGGGCAGCGCGACGTTGACCACCGAGCCGTCCAGGAAGGCGACTCCGGAGCCGAGCATGGTGGCGAGGATGATCCGTCGCCCTTGTGCGGAGCGCAGTGGCACGGGATCGTCGGCGCGGTGAGCGCTCATCGGGTGAGGATAACCGCTGTGGAGCTTCTCGGCCGGAGCGTGCTGGTCGAACGTTGTTCCTAGCGTTTCGCCAGTCCACCGTCGACGATGTACTGGCTGGCGGTGACGTAGGTGGCGTCGTCGGAGAGCAGGAAGAGCGCGACGGCGGCGGCTTCCTCGGCGGTGCCGATGCGGTTGAGGGGGACGCGGCTGACGACGTCGTGTTCGAAGGCGTCTCGAGTCTGGTCGCCCATGAACTCTCTGAAAGCGGTGTCGATCGCGCCCGGGACGAGAACGTTGACGCGGATTCCCCGTTCGGCCAGTGCGGTGGCCCAGCCGCGTGCCATGGCCACGAGCGCTCCTTTGGTGGCGGCGTAGACGCTGGCCGCACTGGCTCCTTCGTAGGTGGCGGTCGAGGAGGTGACCACCACGGATGCACCGTCGTTGAGGTGCTCGGCGAGTCGGGCCAGTTGCAGGGCCGGGCCGCGCACGTTGGTGCGCATCATTCGGTCGAAGAAGTCGGCGTCGACTTGGTCGATGCCGCGGACGTCGGCGTAGCCCGCGTTGAGCCACAATCCGTCGAGTCCGCCGTGCTCGGCGACGGACGGGACGAGTGCTTCCGCTGCGTTGGGGTCGGTGGCGTCGTTGTGCAGAACTCGGGCCCGGGGCAGTGCTTCGCGGGTGGCTGTGAGCCGTTGCTGATTCGTTCCGGTTATGACCAGCTTGCCGCTCTCGTCGGCGATACGTTTCGCGCCGGCCAGTCCGATGCCACTGGTTCCTCCTGTGATCAGTACTCGCTTTCCCGTGAACCTGGCCATTGTCTCTCCCTGCGTGTCGTCTCCGAGTGGTTTTCGTTCGGTGCTGACGCTAGGAGCTGGAGTGCGCTCCAGATCAAGGCTTAATGTGTCGGCGATGACTACAGGGGATGCCGCGGCTGCGGAGATGAGTATCGGTGAGGTGGCTGCCCGGACCGGTCTGAGTGTGGATGCGCTGCGGTTCTACGAACGGCAGGAGTTGCTGGTCTCGGCTGTTCGCCGCAGCGCTGGTGGTCGTCGTATTTACGACCAGGAGGATGTGGAGTGGTTGCGCATCTGTACTCGACTTCGTGCGTCCGGGATGCCGTTGGCGGAGCTGCGTGCTTTCGCCGCGTTGGTGCGTGAGGGACCTGGTAATGAGGAGCAGCGGCTGGATCTGCTGCGCCGACATCGGGAGAACGTGCGGGGACAGCTCGCCGATCTGCGGGAATGTCTGGATTTGATCACGTGGAAGGTGGGGGTCTACGAGCGGCACCTCAGTGAGGGGACGGCCGGCGGGGTGTGGGATCCGACTGCGTCGCAGCGAGGCGTGTGACCGCTCCTCCCCTGGTGTGCGTCCCCACCAGTACTCGTTGTCCGGTTCCGGCCGCGCTCGGAGGTGGTTTTCCCGTGTGGTCCCTGTCGTTGCGCCAGGCCACCGTCGACGACGTACTGACTGGCGGTGTGGCAGGGGTTTTGTGATCAGTAGGCTTTGAGGCGTGGACAGTGTGAGGGCGGTGGTGACCGGTGCCGCTAGCGGGATCGGTCTCGCGTTGGCTCGGGAGTTGGCCGGGCGGGGAACGGATCTCGTGCTCGCCGATACGGATTCCGGTGCGTTGCGGGGTGTCTCGGAGTCGCTGGGGGCACGAGCGGTTCCCACCGACGTCGCTGTGCCGGACGGGGTGGAGGCGTTGGCTCGGGTCGCCGCCGATGCTCGGTTGGTGTGTCTCAATGCCGGTATCTTGGGTCGTGCTCTCGGAGCGCCGTGGGAGGTGGCGCCCGAGGATTGGGACCGGGTGTTCGCGGTCAATGTCGGGGGTGTTGTCAACGGGTTGCGCGCGTTCGTGCCCCGGTTGCTGGCCGCTAACCAACCCGCCCATATTCTGATCACTGGCTCGTTGGCCGGTGCGGCTACCTTTCCCGGGGGTGGTGCTTATGGCCCGTCGAAACACGCTGTGCGAGCTGTCGTCGAGCACGCTGCGATGGCGCTGGAAGGCACCCCTATCGGTGTGAGCATGGTCTGTCCTGCTCTCGTTTCGACCGGCATGTCGGGCGAAGGTGCCGATCCTTCCGATGTAGCGGAGCGGGCACTGGCCACGATCGAGGACGGGACGTTCGCCGTGCTTCCGGAGGAGTGGAAGGGTGTCGTCGTCAACGCCGCCGCACGCCTCGCCTCCGGTCGGCGTCCCGAACCTCCCCGTCCCGACATCTCATGATCCCCCTGTTGCACCGAGGGACCGTTAACCCGGCGTTTAGCCGTCCTCCTTCTCGGCGGATGTGGAGGTGCTCGCCCGAGGGGTGTTCGAGCGTAGGACGAACGCGGCGATTGTCGCTCCGGCAAGCGCGCAACCTGCGGCGGTGAGCAACGTGACGGCGTGGGCGTAGGTGAAGGCAGTTCGCGCCGCGTTGGCCAGAGTGGCTTTGTCGGCGTGGGTGCTGCTGTAGGCGAGGCTGGTCGCGAGTGATCGGCCGGAATTCTCGGGAATGCTGGCGGGAAGCTTAGCGCGGTAGACGGCACCGAGGAGACTGCCGAGGATCGCGACCCCGAGGGCGATGCCGAGTTGTTGGTGGGTGTCGTTGAGCGCGGCTCCCATTCCGGCGCTGGATTGTGGGACGGCGCCGAGAACGGTGCTGTAGGTGGCCGGGCTGGACAAGCCTGTGCCACCACCGGCCAGTAGCAGTCCGAGCGCCACGGTCATGTAGGAGCTGTTCGGTGTGAGGGTCGCGAGGACGACGAACCCGGTCGCCGTGGCAGCGAAGCCGATCATGATTGAGGAGCGGGCACTGCTGCGGGCCGGTGCGCGACTGCCGAGAGTGGAGCCGGCCACGGTGCCCAGGGCCAGGGGAACGATGGCCAGCCCGGCCTGCAGTGCCGTGTGTTCGTGCACGAGTTGGAGGTATTGCAGCAGTACGAACAGGACGCTGCCGGTTCCCAGTGTCAACAGGGTTGCTGCGGTGCTTGCTCCGGCGAAGGCCCGGTCGCGGTAGAGCGTGAAATCGACCATCGGTGCTGGGCTTCGCCGTTGGCGCCACCCGAATACTCCGAGAGCGGCCAGTGCGATGCTCGTGGCGACCGGTGCGAGTGTGGACGACGCGTCGGTCTCGCCGAGCGTGATGATTGCGGTAACCAGTGCCGTCATCCCGATCGTGACGAGTGCGGCCGCGCCGATATCGAGACGCCGGGGGTTGTCGTCGCCGAAGTTGGGCACCAGCCGTGCGATCCCGATCAGTGCTACGAGCACAACGGGGATATTGATCAAGAACACACCGCCCCAGCTCCAGGCCGTCACGAGGGCACCGCCGACGATGGGGCCCACGGCCATGGCCACCGAGGCGACGACGGACCAGGCCGCGAAGGCTTTCGGGCGCTCCTCTGTGGGAAAGGCGTGTACCAGTACGGCCAGAGTAGCGGGCATGATCAGGGCGGCGCCTACGCCCATCAGCGCGCGCATCGCGATCAGCCACCACATCGACCAGCTCGCGAGTGCCGCGGCTGATGCGGCGCCGAAGGTGAGGAGACCGGCAAGCACCGTGCGGCGATGTCCGTAGCGATCCGAGGCCACACCAGCGGAAATCAGCAGACCGGCGAAAACGACCACGTAGGCATCGATTACCGCTTGCAGCCCGGTGGTGGACGCGTCGAAGGTTTTCCCGATCGCCGGTATCGCCACATTGACGATCGTGTTGTCCATGACGATCACCAACAAGGCCGCGCACAACGCGACCAGGATCGACCATCGTCGCGGATGCCCCTCGTCGTCCTTTGTTGACTCGACCGGTGCCATCCCGCTTCTCCCATCACGTTAGACCTACAGTGCAGGACCACTTTAGACCTACACTGCAGGGCCAAGCTAGAGGGTGGATACGCCCGACGGTTACGATGCGACGGATGAGCCCGAAGCGTGGTGACACCGGCCCCCACATTCCCGGGGCGATCTGGCTACGAACTCGTCCTCCCACGCGCAACACCAACAGCGACCTGACCCGCGAACGCATCGCCGACACGACCGTTGCCGTCCTCGATCGCGACGGCATGGGCGGGCTCAGTCTGCGACGACTGGCCGGCGCGCTGGACGTGCACGCCACAACGCTTTACTGGCACGTCGCCACCCGCGACGACCTGCTCGACCTCGCCCTCGACGCCGTGTTCGGCGAGGTATCGCTGCCCGAGGCACACGCGCGGGACTGGAAACACGACCTCACCCGTTACATGCACGGCCTGCGTACGGTATTGCTCCGGCATCCCTGGGCAGGGTCCCTGGCGAGCAGTCGCCCCCTACTTGGCCCCAACGCACTGGCCCGAGCCGAATTCGTGCACGCTGCCTTGGCCGATGCCGGATTCACCGATCTGGACCTCGCCGCCGCCGCGGCCGCCGTCTCGAACTACGTCATCGGATCTGTCGCCGCCGAAACCTCCTGGCAACACGAAGACGAACCCACCGCCCGCTACGCCATGGACGAACATGTCCACCAGCACGCCGCCCTCTACCCCACCCTCGCCACCAAAGCCCCGCCCCTCGAGACCGACCGGGAAGCCCACTTCACTCGGGGAATGACCTTCCTGCTCGCCGGTCTCGCAGCCCGGTTGTCCAACGATTGGTGAGAAACGCTATCCGGGCGGAAAAGCACGCTGACCTGCGAGCAAAGGCTAAGCGTTCAAACTGTCCCGGTTCTTGGTCGGATCTCCGCTTCGGATGGCGCGTGGTGTAGCCGTGTGGTGTTCAGGGGCGCCAGCGGTGGTGGTAGCCGGGGCGGTCGTTGTAGGGCAGTCCGAGTAGGGCTCGGGTGAGGCAGCCGCGTTCGTCCTCGTGGGGGAACGAGGTGTTGAGGGCGTCGCAGGGGCCGTGGCCGGTGCCGCAGTGTCGGTGCTGGTCGAGGATGCGGGCTTTGAGTTCGCATTCGCGGAATCCCCGGGTGATGCGGGCGGTGGAGCGGGTGGTGGTGCCTGCTTCGCCGTCGCGTCGGGCGTCGGTGAGGCGTTCCAGGTCGTGCAGGATCTGCGTGCGCAGGAATTCCCGGAACCGGTCCACGATCGCCCTCCTCGCCTGGTGCTGGCTTCGGCCGTCCCGTTCGTGGTACGGCCGCGGGCAACATTGTCGATCATGGAGTGGGGACGGCTCGGGCGTGGTGTGGTCGAGCGGGGAACGAATGCGCTGGGTATCGGCGTGTGCGGTTGCCGTGATCAGGGTGTGGCCGCATGCTGTGGTTGTTACGGCCGTTGGTTGCGAGGGGGCGTCATGGCGACGTGTGAGGTTTGTGGCAACGACTACTGGATGACGTTCGAGGTGCGTACGGCGGGTGATCAGGTGCACGTGTTCGACTCGTTCGAGTGCGCGGCGCACCGGTTGGCCCCGCATTGTGAGCACTGCGGGTGTCGCGTGCTGGGGCACGGTGTGGAGGATTCCGGGCAGTTCTTCTGCTGCGCGCATTGTGCTCGGCAGGCGGGTGCGTCGATGGCCGACCAGTTGCGGGACGCGGTGGGGGCCCATCCGGGCTGAGCTGGTCTGGCGAACGTCGTCTCGCTCGGTTTCGGTGCCGATGTCCGGGTGAGCCCGGTGGGTCTCTCCCGGACATCGGTTCGGTGTGACCGGTTGCTTCGTGCTGGCTGCGGCTAGATGCCGGTGGTGCCGTCGAGGCGTTCCCGCAGCAGGTCGGCGTGGCCGTTGTGGCGGGCGTACTCCTCGATCATGTGTATGTAGATCCAGCGAAGGTTGACGTTCTGGCCGCCGAGGTCGCCGGTGTCGGTCAACGAGTACTCGCGGCAGCTACGACGGGCGTGCTCAACCTCGGTGTGCCACGTCGTCAGGGCGTCGTGCAGGGTGGTGTGCTCGGCCAGTTCGAATCCGCCGTCGGTTCCGTTGGCTCGTGTCTGCCCGGTGTGGGTGGTGGGTAGTTCTTCGGCGGCCAGGATCCGGCGGAACCAGGTGCGTTCCACCTCGGTCATGTGCTGCACGAGGCCGGTCATGGTGAGTTCGGAGGGTGGGACGGTGGCGGTGGCCGCCTGGGTGTCGTCGAGTCCTTCGCACTTTCGGGCGAGGGTGGCGCGGTGGAAGTCGAGCCAGCCTTCGAGCACGCTGCGTTCGTCGGCCTCGAGGGGCGGCATGGGGCGTTCGATGTTACTCACCGACTGATTATCGCACCCCGTGTGAGAATTTCCCTTTTCAGACTGGATCGGTGCGTTTGCCCCGGGGCTTCGTGGGACGAGGTGTGAGTGAGTCGGCTACTGCTCGCGGGCGTGTGCCAGCGCGGTGTGAATGCTGTCGTGGCAGTTCAGGGCGGCGTGGAGGCCGGTGAGGTCGAGCAGTCGGGACACGCAGCCCTGCCCGGGGATCACGTGCATGTCGATGCCGCGTTGGTCGGCACGGCGTTGGGCTTTGAGTAGCAGTTCGGCTCCGGTGGTGTCGATGAACGAGACCATGCTCAAATCCACGATCAGTGTTCGCAGGGCCGCGGCGGTGAGACGTTGCCGGATGAGTTCGGTGACCCGGGGTGCCGCGGCGAGGTCGATGTCTCCGTTCATGTTCACCACCACCACCCCGGGGGCCGGGCGTTGCACCGACATGCGCAGTGCCGGGTCGAGCCGGTGTTGTCCCTGTGCGAGTTCGCCTTCACCCGCTCGTCTGGTGGGCACGGTCGGCTGGGGCGGGTTCGCCGGGGCGGGCTCGGGCTGGTCGCTGGGGACCGATTGTGGAGTGGGTCGAGAGACGATCACGTTTCCTCCTGCGGCGTCCGCCGGATGGCGAGGAGGGGGCAGGCACGGCGCCTCGCATGGTTACACCGTGTCGCGCTTTGACTACTTTTCGCCAGATGTGGTTCCCACCGTAGTGGCACCATCGGTGGTGCTACAACCGCTGTGCCGCTGGGTCGGCGGATACATGTGGGTCAGGCCTCGTGGTGTGGGGTGGTTGCGGCGAGCATGGGGATGATTCCCCCGGCCAGTACGGCCTCGACCTGTCGTGGGGACAGTCGGTGCTCGACCCGGTAGTCGGTGCCGCGGGTGGTGTTGTGCAGGGTCAGTGTGTGCTGCTCGACCAGTTGCCGGTGCAGCCCGTCGAGGTGGAGCACATCGCCGTGGTCGATGTCGTCGTAGTCGGCCGGCTCGGTGAATTCCAGTGGCAGGATGCCGAAGTTGATCAGATTCTGCCAGTGGATCCGTGCGAAGGATTTGGCCACCACCAGGCGCAGTCCCAGGTGCCGGGGTGTGATGGCGGCGTGTTCGCGGGAGGAGCCCTGTCCGTAGTTGTCGCCGCCGATCACCGCGTGCTGGTGGTGTTGGCGGGCCCGCTGGGGATAGTCGGGGTCGAGCCGGGTGAAGGTGAACTCCGCCAGTGCCGGGACGTTGGACCGCAGTGGTAGGGCGTACGCACCGGCGGGTGAGATCTCGTCGGTGGAGACGTTGTCGCCGGTTTTGAGTAGCACTGGCGTTTCGAGGTGCTGCGGTGGCGGCGACAGCTCCGGAAGCGCGGAGATGTTGGGGCCCTTGACGGGCTGGGTGCGCAACGCCTCGGTTTCTGCGGGTGGCGCCAGCAGCATGGCGGTGTTGACAGCGCTGTGTTCGGGTTCTTCAACGGTGTCGTCGGCCAGGCCGAGTTGTTCGGCCAGTTGCCGGGGGTCGGTGATGGTGCCGGTCAGTGCGGCGGCCGCGGCGGTTTCCGGTGAGCACAGCCACACCGAGTCCTCGGGGGTGCCGGAGCGGCCGGGGAAGTTGCGGGGAAACGTTCGTAGCGAGTTCTGCCCCACCGCCGGGGCTTGGCCCATGCCGATGCAGCCCATGCAGCCGGACTGGTGGATACGTGCTCCCGCGCTGATCAGGTCGGCGACGGCGCCGGAGCGTGCCAGGTCCTGCAGGATCTCTCGGGAGGTGGGGTTGATGTCGACGCTGACCGCGTCGTTGGTGGAGCGGCCGCGCAGCATGCGGGCGACCACGGCGAAGTCGCGCAGCCCGGGGTTGGCCGAGGACCCGACCACGGTTTGGCTGACCTCGCGGCCCGCGACGGCGCTGACCGGGACGACGTGGTCGGGGGCGGAGGGTTGGGCGATCAGTGGTTGCAGGCCGCTCAGGTCGATCTCGTCGGTGAGGTCGTAGGCGGCGTCGGGGTCGGCGGCCAGCTCGGTGAAGTCGTGTTCGCGTCCTTCGGCGCGCAGGAAGCGCCGCACGGCCTCGTCGGCGGGGAAGACAGTGGTGGTAGCGCCGAGTTCGGCGCCCATGTTGGCGATGACGTGGCGGTCCATGGCCGACAGGTCGGCCAGGCCCGGGCCGTGGTATTCGATGATGCGGTCCACCCCACCTTTGACGGTGTGTCGGCGCAGCATTTCCAGGATGACGTCCTTGGCCGAGACCCAGGGGGGAAGTTGTCCGGTCAGACGCACGCCCCAGATTTCGGGCATGCGGATGCGCAGGGGTTCACCGGCGATGGCCAGGGCGACCTCGAGCCCGCCCACCCCGATGGCGAGCATGCCCAGTGATCCGGCGGCGCAGGTGTGCGAGTCGGAGCCGACCATGGATTTGCCGGGGATGCCGAACCGCTGCATGTGGGTGGGGTGGGACACGCCGTTGCCGGGTTTGGAGTACCACAGTCCGTAGCGTTGCGCGGCGGTGCGCAGGAATTCGTGGTCCTCGGCGTTTTTCTCGTCGGTCTGGAGCAGGTTGTGGTCGACGTACTGCACGCTGACCTCGGTGCGGGCGCGCCGCAACCCCAGCGATTCCAGTTCCTGCATGACCAGTGTGCCGGTGGCGTCCTGGGTCAGGGTCTGGTCGATGGTCAGCGCCACCTCGTTGCCGGGGCTCATCTGGCCGTCGACGAGGTGTGCGGCGATGAGTTTGTGCGCCAGGGTGTGTGCGGGCACGGTGGGTCTCCCCTTTCGTGATCGCGTGCCCACCGGATGCCGGTGCCCCTGTTCGGGCTGGGACCGGGTGGGCCGTGTTCGGGTTACCCGCCGCGGGTGGGGTTGAAACGATCATCGGGACAGCGTGCGGTGTGGTCCTTGCTGTTCGGCTGTTTCGGTCGGCGTTTTCGCGGGCCGAGCTCAGGACGTGTCGTTATCGTGCGTTCCGGAACTCGTTCGTTGGCCGGTCGGGTGCGGCGGCAGGTGGAGAATCGCCACCGCACGGCTGGTCAGGCTGCCCAGGTAGAGCGTGTCCCGGTGCCGGCGCACTCCGGTGACCATCCCGAATCCGCCCAGCGGGGCGGTGAGTTCGTGCACCACGCGCCCGTGGGTGTCCACGGCCAGCAGCCACAGCGTTTCGGCCGGTTGCGGCTGCAGTGGTTGCGGTAATGCGGCGGCCAGGCGCAGCAGCACCGGGGCGTGGGTGTGGGCGGTGTCGAGCAGGCGGCTGCGTGCCGCGGCCTGGGTGATCCAGATCAGCCCGTCGGTGCCGGTGGAGATGTTGTCGGGGAAACCGGCCATCGCCGACAGCAGCGTGTCGCTGCTTCCCGCCCGGGGCCCGGTCAGTGTCACGCGTCGTAGCCGGTAGGCACCGGTTTCGGCGACCACCACGCTGGATTCGTCGGGGCTCAGCGCCACCCCGTTGGCGAACTGCAGCCCGTCGAGCAGCACCTCGGCGGACCCGCCGGGCGGCAGGCGCCACAGTCGGCCGGTGCCCGAGTGTTCCATGAGGTCGTGCCGCCACCGCGACAGTGGGAACCGGCGGGAGGAGTCGCTGAAGTACACGGTGCCGTCGGTGGCCACCGCGGCGTTGTTGCACAGCTCGGGCCGCCCCGGTCCGCCGGGGGCGAGCAGGGTGTGGACGTGTCCGCTTCGCGGGTCGATTCGCAGCAGGCCGCGTTCGGCGTCGCAGACCAGCAGCGCCCCGTCGGGTAGCGTTTCGATGCCCAGCGGGCGGCCGCCGGTGTTGGCCAGCAGCCGCAGCTGCCGCCCGTCCTGGTCGAGGGCGAGCAGGCGGCCGTCGTCGACGCCGGTGATGATTCGGCCGTGTTCGTCGAGCACGACGTCTTCGGGGCCGAGGCCGTTGACCGGCAACAGGTGGGGCGCGGCGAGTCGTCGTGGCCGGGTGGGGCGAGCTCGGGGTGGACGCCACCCGCGGGGGCGGATCCCGGTGCTCATGGTGGGCTCCCGGGGTGTGGGCGGTGAGGGGTGTGCGGGGACAACGAGACCGCTGCCGCTGGGTGACGCGGCGAGACCGGCGGGGCGGGTTCCGGGTGTGGTTACGTGTCCCGTTCGGCGGGAGTGATGTCGAGGATGTGGTCGCGGGTGGTCTCGAGCCGGGCGGCGGCCGAGGCGGTGTTGACGGCCACGGCCAGGTGTCCGGCCGAGTCGGCCAGCACCAGGCAGTCGCCTTCGGCGACGTCGCCGAAGGTGCGGCCGAACCGGGCGGTGAACCGGCCGGTGGGGGTGGTGATCAGCAGCGGCTCTCCGTGGTGCCAGGGGGCCTGTGTCGCGGGCAGCGCCAGCTGCAGGTTGCCGAAGTGGTCGATGGTGATCACCTGTGCCCGCACGTTCCGGCCGTGGCTGCTGGAGTGGGGTGTGGGGGCCGGTACGAGTTGCTCGCGCGTCAGTGCGGGGCCCGCTGCCCGGATGTCGGCACCCAGCGCGGCGGCCGCGGCCACGGGGGCGAAGATGTCGCGCCCGTGGAAGGTGGCCGAGACTTCGGGCAGCCACCAGTCCGGTTCGGCCAGTTCCACGGCGGTGGTGATCCCGCCGAGCCGCTCGGCCGGGGCGAGCAGCACCCCGTTGTCCGGCCCGACGAGCAGACTTCCGGAGGTGGTTTCCAGTGCGAGGCCACGTCGGGCGGTTCCCACACCGGGGTCGACGACGACCAGGTGCACCGCGGTGGGCAGGTAGGGCACGGTCTGGGTCAGCACCGCCGAGGCCGCGGTGATCGCCTGCGGGGGGATGTGGTGGCTGATGTCGATGACCGACACAGCCGGGGCGTGGCGGGCCAGCACTCCTCGGCAGGCGGCGACGAACCCGTCGGCGGTGCCGTAGTCGGTGGTAAACGAGATCCACGGGTGGCGCGGTTGATCGTTCATGGTTCCATCGTGGCACCGTCGCCGCCTGCCGGGGTGGTGACCGGGGTGGCCTCTCGGTTCGGCGCGGCGCGGGGGTCACCGTTGGCGTTTCGCTGCTGCCGGGCAAGCCGCACGGTCGGTGTGTCCTGCTCGTCGAGGTCGACGTGCACGGTGTACCCGTCCGGGGCGGGGTGTTCGGTCAGCAGGGTGGCGATGCGGTTGTGCAGTTGCCGTTCGATGACCCGCCGCAGTTGCCGCGCGCCGAACTCGCGGTGTTCGCCGTGGTGCACGAGCCAGCGCACGGCCCGTTCGGTGATCTCCAGCCGCATCCCCCGGTTGTGCAGCCGCTGTCGGGTGTGTTCCAGCAGTGTCTCGGCGATGTCGACCAGCGCGTCGGTGCCCAGCGGCTGGAACGGCACGATCTCGTCGATGCGGTTGACGAACTCCGGGCGCAGGTGCGCGCCCAGTGCGGCGACGGGGTCGAACGGGGGCTGGTCGGGCTCGGCGGCGCGCAGTGCCTGCTCGGCCCCGATGTTGGAGGTCATGATGACCACGGTGTTGCTGAAATTCACGGTGGTGCCGGTGGAGTCGGTGAGTCTGCCCGCGTCGAGTACCTGCAGCAGCGTGTTGAGGATGTCGGGGTGGGCTTTTTCGATCTCGTCGAGCAGCAGCACGCTGTAGGGGTGGGTGCGGATGCTGTTGGTGAGCTGGCCGGGTTCGTCGTGGCCGAGATAGCCGGGTGGGGCTCCGATCAGGCGTGCCACGCTGTGTTTCTCCTGGAATTCGCCCATGTCGAACCGCACCGTGCGGTCGCTGTCGGAAAACAGCGCGGCCGCCAGCGCTCGCGCCAGTTCTGTTTTGCCCACCCCGGTGGGCCCGGTGAACACGAAGCTGCACAACGGGCGGTCCGGGTCGGACAGGCCGGTGCGGGCGCGGCGGATGGCGTCGGCGACGGTGCGGGTGGCTTGTGGTTGGCCGATGACGCGTTCGGACAGTCGGGTGTCGAGTTCGCGGAGTTTGACGCGTTCGGTGGTGCCCAGTTCGGTCAGTGGTAGGCCGGTGCGGTCGGCGACGACCTCGGTGACGGTGTCGGTTCCCAGCAGCGGCCGGGTGGTGCCGGTGGGCTCGCGGTCGTGCCGCAGTCGCAGGCGTGCGCAGGCCTGGTCGAGCACGTCGACGGCCTTGTCGGGCAGGAAACGCTCGGGGATGTGGCGTTGGGCCAGCTCGGCGGCGTGCCGCAGCGCTTGTTCGTCGATGCGGACGCGGTGGTGCTGCTGGTAGCGCTGCCGCAGGCCCCGCAGGATCGCGGTGGTCTCGGCCACCGTGGGTTCGGGAACCGTGACGGGGTGGAACCGTCGTTCCAGGGCCGGGTCTTTTTCGATGTGTTTGCGGTATTCCTCGGTGGTGGTGGCGCCGATCAGGGGGAGTTCACCGCGCGCCAGGGCGGGTTTGACCACGGTGGCCGCGTCCAGCGCGCCGTCGCCGGCTCCGGTTCCGATCAGCACGTGGATCTCGTCGACGAACACGATCAGGTCCTGGCGGTGTTGGGTGATTTCGCGGAGCAGTTCACGCAGCCGCCGTTCGAAGTCCCCGCGGTGTTGCGCGCCGGCGACGAGGCCGGTGACGTCGAGGGAGACGAGTCGACGGCCCGCCAGCAGCGGCGGTGCGGTGTTGGTGCTGATGCGGTGGGCGAGTCCCTCCACGATGGCGGTTTTGCCCACCCCGGCCTCCCCCAGCAGCACGGGGCTGTTCTTGCCGCGCCGGGCCAGCACCTCCACGATCTGGTCGATCTGGTGGTCGCGTCCTGTCACGGGGTCGATGTCGCCCGCGGCGGCGCGGGCGGTCATGTCCAGCCCGAATTCGTCCAGCCACGGCGTGGTGGGCTGCGTGGTGTCGGGGTGGTCCTGCTCGGGGGGCTCGGTGGGGCCGGTGCGGTGGTGCTCGCCCTGTTCGATCGCCCGTGCCAGTGCTCGCCCCGCCGCGGAGTCGGCGTCGGTGGCCACGCCCAGCAGCAGGTGCCGCGTTCCGAGCTGGGCGGCGTCCTCGTGCCGTGCCTGCCGGTAGGAACCCAGCAGGGCGTGTCGCGCGGCGCTGGTCAGCCAGGGGCGCGGGTCGGCCGAGCCGCCGGTGGCCTCGTGCGCCCCGGCCAGGGTGCGCAGGCTGCGGGCCAGCCGGTCCACGGCCACACCGGTTTCGCGCAGCATCGAGGCGGTGGGCCCGGTCTGGGTCAGCGCCCACAGCAGGTGGGTGTCGTCGAGAGCGGTGTGGCCCCAGTCGCGGGCGGCGTGCACGGCTGTGGACAGCACCGTGCGGGCCTGCTCGTCGAGCACACCGGCGGCCTGCCCGCGGTGGGTGGTGTCGTTGGTGGTCTCGTCCCCGCGGGCACGCAGCAGTTCGTCGAGCAGCGACTCGACACCCGGTGACGGTTCGAAGGCCCGACCGCTACTCACGGCACACTCCCGATCGGCATGGCTGGTCGTGGTGTGGTCCCACGTTGATCACGCTGTCCATCCTGGCCAATACCGTCGTGGCGTTGTGCGGGTGGTGCCTATCCGGGCACGCCGTGGCCCAGCAGCCGGTGCAGCTCGTTGTCGGTGACCGGCCGGAAGTCCCGATACCACTGGCCCACCGCGGTGAACGATCTCGGGCTGCTGGGGCACACCAGCAGGTCGACCTCGCCGGACAGCGCCGCCACCGCCTCGGGGGCGCCGACCGGCACGGCCAGCACCACGCGGGCCGGGTCGGCTTGGCGGACTCGCCGCACGGCGGCGCGGGCGGTGGCGCCGGTGGCCAGCCCGTCGTCGACGATGATCACGTCGCGACCGGTCAGTTCCACCGGCGCCTCGTGCTGGTAGGCCCGCTCCTGCCTGCGGGCCTCGGCGCGTTGCTGTTCGCACTGGGCGGTGAGCTGTTCGGCGTCGAGCTCGAAGGCCCGCAGCAGCCGCTGGTCGTAGGTGGGTGGGCCCTGCGCGGCCACCGCGCCCAGCGCCAGTTCCGGCTGGCCGGGTGCGCCGATCTTGCGGGCCACGCAGGCCTGCACCGGGGCGTGCAGCGCCGCGGCCACTTCCGCGGCGACCGGCACCCCGCCGCGTGCCAGCCCCAGCACCACCGGGTTGGTGAGCCGGTGGTGGGCCAGTTGACCGGCCAGGGCACGTCCCGCGTGGGCGCGGTCGGTGTAGACCGTGTCGCTGTCGAAGGCATCGCGGTTGCCCATGGTCGGCCTCCTTCGGGCCGCGGTGCGGATGCGGCGCCGTCGACGCCCCGTCTCCCTTGCCGCCAGGATGCCCACCTCGGTGTTGGGGGGAAACCCGACCGTGGCCGGCTGCTGTCGGGTTTCTCAGTCGCGGAAAGCCCCGATGCGCAGGGTGCGCAACCGGTTGAGCGCGGCGGCGAGTTCGAAACGGCGGGGCACGGCGAAGTCGCCGACGTAGCGGTCGTCGACGGCGTGGATGCCGCGTTTAGCGACTTCGGCGTCGTAGGCGTCGAGCACCTCGTGCACGGTGCGGCTGCCGTCGAGCATGCCGGAGCGTGCGCAGGTGACCAGTGCCAGACCGATGCCGGTGACCTGGCTGGGGTCGACCAGCTGCTCCACGGCCCGCAGTTCCACGGTGGACTGTCCCAGTGTCAACGCGTCGGTGCCGCGGGAACGGACCTTCGGCCGGTCGGTCTCCACCGACTTGGGATCGGGCACTCGGGCGCGGGTGGCGGGGAACGTCTCGGCTTCCCGGTGCCGCCCGGTGGGGGTGGTGGCCAGGGCGCGGGCCCGTTCGGTGACCTCGTAGCAGCGGTAGGAGTCCAGCATCAGCACCCGGTCGGCGACGTCCATGTAGTCGCCGGAGCCGCCCATGACCATCACGGTGGACACGCCGTGGCGCTGGTACAGGGGGCGGATGAGGTCCAGGAACGGGGTCAGCGGCTCGGAGTCCTTGGCCACCAGTTCCTGCATCCGCGCGTCGCGGATCATCAGGTTGGTCGCGGCGGTGTCCTCGTCCAGCAGCAGCGCTTTCGAGCCCGCCTCCACGGCCTCGACGATCGACGCGGCCTGCGAAGTCGAGCCCGAGGCGTTGTCGGTGGAGAAGTCGCTGGTGTCCGATCCGCTGGGCAGGTGGCTGACGAAGGGGCTGACGTCGACGCGGTGCACACGCCTGCCGTCCTCGGCGCGGACCTTGACGGTGTCGGGGGTGCACACCACCAGTTCCCTACCGTCGCCGGGAACATGGTCGTAGATGCCGTGCTCCAGGGCGCGCAGCAGGGTGGATTTGCCGTGGAAACCACCGCCGACGATCAGGCTGATGCCTTCGGGGATGCCCATGCCGGACACGCGGCCCCGGTTGGGCAGGTCGAACTCCACCCGCAGTGATTGCGGGGAGGCGAAAGGTACCGCCTGCTGCAGCGGGCGGTCGTCGATGCCGCTGCGACGGGGAAGCACCGCGCCGTCGGCGACGAAGGCCACCAGGTTGTTCGGGGCAAGCTGCTGCCGCAGCGCGTCGGTGTCCTCGATGGAGTCGACGAACTCGCGCACCCGGTTCTGGTCGGCGGTGTGCCAGCGCAGCGCGGCCTCGACGGTGTCGGGCAGATCGCGGCACAGCGCCTGCTCGGCCTGCTTGCCGTCGATGCTGCGTCCCCGTCCGGGCATGTCGATGCCCAGCCGCAGGATCACGGTGCCGTCGACGATTTGGCAGGCGCTGCGGTCGAGGACCTGTTGCCTGCCCGCGTCGACGCTGAGTTTGCTGTCTTTGAGTCGGCGGTCCACCGCGCGGACCAGCACCCCGGCGAGCCCGCGGGCTCGGGCCGGGCTGGACCACAGGTCGTGGGGAAACCCGGCGTGTTCGGGGTTGACGCGGACTTCGCAGCGGCTGGCCGGGGCGTAGGGGTCGGGCTGGACCCGCTGTATCTGCAGGGTGAACCCGTCGAAGGACCAGGTGCCGGTCAGCGACTTGTAGCGCCCGTAGCTGGCGCCGTGCATCGATCTGAGTTGATCGCGCAGCCCCTGGGCGGTTCGGTTGGTCGGTTCGGCCGATTGGCCACGACCACTCGGGCCACGATTGTTACTCGCTCGTTGTGTCATCCCCTGATGGGTACCCCGAGCCGATGGTGAATATCCAATCGGGTCCTCCCCGGCGCGTGTGACGGGGTGTGAAACGTCGTTTTCGGTAGCCTCCCAGCCGGGTCACGGCAACACGTTGCGTGATTGAACGCCGGGTCGCCACCACCCGAATCACCGAGGAGGATCACCGTCGTGAGCGATGTCAGCTCCGCAGCCAACCGATCACGTCGACACCCCGGAACGAAACCGTCCCGCTGCGCCCGCCTGGCGAGTGTGCTCGCTGTCACCGTGGTGGGACTGACCATACCGGCCGCGGCGGCCACCCACACCCCCACTCCGCACGCCCGCGGCGCCACGGTTGCCGGTATGGACGTCAGCGGGCACCAGGGCGCGGTGAACTGGAACTCCGCCTGGCGCCAAGGCGCCCGGTTCAGCTACGTCAAAGCCACCGAAGGAACCGGATTCCGCAGCGCGAGCTTTTCGTCCCAGTACGAGGGGGCGCGGCGCGTGGGGATGCTGCGCGGGGCCTATCACTTCGCCCGCCCGGACCTGTCCGGCGCGGCCGAACAGGCCCGATTCTTCGTCGCCAACGGCGGCGGATGGTCCCCCGACGGGCGCACCCTGCCGGGAGCGCTGGACATCGAGTACAACCCGTACGGGCCCGACGACTGCTATGGGATCTCCCCCACCGCCATGTCCGACTGGATCGCCGAATTCAGCGACACCTACCGCGCGTTGACCGGGCGTTTCCCCGCCATCTACACCACCCGCCACTGGTGGAACACCTGCACCGCGGGCAACCAGGACTTCGCGGGCAACAATCCACTGTGGGTGGCCCGCTACGGCCCACGGGTGGGTGAGCTTCCCGCGGGCTGGGGCAGTCACGCGATCTGGCAGCACGACAGCCAGGGAACGTTTCCCGGTGACCAGAACCTGTTCAACGGCGACATGGCCGCGCTGAAACGGTTCGCCACCACAGCCCCGTGACACCTACGGGCCCGTGCGCCCCGCGGCACCGGCCCGTACCACCGAGCCCGGGGTGGGCACCGGCCCCCAGCCGGTGCCCACCCCGGTGGTCGCCGCTAGCCCAACATCTGTTCGGAAACCGCCCGGTCGGCGGCGATGGCCTCGAACAGCCGCGAGGCACGTTGCGAATCCCACCGCACCACCGACTGGCCGTTGAGCCTGCCGAACCCGGCGATGGGCACCGTGCCGGACAGCCCCTGACCGGAGGAAACGTCACCCATCGCCCCGGCCAGGCCCGCCAAGTGCCACACGTGATCACCGTTGTCGAGCAGGAACGTGTCCCCGGTCGCCGAGATCAACGGAAACACCCGGAACGGGTTGAGCAACGTCGCCGGACTGGTGGTCTTGTCGATCAACGCACCCAGCAGCCTGCGCTGGTTGCGCACCCGCTGCAGATCCCCCTCGGCGTAGGCACGACTGCGAACGAAACCCAACGCCTGCGACCCGTCGAGCTGTTGGCACCCGGCGGAGAGACTCACCCCCGCCTTGGGGTCGTTCAACGGCTGGTCCAGACACATCTCCACCCCGCCGACCGACTCGACCAGATTGGCGAAGCCCCCCAGGCCGATCTCGGCGTAGTGATCCATGTGCACCCCGGTGACCGTTTCCACCGTGCGCACCAACAACTGCGGCCCGCCGAACGAGAACGCCGCGTTGAGCTTGTTCCGCCCGTGCCCGGCGATGGGCACCGAGGAATCCCGCGGCAGACTGACCAGCACCGGCTTGCCCCCACCGGCGGGAATGTGCATCAGCATCATGGTGTCGGTGCGCCTGCCCCCGGCATCGCCGGCCGAGAGCTCCTCACGCCGCGACTCGTCGAGCCCTTCACGGCTGTCGGACCCCACCAGCAACCAGTTCGTGCCGGGAGTGTCCTCGACCCGCCCCGGATAGTCGGCCAACGCGTCGCTGCGTTGCAGCGAACTGTCGACATAGACCACCATCCCCACTAGCAGCAGCACCAGCAGCAGCAGCGTGATGCCGATCCCACGGCCCCACCGTCGCTTCTTCCGACGCTTCGGGGTCGAAGCCGCATCGGAATGCCCACGAGGCGACTGCCGCTGCCCCCGCGAGCCGCCCGCGCGGTAATAGTCGTATCCGCCCCGCTGCTGCCCAGGAGACGCCGAGCCTCGCCCGTTCGGCTGCTTCGCCGACCAATCGCTCATGCCCGGTAATTTATCCGCGCCCCCACCCGCACCGAAACGGGCCGTCACCCGACAAGCCCCCAGCCCCACCGGACATCACGAAACGCGATCGAGTCGACACCGAACGCCACCACCGGCCCTGTCGACTGTCCCAGCCCGACACCGAAAGGCATCATCAAGCCATGAACGCCGACGACCAGCCACACCACCCCAGGGAAAACACCGTCCTCGACGGCGTGCCCCGCGGTCTGCTCATCGACGGAACATGGCAGCCCGCCACCGCCGAACGCACCTTCGACGTCGAAGACCCCTCCACCACCACAACGCTGTGCGCCGTGCCCGATGCCACCGCCGACGACGCGCTACGCGCGCTCGACGCCGCCAACCGGGCCCAACCCTCCTGGGCGGGGCACCCACCCCGCCAACGCGGCGAGATCCTGCGGCGCGCCTTCGAAGAGATCACCAGCAAACACGAGGACCTGTCGCTGCTGATGACGCTGGAAATGGGCAAACCACTGGCCGAATCCCGCGCCGAAGTCACCTACGCCGCCGAATTCTTCCGCTGGTTCGCCGAAGAAGCCGTACGCATCGACGGCGACTACGCCGTCTCACCCAACGGCAGCGGGCGGATGCTGATCACACGACAACCGGTAGGACCATCGCTGATGGTCACCCCCTGGAACTTCCCCATGGCCATGGGAACCAGAAAAATCGGGCCCGCCGTGGCCGCGGGCTGCACCATGGTGATCAAACCCGCCCACCAGACACCACTGACCATGCTGGCGCTGGGCGAGATCCTCACCGAAGCCGGACTACCCCCCGGAGTGCTCAACATCATCACCGCCCGACACGCCGACGAGGTGATGCGCCCGCTGATCACCGACCCCCGCGCCCGCAAACTCACCTTCACCGGCTCCACCCCGGTGGGACGCGCCCTGATCGAACAATCCGCCCAGCAGGTACTCAAAACCTCCATGGAACTCGGCGGCAACGCTCCGTTCCTGGTCTTCGACGACGCCGACGTCGACGCCGCAGTCGACGGGGCCATGCTGGCCAAAATGCGCAACATCGGTGAAGCCTGCACCGCGGCCAACCGCTTCTACCTGCACCGCGACATCGCCGAGGAATTCACCGACAAACTCACCCGCCGCATGCGGGCACTGCGCCTGGGACGCGGCACGGGCGACAACGTCGAAGTCGGCCCACTGATCGACTCCACCCAACTCGACAAAGTCACCGAACTCGTCAACGACGCCGTCCAGCAAGGGGCGCGCATACTCACCGGCGGCAAAGCCGAAACCGGCCCCGGCTACTACTACCCACCCACAGTCCTGACCGACGTTCCCTCCAACGCCCGCCTGACCAGCGAAGAAGTGTTCGGGCCCGTAGCGCCGATCAGTACCTTCACCGACGAGGACGAAGCCATCACCGCGGCCAACAACACCGAGTTCGGGCTGGTCAGTTACGCCTACACCCGAGACATGCCGCGCGCGCTGCGCATCAGCGAAGCCCTGCAGACCGGCATGGTCGGCCTCAACCAGGGCGTGGTCTCCAACGCCGCCGCACCCTTCGGTGGGGTCAAACAATCCGGCATCGGCCGCGAAGGCGGCAAAATCGGCATCGACGAATACCTGGAAACCAAATACGTCGCCGTCGGCGGACTGTGAACCGACACAATCCGGCCCCGCGGGTGGCACCGTCCGTCACCGGGCACGGGCCGCCCCACGGGGCCGGGGTGATTACTGCTCGAGCGAAGCCGTCAACCGCTGCAACGCATCATTCATGTGCGCCTCCAACCGCGACAGCAACAACCGCTCGTCCCCGGCCTCGATCGCATCCACCAGCCCCTTGTGCTCGTCGACCAACGCCTGCGTATCCGTCGGATACGTGTCGACCAACGCAGCCAGACACATCCGCTTCTCCACCAACAACGTCTGCGCCATCCGCTGCAGCCGAGGACTACGAGAAGCCGCCACGAGCGTCTCGTGAAACTCCTGATCGGCCTCGGTGAGCCCGTCACGGTCATCCTTGGCCACGGCAGCGACCATCTTGGCGTGCGCCCCGGTCAACTCCGCCACCGCGTCCACCCGGTGATGCCGCACGATCTGCTCACACGCGCTGCGCTCGACCGCCAGCCGCGCCACATACACATCGTGGACGTCCTCGGGCTCCATCGTGGTCACGAACAGACCCCGGTGGGGTTCACTGTGCAGCAGTCCTTCCTGAACGAGGCGCTGCATCGCCTCCCGCAGCGGCCCACGGCTGACACCCAGCTGCGTGGCGAGATCGGCCTCACCCAACTGACTCCCCGGAGCCAACGAGCCATACATGATCGCCGAACGCAACTGATCGGCGACGATCGCCGCCGTGGACTTACGCTGAACCGGCTCCAACTCCCCGGCCTGGTTCTGTTCGTCGACTCCCAACATCTCGCACCCTCTCGTCATTCGAGGTCCCCACCCCTGACCGCGGGGGCGGGGCGGCTGCGGCACGCCGAGGACGCGCTCCCGGAAACAAGCCCGACCGGCCACCCGGCCGGAACCGAAACCCCGACCGAACAAGATCCGGTGAACACGCTTGACACACCACATCCGCATCCGAAACAGCGACGGCAACGACACCCGGACGCCAAAAACACAACCGCGCCCGTTTCACCGCTCCACGCAGGTCTCGGAACCATCGGCGTCTCGGTGACGGGCGATCCCCGCTCGTCACCAGCAGCTCGGGTAGGCGTGCCACCGACAGCGCATTCGCGCTCGCGGTACGCGCCACCGAAAACTCCCTTCACGTGTGCGCGCTCCGAGGAGCGCGCACCAAGGCGCCGACCATCACAACTCAAGACGCCGATTGTTGACAATGCTACCCCCTAGGTCACCGGGGCCCTAACCACGAAGCGCACCCACCCCGCACCGAAAAAACCGAACGTGACCAGCTACCCCACAACCCGTCACGAAACGCTCCACAACCGGACGCACCGCCCCCCACCATCACCGAGTGCCACAAACCACACCCCACCACCCCGACAACCGCCACGCACCAACACCGGCCAGGCACCACCGAAAACCCGAAACCGAACAAACCACCACAAAATCCGCACGAATTCGCTCTCCGCACAACACCGACCGGTGCCACACCGGTCCCCACCCGTGACACGGTGTGCCGGTGACGAACGAACGGATCGAGGTTTCGGTACAAGCCACGCCAGAACAGACAGCCACATGGACACAACTGGCACATCGCTGCGAAACCCTCGGAATCCGAGCACTACTGGCAGCCGACCACCCAGGTGTCGGCGCATCACCGTTCGTGGCCCTGGCCGCGGCGGCCGCGGCCACCTCGACACTGCGACTGGGAACCTACGTCCTCAACACCGGCGTGCGCGACCCGCTGCTGATCGCCGCCGACGCGGCCACCCTGGACGTGGTCTCCGGCGGGCGTGCCGAAATCGGCCTCGGAGCCGGACACACCCCCGCCGAATGGGAAATGACCGGCCACTCCCGCCCCTCCCCGGCCGCGCGGGTGCACCGGTTGAGCACGGTGGCCACGGCCGTACGCCGGCTGCTCGACGGTGCCACCGTGCCCGCCGACGACCTGGGGGCGCTGCGCGACGTGTCCCTGCAAGCACCCCGCCCGATCCAGCGACGAATGCCGCTGTTGGTCGGCGGCGCGAACCCGGACCTGCTGCGCTGGGGCGGGGCGAACGCCGACGCCGTCGGACTGTCAGGGCTTGGCCGCACCCTGCCCGACGGGCACTCCCACACCGTGTCCTGGTCCGGCCAACGCGTGGACACACACGTCGAACAGATCCACCACGGCGCACAGGCCGCGGGCACACACCCACCCGCCGTGGAGGCCCTCGTGCAGCAGGTCGTGCTCACCGACGACCGCCACGCCGCCGCCACACCCCTGGCCGAACAGCTCGACACGCCGGTCGAAGACATTCTGGACGTGCCCTACCTCTGGATCGGCACCACCAGTGAAATCATCGAACAGCTGCACACCGCCCGCCACCGGTGGGGCATCACCCGCTGGGTCATCCGCGGCGACTCCCTCGAGCACGCCGCGCCCGTCCTCAACAGACTGTGAAACACCCACCGACGTTCCTTCCCGGCCGCACGTGCGGCGGACCGCTTCGAGAGCGATACGACAGCCCGACAAAAACGGTTTGCCCGAGCGCACGGCAGACGACCATCGTCTCAGGACATGGACCGCAACGCCGGCATGATCGTGATGCACGCGACTCGTGCCCGCCCCCGGCGCGCGGTCGCCCTCGGCGCGCTCGGCATCGCCACGTCCGGGATCTTCATCGACCTGTCCGGCACCTCCCCGGGCACCGCGACGTTCTTCCGGTGCGCGCTCGCGTTGCCGCTGCTGTGGCCACTGGCCCGCGACGAACGGCGCCGGACGGGTGGGCTGTCGTGGCGCGAGAGCCTCGTCGCGGCAGCGGCAGGAGTGCTCTTCGCCGCCGACGCGATGTTGTGGACCCAGGCGATCCTCGAGGTCGGTGCCGGGTTGACCGCGGTGCTGGTCAACGCGCAGGTGATCATCGTTCCGCTGCTGAGTTCACTCGTCGACCGCGAGCGGCTACGGCGCTCCTTCCCCGCTGTCGTTGCCTGCATGGCCACGGGCATCGTGCTCACCGGGGGCGTTGTCGGGACCGGAGTCTCCGGCGAGGCTCCAGTGTGGGGAACGGTTCATGCCGTGCTCGCCGCGTTGTGCTACTCGGGGTTTCTGTTCCTGCTGCGCCGCGGCGGACGGACCGAAGGAGTGGTGCAGTCCTACCGCGGCGTGCTCATCTCGGCAGCCGTCGTCTCGATGGTCGGTGGAATGCTGTGGCAGGGCATGACGGTCAACCCCGGCTGGGTGGCACTGGGATGGCTGGCCTTGACCGCGGTGTGCGGCCAGCTCGGCGGCTGGCTGTTGGTCGCCCTGGCGACCTTCCGGCTGAGCAGCACGGTGAGCTCGGCTCTGCTCATGCTGACCCCGGTCGGTGCTCTCGTGCTGGCCGCTGTGGTTCTCGGCGAGCGGCCCACGCTCCCGCAGCTGCTCGGATGCGCCCTGATACTCGCCAGTGCCTACGCCGCATCCGCGCCCGGCTCGTTGCACCACCGCTGCACCAGCACCGGCGGGAAACCGCGTGACAACCATCGCCGCGCCGGTCGGGTTCGACGGCCGAACCGAAACAACCTTCCCTGAAGAGCGGCCGCACAGTGACGGATCTCGTGCCGGTGCGAGAGCGAGAATCCGTCCGCGCCAGACGTTGCCGACGCGAGGCAGAGACCCCGCCCACTGCCGGGATTCGGCAGTGGGCGGGCGAGATCATTCGAATGTGATGTCGGACTGGTCGTAGAGACAGTTCGCCCCCGGCCCGCTACCGACCTCTTCGGGCTCGCCGGAGTCCTCGGTGCCCTCGTACCAGGAGCAGATTCCCATCCCGGAGTCACCGACGATCGTGATGTCGGAGAACTCGGCGGTGTCGCCGTAGTTGATATTGACCCCGGCCAGTGTGTCGCCGGGAGCCGTGGCGGTCACGTTGTCGATGATCACGTGGCGATCGGTCTGATCACTGCAGTTGCCGCAGGAACGGTACAACTTGCCGAAGTCCTCGACCTGGAAGTCGCTGATCGTCATGGTTCCCGCACCGTTGGCCTGAAACACCTTGTCCTCGGCGTACTGGGCACCGCCGCCCTGCACGGTCATCGTGGCCGAGGCGTCGTCGGCGTCGAACGTCGCGGCGTCCTCACCGACGTCCTCCCACCACACGTTGCGCAGTGTGCAGGAACCCTCGCAGTGGATCCCGTCGGCGGCCGGGGCGCCGATGATGACGTTTTGCAGCGTGGCCCCGTCGGCGAGTTCGAAGATCGGCGGCTGCCCCTCGTCCTGGCCACCACCGCCGAGGTCCCCTTCGCCATAGTACCGGGTCAGACCACCGTCCATCGTGCCCTCGACAGTGATCGTGGCATCAACGGCCTGCTCGCCCTGGGCATCCGGCACGGGCACTTCGGCATGCCCGTACGGAACCGCCACCATCATTCCCAGCACCGTCAACGCGGACAACGTCGCCAGGTACAGACTTTTCCGAATTCGGGACGAAATACCTGTCAACAAAGCTCTTACCTTTTCCTGTCGGGAAAGAAAACGCTTTCCCGATCAGGCTAGGCCGGATCCGATCCCTGTCACAGTGCCCGATCTTCCCCGTCGACTACTCCGAACACCGCCCACGTTCTGGTACCCGCGGTCCTCATCCGGGCGACCGGCAACCACCGTCGACGCGGGCAACCAGCCCTGCCGTCGGTCACCGTCGAGATCTGGGCAGTCACCGACAGCACACGTACAGTGTGCCCGGCAAGATCACCCGACATCGAACGCGAGCACCCCATGGACGAGACAACAGCGGAACTCAACGGGGACCGCCCGAACTCAGCCCGGCTCTACGACGTGTTCCTCGGCGGCAACCACAACACCGAAGCCGACCGGCAACTGGCCGCACGCATCAAGAGATCAGCCCCCCGCTGGTCACTGGGCGCGCAACTCAACCGCTCCTTCCTGCGCTGCGCCGTGCACTACATGGCCGCGCAGGGAATCGACCAGTTCCTCGATCTCGGCTCAGGCATCCCCACCGTGGGCAACGTCCACGAAATCGCGGCACAGCACAACCAGCGAGCACGAGTCGTCTACGTCGACTACGAAACTATCGCCTACAACACATCCCGCGCCGAACTGGCCGACAACCCCAACGTCACGATCCTGCACGCCGACCTGCGAGATCCCCGGTCGGTCCTCGACCACCCCGAAACCCGCGAACTGCTGGACTTCTCCCGCCCCGTCGGGCTCCTCCTCGTCGGTGTGCTGCTGTTCATCGGCCCGCAGCACCGGCCCGGTGACATCATCGCCACCTACCGCGAGCGACTCAGCTCCGGAAGCTACCTGGCGATCTCGCAAGCCAGCGACGACGACCTGCCCGCCGACCTCCGGACCGAGATCGACCAAGTCGTGGCCTCCTACGAACACGCCGACGAACAACTCGTGCTACGCACCCACGACGAAATCGCAGGCTGGTTCTCCGGAACCGAGCTGGTCCCGCCCGGACTCGTGCACTACCCCGACTGGAGTCCCGCTCAACAAGCCCTGAGCGAGCAGCAGCGCAGCTGCCGATACGGATACGTCGGAGTTGGACGCGTGCCCTGAAACCGACCTCACCCAGGCTGACCCCGACGGGCGCGCCGCGACTGCCGAAGTTGACCGAGCGCGCCCACCACGATCATCAGCAACACCGGCACATAGGCCAACCGATAGGACGGGCCCGCCGCCAGCCCTTCGGTCATCCGCAGGAGCCCACCCACGGCGAGCTGGATCAGCACAGCGGCGGTGAAGCCCCCCATGTTCGCGGTGCCCACCGCCAGCCCCGAGCGGTGTGCCGCGTTGACCGTTCTGGCCCCGTCGAAAGCCAGCATCGCCGCTCCGCCGCCGATCCCGATCAGCACCAGCAGCACCGCCAACAGCGCGACGGGCAGCACACCGGGCCAGCCGATCACGGTCAGCCACACCACGGCCAACAACAGCGACAACCCCAGCACGAACCGTTCCCGACGGGCCGGACGCCCCGCCACGAACTGCCCACACGCCCAGCCCCCCACCAGGAACCCCGCCACGCACAACAGCACCCAGTTGCCGGCGGCAGTCGCACCGTAGCCCTGCGCCCGCATCAACCACGGCGGCCCCCACAGCACCGTCACCGCCACGAACTGCCCCATCATTACGAAGTGCACCCAGAACGAGTGCCAGGTCCCCGGCACGGATACCACCGTCCGTAATGCCGTGCCCACCGGTTCCGGTTTCGAGCTGCCCAAGGAGCGGTCCACGGCACCACCGGGTTCCGTGCCGCCCGGGCGGTCCCGCACCACCCTCCAGGCCAACACCGCCAGCACCGCGGTCAACGCAGCCGCCCCCAGAAACGTGGCCAGCCACCCCAGTACGCGTAGCGAACCGGCCAGCGGAGCGGTGGCCGCCACCTGCCCCACGCCGCCGACGACCCCGGTCAACGCCGCGATTCTGCCGAACCTCTCGGCCGGGAACCAGTGCGCGGCCAGCCGCAGGACGTTGGTGAACAGGAACGCGTCACCGAGACCGATCAGCGCCCGCCCGGCCAGCCCACCCAGTAGGGACGCGCTGACCGCGAACACCGCCGATCCCGCGGCCAGCGCCAACGTGGCCACCGTGATCAGCCGTCGGGGACCGATCCGGTCGGCCAGGACGCCCGCCGGAATCTGTAACGCCAGATAGATTCCCAACTGCAGGGCCGACAGCACCGACAACGCCGCTGGGCCCGCTGCGAATCGCTCCAACGCCGCGTCGGCGGCCACGGCCAGGCTCGCCCGGTGAAACAGCGCCACGAAATAACACGCGGCCGCCACCGACCACACGAGCCAGGCCCGTCGTGAGGCCGCCGCCGGGACAGGGTCCGTGACCGAGGATTCCGAAGGGCCGATCGTGACGCGCACACCCACCTCCAAACTTGTATGCATCTTAGATACAAGCCGGGTGGAAGTAGAATGACACCGTGTCGAACACAACACCCTCGGAGACGGCCCCGACCACCTCCGGCGCCCGGCAGCGGCAACCCGCCACGGACCGCGCCTACCGGCACGTTAAATCAAAACTTCTGGACGGCAGCCACCCCGACGGGCACCTGCTGTCCGAAGGGGAGATCGCCCAAACCCTGGGCATGTCACGCACCCCCGTGCGGGAAGCCTTCCTGCGACTGCAGAGCGAGGGATTCCTGCGGCTGTACCCCAAACGGGGCGCCATGGTCGTACCGATCACCCCAGCCGAAGCGCATTCGTTGCTGGAAGCCCGCCTCGCACTGGAAAGCTTCGCGATCGACAAACTCGCCGCCCTCGGCGAACAGCACCTCGCCACAGTCGGACGACGACTACTCGACCATCCCGCCTGCGACCCAGGCGAACTCACCGACGCCGAAATGCACGAGGCCGACCGCGACTTCCACGCCCAGCTGGTCACCGCCGCCGACAGCCCCGTGGTCACCGACCTCTACAGCGCGCTCCGCGACCGCCAGCTGCGCATCACAGTCACCGCCCGCACTCACGAATCCTCTCGGCGCACCACGGTCACCGAACAGCACAACGCGCTGGCCGCCGCGCTGCACGCCGGGGACACGGCACTGGCCAAACGCAGGTTGCGCGAGCATCTGGCCCACACCATGCGCGCCATCGGTCTCAGCGAAGACCTTCCACACGTGGAGCCGTGAGCCGCCCGGCGGCTACCGCCCCCCCGTTCACGAGCCGGCGACGCGGCGAGCACATCGACCGGGAACCGGCAGCTCGCGGACCGGTCGACGTTCCGGTGCGTATCGGGCCGGGGGTCACGTGCCGGGCGCGCCTTCGAGAACGAAGGCACTCCCGGCACGCCGATTCACCCCGCCCGTGGCCCGCGCGGAAACAACGGTTTGCCCTCTCGGCGGTGGGAGAAGCCTGAATCGCGCGAGGACCGCGGCGGCCGCGCCGACAGCAGCACCGCGCAGCTGATCACCAGCGTCACGACCACGAAAACGGTGACGCCGACCTCGAGGAGAATCCAGATGGGCATGGTCACCTCCCGTGACTGGCCTCATCCACGGTGCGGTTCCTGGCCCGCAGACTGGCCACCGTCACCACCACGAGGATGAGCACGATCACCGCCAGCGAGACCGGGGTGGCGATCTCGGGAACGGCGGGCCAGATCCCGTGCGCCCAGTGCAGCATCAGCTTCACACCGATGAACGCCAGGATCAGCGCCAGTCCGTGGTTGAGATACACCAGTTTACTCAGCACCGAACTCAGTACGAAATACAACGCCCGCAGCCCCAGCAGCGCGAAAGCGTTGGTGGTGAACACCAGGTAGGGGTCCTCGGTGATGCCGTACACGGCGGGCACGGAATCCACGGCGAAGACCACGTCGGTGGCGAACACCGCCACCACCACCACGGCCATCGGTGTCAACGCACGACGGCCCGCCTGCCGCACCGTCAGGCGCGCGCCGTGGTAGTCCTCGGTGACGGGCATCAACCGGCGCAGTAACCGCACCGAACGCATCTGCGACACGTCACGTTCGACGGACTCACCGCCGAGCGCCTCACGCAGAATCTTTACCGCGGTCACGAACAGAATCGCCCCGAACACCAGAAAAGCCCAGGTGCCCGCCTGCAGCAGCGCGGCTCCCATCGCGATGAACACACCCCGCAGCACCAGCGCACCCACGATGCCGTACAGCAGCACACGTTGCACCAGTGCCGTGGGAACCGCGAAAGCGGTCAGCAGCAGCATGAACACGAAGAGGTTGTCCACCGACAGGGACTTCTCCACCACGAACCCGGCGAAGAACTCCAGGGCCTGATCGGTGCCGAACCACCACCACAGGCCGAGTCCGAACACCAGCGGCAGCGCGAGGTAGAACACCGACCAGCCGACCGCCTCCCGCAATGACACCTCGTGCGGGCGGTGGGTGACCGCGAAATCGGCGATCAACAGGGCCAGCAGCACACCGATACTGATCGCCCACAACCACGGCGTGCCCACCGACTGCGGGCCCGCGGCGATCATCAGGGGGGCATCCGACATTCGAGACCTCCCGAACAACGTCGTTCGAGGTCTCCTTCACCCCGAGGACGGGGCCGCTTCCCGGGGACACCGTGTTGATGTCCGTACTGACCGGGTCAACGCGAGGAAGTACTCCCCTCCTGATGAAGTATAGGAGACGATTTGTCCGTCCCGGCAACTCGGTGTTCTTTTGTCCGTTTTGGCTGAGTTTGTTTCGTTCGACACTGAAGAGGCAGTATGCGATTAGGCCTAGTTCTCCCGAAGCTCCCGCGAGCCGCAAAATAGTGGGTGATTGATCCTGATCGCCCGATCGTGTTGCTGGTGGTTGCGCTAGCGTCCGGGCGTGCGTCAGAGATGAGAGCCGGACGAGCTGGTCGATCTGTGGACGTTGGTCGGTGAGGACTGGCGTCTGGTGGGTAACAACTCGGATGCCACTCGGCTCGGGTTCGCGTGCCTGTTGAAGTTCTTCGAGATCGAGGCCAACTACGCAGCCGTCTCAGCTGAGGATCCCTCGCCGTACGTACGCAGAGGGTTCCGCAATTGACGGGCGGTCACGTGCCCCGGGGCGCGAGCACGGTGGGGCGGTACTCGACCAGCTGGATGCGGCCGTCGAAGGTCCGGTGCTCGATCATCTCGAGGACGACGTCCGGGTAGCCGTCGTAGATGCGTTCCGCGCCCGTGGCGCCGGTGATCACCGGGAACATGACCACCCGGAAGCGGTCGACGAGTCCGGCCCGTAGCAGGGACCGGCACAGGCTGAGGCTACCGATCGTGCTGAGGAGCCCCGAGCCGTTCTCCTTCATTGCGCGGACCGTCTCGACGGCGTCGTCGCGGACGAGTGTGGAGTTAGCCCACGTCAGTGGCTCCTCCAGCGAGGAGGAGAACACCACCTTGGACGCTTGCGTGAGCTCGTCGACGGACGCCTCTTCTTCGGCCCTGAACTCGTCTAGGCCCTCCGGGACCTCGCCGACGGCGAAGCCTGACATCTGGCGGTAGGTGTTCGCTCCCATCAGATAAGTGACCTCGGGCTGCTCGCCGGTCCAACCGAGATATTCGGGTCCCTCCATCCCCCACCATCCTGGCCAGCCCTCTCCTGATGCGTTGCCGTCGAGGGAGGTGATGAAGTCGACGAGAAGCTCTGACATGGTCGTGTGCCCTTTCCGTGCTGTCGGTGGCCGCCGGATGCGTCATGGCACCCGGCTGTACAAGGTTGGACGGGTGGCGAGTCCAGAACTCATCGGTTCGCGAGATCCGAGCTGCACCGTCGTAGCCTTACCTTGTGCTCAGGCTCGGGTTTCCCGTGATCGGCATGGCCGACCTGGATCGCGCTGTCAACTTCTGGACGTGAAGATGTCAACCTCGACTGACCCCGGAGTGACGGCCTGAGATGGACCCGCGCGAGCTCTGGTCAGACTGACGGTTGTTGGTCGAGCAGCCCGACGGGGTCGGTGCTGTAGGCGACCATCCAGCTGGGGTCGATGCGATACCACACGTTCTCGTCCCAGAACGGATCGTCGCCGTCGCCGTCGTAGTGGTTGACGAGGTAGTCGCGGACGGTCGGCCAAGTCGGGTCGCTGCTCATCCCCTCGGGGTTCAGCGCAACGGCGTGTCCATGCGTGAAAATGCCGAGCTGCTCGCCGCGCATGAAGGTCGCGCTGATGCCGGGCCGCGCCGCGAGATGACGGGCTTTAGCGGCCTGGCGGTGGGTGCCGACGATCCAACGGCCGTGCAGGAGGTGCCCGTCGGCGCCGCTGATGCGTGGCTCACCGCGCCGGGTGACTGTGGCGATGGCCAGGGTGCACATGCCTTGGCAAACTTGGACAACCTGCTCGGCGTCCAAGGTGCTTTCACCTGGACGGATGATTGATTTGAGGTGGCTGCTGGAGCCGGCCCAAGACGTGTCGAGCAGGACTTGAAGGCTGTGGAGCTCGTCGGGAGTTTCGAACATTGGGCTAGTTAATCAGCTCCCACCGACAAAAGCGCCTGTTCGCCGTATCCCGGCCGACCATCTATCGCACGCTGCAGCGAGGCTCGACTTCAGGCGGGCGCAGCTGATCACCGTCTACTTTGCGGCTGACCGTAGCAACCGGAGAACAGGGCACAACACCCGACTGCGGCGGAGATGGTGAGCGAGCAGCGGTTTGTCGGGAAACCCCGGACAGCGCCCGTGGGTGAGACGCAGCCGGGCCGGGGAGTCAGTCTCGCCGTCGGCGCCGCAGCAGCCACACGATCGTCGTTCCCGCGACGATGAAAATCCCCGCGCCCGCGCCCAGTTTGCCGTACGGAACCGGGCTGACCACGTGCGGACCGGCTGGTTCCGCCTCGCGAATGCGCTCTTCGGTCCAGTACTCGCCGGTGCTTCGTGGCTGGGTCTCGTGCCTGCCGTTGTTTCGCGGCTGGAGGCGGTGCGAGATCGTTTCCTCGTCTTCCCCACCCCGTTCGAGGAGCTTGGGGGCCAGGAAGAGCGCCGCGATCAGTGCGAGTCCGATGACGGCAACTCCGGCGACCAACCAGGTGGTGCGTGCCCGCGTCGCCATGGGACTTTTCCTCTTCGCGGCTGGTGGAGCGTGCCTGAAGAACTGACGCTATCCGTCGCGGTTGTTTTTGTACACGTGGCCGCATCGGCGGGCGCACGTATCCCTCGCCCCAAGGGCACGCTGTCCGCCGTGAACTCGCCGACCGCGGCACCGAGATTTTTCAGCACGTACGGATGGTGGAGCGGACGGCCTCGGGGATCGGGGTGGAACCGGTGTTGAGTTCGAGGATCCGCCGACCGAAACCCGGTTCGCGGAGCAGCTCCGCGAGTGTCGCGGCGACGTCGTCACGAGCTATCCGGTCGTGGAACTCCGCCGGGCCGAGTGAGACAGTTCCGCTCCCCGGCTCGTCGAGCAGGAGCGCGGGACGCAGGATCAGCCAATCCAGCTCGCTGCGGGAGAGCGCGATGTCGGCGTTCTTCTTCACGGCGAAGTAATACTCCACGTCCTCGCCCAGGTCCCGTTCCCGCCAGGATTCCGGGAGTACGGACACCAGCGCGAAGCGGTCCACCCTCGCCGTGCGAGCGGCGCTCATGGCTTTTTCGACTCCCTCGCCGTCGATCGTCTTCGTGACCTCTGTGGCGCCACCGTTCGACCCGGCGCTGAACACTATGGCGTCGGCGTCAGCGTCGGAGAATGCTCTTGCCAGTTCTTCCTCGAACATGCTCGCGAGGTCCCCGACCGTCGCGTTCACGCCCTGCCCCAACAACTCGGCCCGCTGCTCGTCCCTGCGTACGAGACCGTGCACGTTGACATCGCGAGAAAGCAGCTCTCGCGTGAGCGAACCGCCGACTCCTCCGGTGATGCCGATGATGAAGACGTTCATACCTGACTTGCTCCGTTCTCTCCAACGCACGGCGCAGTCGCCGTCGCGTCGTCGAACTCGTCCATTTTCTCGGGGCTCCAGCGCGTGACGTAGAACTTCAGGCGCACGACGTCGGAAAAGCTCGCTCCGGCACCGCTCAGTCCGAGCGAGGTGTTGCGCAGGGCCTGCGCGAGTTGCCTGGTGAGATCGCCCGGGGCGATGGGATTCGCCCTGGCGTCGCGGGCGATCTGGCCCGCGACGTGGATCTGGCGTGTTCCCGTGCCGATCGCGACGTGGTGGTACGGCACGGGCCGCATCATGTCCTCGGGACTTCGAAGTCGCACGGTCATGAGAGAGCTCCTCGGCTTGTCCGTTGCAGGTATCTCATGTGTACTTGGTACCTTCAGGTAACTTCAACGAGACCAGGTATCATGACCGAAACCCCACAGCTCACAGCGGCGCATCGCGAGCTGATCGACCAAGTGCTCGACAAATGGTCGCTCCAGGTACTCGAAGCGCTGTGCGAAAAGCCCTCGCGATTCAACGAGCTACGCCACGCGATCCCCGCTGTGACACAAAAGTCACTCACCGCGACGCTGCGACGCCTCGAACGCAACGGGATGGTCGAGCGTGTGATCATCAGTTCTCGACCGATCGCGGTCGAATACCGCATCACCTCGCTGGGCGAGACCCTCGAAGATCTAATCGACGCACTCCTGCGCTGGAGCACCGTCAACATGCCCGCCGTCCAGCGCGCACGCGCACGATTCGACGACCAAGCACACCCCGGCGGCACCCCGTCGTGAGACGGCTCGGGCTCCCGTGGGAATGACTGTTGCCACCTCTTCGCAACCAAACGTGAAACGTTTTGCCACTTCCAGCGACCGGAAGGGGTTCGAGATGGTGGGAACCCAGCCGCGTCGAGACCCTCGGTTGTCCGCTGCGGCGGCATCCGCGATGAGTTGCGCCGGGACGTCGAACAAGCCCACTGGAAACCCCAGAAGGTGTCGATCGCCCTGCTCCAGCACAACAGATCGCCCTGCTTGGTTTGCGGCTGCTTGGATAGCTCGATGAGGTGTTCCGGGGAGCGGCCGAGCCGATCGACCTTGGTCACTACGAGCTGATCGCCGACGCGGTTGGCCGTCAGCAGAGCCTTGTCCAGTTCGGGGCGACGCGCGAGCGTGCCGGAGGTCTTGCCGCCGAACACGTCACACAACCGGCCGCGATCAAGGCATCGTACCGGGCTTCGGGGTACTGGGCGCGGGTGGAGACGCGTCCGTAGCCGACTCGCATGACGCGGGCCGCATCGCGAACCCCCGACAGTGCGTCCTTGGCGCGGTCACGGGTTTGTGCTACACAGCCGCCACAGGAAAACGTGAGCGCCCGGAGGGTGTCTCGTGAACACACGTCACGAGACACCCTCGAAGAACAGAGCGCTGTGCGGAAAGGAGGTATAGCGACTGATCGCAGAGGCGATCAGAACAAGCTGGTGATGAGGCTGTAGCAGGTCGCCAGGATCGCGGCGAGACCGAGGGCGGCGAGGATGTTGTGCCACCAGCGGTTGCGCAGGTCGCCCATGAGTCCGCGCTTGTTGGCCATGATCACTAGCAGGATGCCGAGCAGGGGCGCGACCACGACGGTGAGCGCCTGCGCGATGATGATCAGCTGGATGGGCGAGTCGCCGAGCACGGCGGCGATGATCGCGCCGAAGGCCAACACTGCGAGGACACCTAGACGGACGCGGGGTGAGGAGAGTCGGTTGCCCCCTCCGAGTCCATCGCACAGCAGGGTGCCGCCGGCGGTGGCGTTGGCCAGCATCGAGGAGAACGCCGCTCCGAAAAAGCCCAGGGCGAAGATGGTTCGTCCGATGTCACCGGCGATCGGTTCGAGCACACCGGCCAGATCAGCGAGTCCGGCGCCCTGTTGACCACCGAGTACGGCACTCGAGGCGATGATGACCAGCACGGTCATAATTCCGGGTGCGACGATGCCGGGAAGGGTGTCGGCCAGGGTCGTTTCGCGGTACTGCTCGCGGCGCAGGCCGCGTTCCCGGGAAGCGTATCCGGTGTAGAACGCGGCGTTGATGGAAAAGTTCGTCCCGACCAGCGCAACCAGCAGCAGCCCGGAGCTCGGCGGGATGGTCGGCAGCAACCCGGCGGCCGCGCCGCTCCAGTCCGGGCGGCTGAGCACGGCTGTGATGGCGAAGCACACCGCCATGGTCGCTACCATGACCAGAAGCACTTTTTCGATCATGCCGTAGAGTCCGCGGGCGAACAGCACGATGGCGACCACGGTGGTGCACGTGAGGGTCCACCACACCGGGGAACCGCCGAGAACCAAGGAGAGGCCAAGCCCGGCCCCGACGGCGTTTCCGACGGAAAACATCAGGGCGATGGCAAAGACCCCGAGGCCCGCGGCTCCACCGAGAGCGCGCCCCAGGCTCCGTTTGACGGTTTCGACGAGCGAGCCGCGTGAGACGAGCGCGATGCGCACGCTCATGTCCGTAAACCCGATCATCAACACGGTCGAGACGATGATGACCCAGATCAGGGAGTAGCCGAAGCGGCTGCCTGCCTGCACCGCCGAGGTGAGGTTACCGGGGCCGAACTGCCATGCTCCGGCTACGAAAGCGGGCCCCATGAGGGTTAGTAGCCGTACGATCCGGGCCATGCGGCCCGAACGTGGGGTGGGTGGTGGCTCAGTAGGACGGTAGGAGCGGGATGTGCCATCGGTTCCGCTCATGTGGTGGGCAGGCACTGCGTCGGGCATGTGGATCGTTCCTCGCCCTCCGCGGTCGTCGCGGAGTTCGGTGGGACTTCATTGTCACCGGGCCAAAACGCCCACGAGGGCGCGACCCTGGGCCCGGACGGCGCAGCACCTCCGCCCGGGCCGCTCCGCCCGTGATGGATCGGCAGGAGCCAGACAGACCTTCGCGACGGTGCCGTCAGAGCAGTTCGGCCCGCTTCAACGCGAGGGCGATCTCCTCCCCGGCCTCGGCCGGCAGGTCGATCAAGGGGGAGCGCACGGTGGCCGAGGGCAGTAACCCACGGGCCTTGAGACCGAGTTTGAGCGCGACCGTGCCTTCCATGTGGGAGCCGCGGTGATAGACGGCCTTGGTCACCGGCAGCAGGCGGTCGTGCAACGCGCGGGCCGCATGGTAGTCGCCGGCCTTGCCGGCGGCGATGAGCTCGATCAGCGGTTCCGGGGCCAGGCCACCGTAGCCGACCAGCGCCCCGTCGACGTCGAACATGGTGTGCAGCAAGTACTCGTCGTGGCAGGTGAGAATCTGTAAGTCGGGCTGTGCGGTGCGCAGCACCGGGATCTCGGTGTCCCACCGGCGCATGTTGCGCACCCCGTTCTTGGTGGCAAACACCCCCGGCTGCGCGGCGATCTCCAGCTGCGTGGGCAGGTCGTAGCTGGCCTTGGTGTTGTCGGGATACTGGAACAGGATCAGCGGCAACCCGGACTCCTCGTGGATAGCCCGGTAGCGCTCCTGCGGGGCACCTGCCTGAAACCCGAACCGCAACCACCCGTGCGACGGGTAGACCAAGCCAGCGGCGGCCCCGGCCTCCATGGCCCGCACGGCCTCTGCGGCGGCCACGGCCGTGCCCTCGCCAGTAATGCCGGCGACGATCGGTACTGCCCCGTCGACCGCCTGGACCAGAGTGCGGATCGTGGCGACCTGCTCGTCTTGGGTGAGAAACGTGCCCTCACCAGCGTGGCCCAGGCACACCAGGCCCTTGACCCCGTCAAACCCGGCCAGCCACGAACCGTAGCGGGCCAGGGCGGCGTGGTCAACCGCCCCGTCGGAGGTGAACGGGGTGACGGGCGCGGGCACCAGCCCACAGAGATCGAGAGTCATGCGTGGAACCCCTTTGGGAACGATTGCGGGAACGTTCCCGTACACTGTCGGGCATGTTCGCCCCTCCGTCAATACCTCGCTCTCCCGGCTTTTCCGGCCCGGTAACCTCAGAGCCGTGGTGACCATCCTGGACGTCGCCCGGGCCGCCGGCGTGAGCAAGTCGACGGTTTCGCGGGTGCTCGACGAACGCCTGCCTCGCTCCAACAGCTCGACAGCCGAACGCGTCCGCCAGGCCGCCGCCGAACTCGGCTACGTCCGCAACTCCCTGGCCTCCGGACTGCGACGAACCGGCACCAACACGGTCGGGGTGGTGGTGCCGCGACTGACCGACACGGTCATGGCCATGCTCTACGAAGAAGTCGCCGCAGCAGCAGCCGAGCGGGGAATCTCCGCTCTCGTGGCCACCACCCAGGATCAGCCCGAGGCCGAGCACGTCGCCGTCGACAACCTGGTGCAACGACAGGTCGACGGGCTCATCCTCACCACCGCGCGCACTCCCACATCACCCTCCCACCACCCCGCAAATCCCCCCGTGTCGTACGCGCTGGCCCTCCGCACCGACGAAGTCAGCCCCTCGTCGATCGGCGACGACCACCTCGGCGGGCACCTCGCCACGCGGCACCTGATCGACCTGGGGCACCGGCGAATCGGGCTGGTCAGCGGCCCCGACTACGCCTCCAGCGCCCAAGGCCGCCGCGACGGCTACCGTCAGGCCCTCACCGAAGCCGGAATCATCGTCGACGAGGCCCTCATCGAAGGCAACTCGTTCTCGATCGACGCCGGCGAAACCGCAGGGCGGGCACTGCTGAACAAACCCGACCGCCCCACCGCGATCTTCGCCGTCAACGACAACACTGCAATCGGCGTCATGGCCGCCGCGCACACACTCGGTCTGCGCATCCCCGAGGACCTCTCCCTCGTGGGCTACAACGACATCCCCATCGTCAGCCGACTACCGGTTCCGCTGACCACCGTGCGCGTGCCATTCGACCAGATCGCCGCTGGCGCACTCGACCTGCTGCTCGACCACAACGCCTCCGCCGCGCGCACTCTGATCGCCACACCGACCCTCCTCCCCCGACGCTCAACCGTCCCACCCCCACAGCAACCAGGAGCGGTATAAACCCCTCCACACCCACTCCCCTCCGCAACGCTCGTGCCGGAGGGGGCTCTTCGACAACGCACCACGCGGCCACGAAGCTCCCCTTCCGCAAGCAGCTTCGCGTGCTGGCCCAGAAACCTGCGGGAGTTTCGGTCATGATTCAGTGCGCGGGTACCACTCAATGGTCCAGCGCAGCGTCTCCTCCGAGATCCCTGAGGCCTCGGCCGTCGCGGCCAGCCCGAAGTCGCATGCCTGCTACAACTGTTCGTCGAGCTTGCGGTCTGCTCGGTTCTCCAGCTTGGACAACGCCTGCTCAGGCATGCCCACGACTCCGTGCCGCCCCTGCCCTCGGTTCGCACTGCGGGAAGGACGGCAGTCCTGGGGATCGATCAGCTGCCCAGATAGGACGCCAGGTGCCTGCCGGTGAGGGTGGGCCGTGCGGCGACCAGGTCGCCGGGGGTGCCCTCGAAAACGACCCGACCACCCTCGTGGCCCGCGCCGGGGCCGAGGTCGATGAGCCAATCGGCGTGGGCCATCACCGCCTGGTGGTGTTCGACGACGATGACCGACTTACCGGAATCCACCAGCCGGTCGAGCAGCCCCAGCAGCTGCTCGACGTCGGCCAGGTGCAGCCCGGTCGTCGGCTCGTCAAGGATGTAGACCCCGCCGTCACCCGCCATGTGGGTGGCCAGCTTGAGCCGCTGCCGCTCACCGCCGGACAGCGTCGTCAACGGCTGACCGAGGGTGAGATAGCCGAGCCCGACGTCGGCCAGCCGCGCCAGAATCCGGTGGGCCGCGGGAGTGCGGGCCTCGCCGGAACCGAAGAACTCCTGAGCCTCTGCCACCGGCATCGCCAGCACCTCGCTGATGTCGCGACCGCCCAGGTGATGCTCCAGCACCGAGGCCTGGAACCGATTGCCCTCGCACTCCTCGCAGGTGGTGGCCACCCCGGCCATCATCGCCAGGTCGGTGTAGACAACCCCGGCACCGTTGCAGCCGGGGCAGGCACCTTCGGAGTTGGCGCTGAACAGCGCCGGTTTCACCCCGTTGGCCTTGGCGAACGCCTTGCGGATCGGATCGAGCAGCCCGGTGTAGGTCGCCGGGTTGCTCCGGCGTGAACCGCGGATCGCCCCCTGGTCGATCGACACCACCCCTTCCCCGGAGGGGAGCGATCCGTGCACCAGCGAGCTCTTACCGGAACCGGCCACACCGGTGACCGCGCAGAGCACCCCCAGCGGGATGTCGACGTCGACCTCGCGCAGATTGTTCGCCACCGCACCACGGATCTTCAGCGCCCCGGTGGGCGTGCGCACCGTGTCCTTGAGCCCGGCCCGATCGTCGAGATGACGGCCGGTGAGCGTGCCCGAGGTCCGCAGCCCGGCGACGGTGCCCTCGAAGCAGACGCTGCCCCCGGATGTTCCCGCCCCGGGGCCGAGGTCGACCACGTGGTCGGCGATCTCGATCGCCTCCGGCTCGTGCTCCACGACGAGCACCGTGTTGCCCTTGTCCCGCAGCCGCAGCAACAGATCGTTCATCCGCCTGATGTCGTGCGGATGCAGGCCCGTGGTGGGCTCGTCGAAGACGTAGGTGACATCGGTCAGTGAGGAACCGAGGTGGCGAATCATCTTCACCCGCTGCGCCTCACCACCCGAGAGCGTGCCCGCCGAGCGGTCGAGACCGAGATAGCCCAACCCGATCTCCACGAACGAGTCCAGCGTGTGCCGCAGGGTGGCCAGCAACGGCGCCACCGACGGCTCGTCGAGGTCACGAACCCACTCGGCCAGGTCGCTGATCTGCATCGCGCAGGCGTCGGCGATGCTGATGCCCGCGATCCGCGACGATCGGGCCGCCTCGCTCAACCGGGTGCCGTCGCACTCCGGGCAGACGGTGAAGGTCACCACCCGCTCCACGAACGCGCGAATGTGCGGCTGCATCGCTTCGACGTCCTTGGACAGCATCGACTTGCGGATCTTGGGGATCAGCCCCTCGTAGGTGAGATTGACATCGTCGATCCTGATCTTGGTCGGCTCCTTGTACAGCAGGGCGTCGAGCTCTTTCGCGGTGAAGTCGCGGACCGGTTTGTCCGGGTCGAAGAAACCGCAGCCGCGGAAGATGCGGCCGTACCAGCCGTCCATGCTGTAGCCGGGAACCGTGAGAGCCCCTTCGTTGAGCGACTTGTCGGCGTCGTAGATCTGCGACAGGTCGAAGTCGGTGACCGAACCGCGTCCCTCGCAGTGTGGACACATGCCGCCGGTGATGCTGAAGTCACGACGCTCCTTGACGGTTTTCCCGCCACGTTCGAACGTGACCGCACCCGCACCGCTGATCGAGGCCACGTTGAACGAGAACGCCTTCGGGGAACCGATGTGCGGCTGCCCGAACCTGCTGAACAGGACACGCAGCATCGCGTTGACGTCGGTGGCGGTGCCGACCGTGGAACGGGGATCGGAGCCCATACGCTCCTGGTCGACGATGATGGCCGTGGTCAGCCCGTCGAGCACGTCCACCTCGGGGCGGGCCAGCGTGGGCATGAACCCCTGCAGGAAGGCACTGTAGGTCTCGTTGATCAGCCGCTGTGACTCCGCGGCGATCGTGTCGAACACCAGCGAACTCTTACCGGAACCCGACACCCCGGTGAACACCGTCAACCGGCGCTTGGGAAGTTCGATGCCCACATCGGCGAGGTTGTTCTCCCGCGCGCCGTGCACGCGGATCAGATCGTGGCTGTCGGCAACATGCGGGTGGGTTTCCCCGGTTGTGCTCATCGTTCCTCCCTGCCGGAGTTCTCGACGGCGGGACTCACCTACCCCGCCGTGCGGTTGGTGCCTGTGCCCGTTGGTCGAGTCAGCGCGACTGCTGAATACGGATCAGATTGCCCGCCGGGTCGCGGACTGCGCAGTCACGAACCCCGTAGGGCTGCTCGGCGGGTTCCTGGACGATCTCGGAATCGCCGACTCGCAGTCGTTCGAAGGTGGTGTCGAGGTCGTCGGTGGCCAGCAGCAACATGGCGTAGGTGCCCTTCGCCATCATCTCGGTGATGATGCGGCGTTCCTCCTCGGTGACCCCCGGGTCGGCGACCGGCGGGGCCAAAACCAGGGACGTGCCGGGCTGCCCGGCGGGACCGACCGTGATCCAGCGCATCTTGCCGTTACCGACGTCGTTGCGCACCTCGAACCCGAGAACGTCCCGGTAGAACCCCAGGGAGGCTTCGGGATCCTCGTGCGGAAGGAAGCTGGAGTGAATGGTCAGGCTCATGGCGGTTCAGACTAGTTGCGCGAGGGCGCCCCGCGCTTCTCGATTCCTGACCGGTCTGCCCGCCCGCTTGACCACGCACGCAGGCACGCCCGCCGTGGCGTGCGCCGCGCTGTGCCGGTAAGTACTGGGAGGCACACCGACCAGCTCGGTGAACCGCGTGCTGAAGGTGCCCAACGAGCCGCAACCGACCGCGAAGCAGACCTCGGTGACGCTGAAGTCCCCTCGACGCAGCAACGCCATCGCACGCTCGATACGCCGTGTCATCAGATAGGAGTACGGCGACTCGCCGTAGGCACGGCGGAACGCGCGGCTGAGGTGGCCCGCCGACATGTGCGCCCCCAGCGCCAGCGCCGCCACGTCCAGCGGCCGGTCGTACTCCCGATCGATCCGGTCCCGAACACGGCGCAACCGGGTGAGTTCGTCCAAATGTCGCGATGCCGCGGGGCTGCTGGTCACCCGGTCGATGCTGCCACACCGCACGCGAATCGCCCACCACCTCCACCGGTGGGCTCGGCGGCCAATCATCTCCTTCCACCCGCGCGGCTTTCGGCGAACGAGCCGTGCGGCAAAACCCGTTGACCTCGGACGATGATAGTTTGCCCAGGCAGCGTTCGAACTGTTCGCGGAACTTCCCGGCCCGCCCAGGGGGCACCAAGTGATCAATGGTTTACATGTGTCGTGGCAGACGCTGGCGCTCGTGGCGCTGTCGACAGTGTCGATCTACATCTCACTGATCGCGTTCTCCCGGATCGCCGGGCTGCGTTCGTTCTCCCAGATGACGAACTTCGACTACGCGGCCACCGTGGCGTTCGGGTCGATCACCGCCACCACCGCGGTCAGCTCCGAGGTCTCACTGCTGCAGGGCATGTTCGCGCTGGCGGCGCTGTTCAGCACGCAGAGCCTGCTGGCGTACCTGCGTAAACTCCGCAGGGTCGAACGGGTCACCGACAACCGCCCGTTGCTGCTCATGGACGGCTCCCGGGAACTGCGCGAGAACCTGGATCAGGCGCAGATGACCCGCAACGACCTCTACGCGAAACTGCGACTGGCCGGGATCACCCGCCTGGAACAGCTCGAGGCGGTGGTGCTGGAGACCACGGGTGAGGTTTCGGTGCTGACCGTTGACCCCGAGGGGCGCCCCGTGGACAGCAGGCTGCTTTCCAGCGTCGACGGGCCGCAACTGCCGGTACGCAGTGGGCTGCCCACCCACACGGCGGACTCCCCCGAACCCACCGATCCCTCTTCCGAACCGTCCACCCAACCGGACGAAGCCCGGTAACTCTTCGGAGGTCGATGCCTTCGGTTCGCCGGGAAGAAACAGGACCGCCGGGGCGTCAGGCGGCTACTGCACAGCGGTGACACAGGGATGTGTCCGGTCCCGGCTACAGCAGTAGATCTGCAGCGTGTAATCACGTCCGATCCGAACCCCCGGATGGCTGGCCGGACCGGGATCTTCGGCGAGTTCAACGTTGTCCTCGACAGGACACCAACTGGGGGTGAAGTTCGCCCCTTCCATCATCAGCAAGGGTTCGACGTCGGAGCCGCACTGTTCGCAGCACAGCGGCACTGGATCGCGGAACGTCCACAGCGATTCCCAGCCGCCAACTTTCCAACCCGGCGATATCGACAGCTCCTCGTCGTAATCCACGCGCTGTTCCTGTTCCCAATCGCGGATACGATCCGCCAGGTCCTCCGGAATCAGGTGCGACGGCGGGAGTTCACCTATCCGCTCCGGATTGAGCACACACGGGTGGGGAACGAAGTCATCGGCCATCACCAGGGCCGGTTCGGGTGGGTGAGTCAGCAACCGCTCTACATCGGCAGCACGGCGCCAGTAAACCTGTGTACCGGCGTCGTGCTCGTGGTGGAAAGGGCACCACAGCACCTGCAGCATATCGGTGTCCGGAGGGCAGACCAGATCCGGAATCTCGGTTGCGTAGAGCTGCGCGACGGGCAGCAACGGCATCGGGCTGAGCGCGTACTCGACCACCGGAATTCCCTCCCTGGAGCGCCGTAGCGTTTCCAGGTCCGCCTCCGACAGCGGATCCGGCTCGTCGCCTGCGACGCCGCGCGCCGCACGAATCTCGCGCAGCGAGGTCAGTTCGAGAACGAAGCGATACCTGTTGTGGTGACAGTCGTGGCAGTGAGGCCACGGTTCCTCGGTGGGCCACAACAGCGGCCCACCGACCGAGCTCTGTTCCACGGTGGGGGCGCCGCGTCGAGGATGCAGCCTGGTGGTGGTCCTGGTCATCCCGGCCAGCTCCGGAAACACCTCGGCCACGTTCACAGGGCGGGGCGGGGTGGTGCGTGCCATAACGGGTGGTGCTCCTTGCCGACGGTGGGCACATCCCACCACGCCTCACCGACATCCTCGCCGCACCCGCGGCTCTCCCGCTCACCCAGGTGGAACCCGGACCGGTCGGCGGGCGCGTGCCCACCCGACCGGTCCGGGCCGTGGGCCTCAACCGTCGGTGCGCTGCTCCGAGTTTCCCGCTCCGCCTCCGAGGGCCTGCTGGTCCGCCGAACCACCGGCCCGTGGTGTGCTGCTCAGATCGGTGGGCACCTCCTTGCGGGCCACCGCCTCGGCCGCGCGTACCGCCTCGGCCACCTCGGGGTTGGAGGCCATGTCGAACCAGGACGACACTGACGGATCGTCCTTCTCCGGAGGCTCGCTGGGCACTTCCTGCTCGGGCGGTTCGTAACGGAACACGCCCTCCTCGTCGGGGCTGCCGAGCATGCGGGCGAAGCCCTCCAAAGACTTGCTGAACTCGCTGGGCACCACCCAAACCTTGTTGGCATCGCCCTGAGCCATCTCGGGCAGGGTCTGCAGATACTGGTAGGCCAGCATCTCCGGGGTGGGCTTGGCGCGTTTGACGGCGGCGAAAGTTTTCTCGATCGCCTTGGCCTCACCCTGGGCGGTGAGGTACTTGCTGGCCCGCTCACCCTGCGAACGCAGAATGTTGGACTGGCGCTCCCCCTCGGCGTTGAGGATCGCGGCCTGCTTGGATCCCTCCGCGGCCAGGATCTGCGACTGTTTCTGCCCCTCGGCCGTTTTGATGGCGGACTCGCGTTCGCCCTCGGCGTTGAGGATCATCGCGCGCTTCTCACGGTCGGCACGCATCTGTTTTTCCATCGAGTCCTGGATCGACGGCGGCGGGTCGATCGCCTTGAGCTCGACCCGAGCCACCCTGATTCCCCAGCGGCTGGTTTCGCTGTCCAGCACCCCGCGCAGCTGGCTGTTGATCTGGTCCCGCGAGGTCAGCGTCTCCTCCAGACTCATACCACCGACCACGTTGCGCAGCGTGGTGGTGGTCAACTGCTCAACCCCCTCGATGTAGTTGGAGATCTCGTACACCGCCGAACGGGACTCGGTGACCTGGAAGTACACCACGGTGTCGATGGACACGGTGAGGTTGTCCTGGGTGATCACCGACTGCGGTGGGAACGAGACCACCTGCTCCCGCAGGTCGATCTTGGCACGCACCCGGTCCAGGAACGGAAACAGCATGTTCAACCCCGGGTTGGCCACGGTGCGGAACCGCCCCAGACGTTCAATGACCGCACTGGTGGCCTGCGGCACGACCAGAACGGTCTTGGCCAGCAGCACGACCACCAACAGCACGACCACCAACAGCACAATCCACACGGCAGGATCCACATCCGCCTCCTCACGGCTCGGCCCATACCACGGCGACAGCCCCCGAGATCTCCATGACCATCACCGTGCGCCCCACATCCAGCACTTGTGTCTCGTCGAAAGAACGCGCCGACCACACGTCCCCGTCGATGCGCACCCGGCCGTCGTGGGCATCCACCGCGGATTCCACGGTGGCGCGTTTGCCGATGAGCGCATCCACGTTCGTGCGCGGTTCGATTCCCTCGCTCGTCTCCCGCAGCAGTCTGCGTTTGACCACCGGACGCGCCAGGAACACCAGTCCACCGGAGAGCGCGGCGAAGATCACCGCGTCCAGCCACAGCGGCGCACCCAGCGCCGCCGCCCCGGCGGTTCCCATCGCGGCGAGCCCGAGCATCAACAGCACCAGCTCACCCGAAGTGGCTTCGGCGGCCACCAAGAGCACCCCGGCGATCAACCACACCAACGCGGCCATAAACCCATGGTGACAGATCGACTTCGCTTCGTGACCGATCAAGTCGCGGCGCGAGGCCCGATATCGGCCAGCGAAAGGGGTGGGCGGGTCTACTCCTCGGCGAGGGTGACGAAGTCCACGAGCTGTTCCACCGCCCCCAACAGCGGGGCCCGCAGATCCCGGAAGTCACTGACCGCGTCAAGGATCCTGCGCCAGCCCTGGGACGGATCGGCCCAGCCCAGTTCGCCACACACCCCGGTTTTCCAGTCCAGGCGCCTGTCTACTTCCGGCCACTCGGTGAGACCCACCGTCTCCGGGCGCACGGCCTGCCAGATGTCGACGAAGGGGTGGCCGGTCACCAGCACATCGGCGGTGCCGACCCGCTCGGCGAGGCGGGTCTCCTTACTGCCGGGAACGAAATGATCCACCAGCAGCCCCAGCCTGCGCTCGGGGCCGGGAGCGAACTCCGACACGCGCCGCTCCAGATCGTCGATCCCGTGCAGCGGCTCGACCACCACACCGGCCACGCGGAGATCGTGTCCCCACACCCGCTCGAGCAGTTCCGCGTCGTGCAGCCCCTCCACCCAGATCCTGCTGGCCCGGGCCGTGCGCGCCGGGGCGTCGGAAACCGTCACCGACCCGGAGGCCGAACGGCTCGGCCTCCCACTCGAGGGGGAAACCACGGGCACGAGCGTGACCGGTCTTCCCTCGTGGCGGAAACCGCCGGTTCGCATCGGAAAGGCGCGCTGCCTGCCGTGGCGGTCCTCAAGAATCACGTTGTGCTTGGTGAGCTCGCCACGTTCCAGCCGCACGATGGCCCCGCAGAACTCACCAGCGGCATCCTCGACAACCGTGCCGGGCTCGGCGGGCAGCTCGGGAGGGGGCTGGCGTCGACGCCGAGCGCTACCGGTGAGCACGTCGCGGCCGTAGTCGATCGAACGCACGACGATCAGCCTACCCGGGCTCGCCCCCACCGGGACGGCGCCGGGCCGAGATGATGCCCGGTTCGCGACACGACCCGCGGGCGGCGCGGCGGGAATCCCACCCGTTGGCGGCGATCACGGTCACATCGGTATCGTCAGTGGCCATGCCATGTCCGAGCGCAACGATGGTGGTGTGGACGTCCGCGTGGCTGCACGGGACGGCCGCGTCGGATGACGTGCTCGATGCCGCGCAGGCGTGGGCCGAGGTTCATCAGGTGTGGGCCGCCGACGAGGGCACGGCGGCACGGTTGGAACTTCCCGCTCCCGGCGACAACGACGCGGGGCCGGCGCTGCTGCTGGCGGCGATACGCAAGGCCGGTGGTGAGGCGGGCAGCCTCGCGCTACCGGTGGCCGGTGATGTTCGCGGGCTCGACGGGGCCTCGGAATTCGCACGGCACGCGCTGCGGCAGGGCGAGGCCGCCGTTTTCCCGCGGGCAGGCCTGGGGGTGGTGCCGGAACGTGTCGCCGAAGGAGTGCTGCGCTGGACGGTTCACGAGGTGGGTGAGATCGCCCCGGCGGAACACACCCCCGTGGGAGAAGCCGAACACGGCATGTCCTCGGCCATGCGCGAGGCCGCCAGCACGCTGACCGAACTGGACGTGTCACGGCGCCGACCGGGCGTTCGTGGTGAGATCGCCGAAACCGTGTCGACACGTCCGCAGCCCTCGTGGCCACAGGGGGTGCCGCAACGTTGCCTACGCGTGCTGCAACGCAGCACGGAAGTGGAGGCGATCCTGCGCGTGGCCACCGAGGACGCCCCCGGCGGGGCGATGTCCGCCTCGGCGGACAGAGCACGCGGCCAGGCACTGAACCCGTTGTTCGAATCGGTGCGCACCGCTCGTCGGGCGGCGGTGGACGAGATGGTGCGGGTGCTGCGGCAGCGGGCCGAACAGCACTGATCCCACGGTAGAACGGCCCGAGGTGGTTTCCCGAGCGGCACGGGCGGAATCACCCCGGACGGGAAACCACCGGTAAACCCCGGGCGCCATTGCGGCGCGGCAGTCGTCGCGTACTCAGCAGCAGCCCTGCGGCACGCACAACTCGCCGTTGACCCCACAGCCCGCGGTGACCAACGGGGACAACTTGCGGACCCGCTGGTCCTCGACGTGCTCGGAAACCAGTTCGGCGATCATCCGGGCGTAGCGCGGATCGGTGCCTGCGGTGTCGGCACGAGCGAAACCCAACCCGAGCTCGGTGGCCTTCTCCGCGGCCTCGTTGTCCAGATCCCAAACCACCTCGAGGTGATCGGAAACGAAACCGACCGGGCTGGTGACCACGGCGGGTACTTCCCCGGCGGACAACTGCTCCAGATGGTCACAAACGTCGGGTTCCAGCCACGGCACACTCGGCGGGCCCGAACGGGACTGCCAGACAAGATCGTAGCTGGTGACCCCCACGGCCTCGGCAACCAGGCGAGCGGCCTCCTGCACCTGCCGCGAGTACCAGTGGGCACGGCCATCGGCACCGCTTCGTTCCTCCGCGCTCAACGGGACCGAATGGGCGGTGAACACCAGACGGGCCTGTGCACGAACGTCCTCCGGCAACGCGGCGTAAGCACGCGTCACCGCGTCGGCGTTGGCGGCCACGAACAACGGGTGATCGTAGAACTGCCGGAGCTTGACCAGGTCGGGAGCCCGCTGCTCCCCCACAGCCGAACGGGCACGTGCGATGTCCTCGTGGTACTGGCGACACCCCGAATAGCCACCCCATGCGGAAGTGGCGAACACCAGCGCGCGCCGCACCCCGTCGGCGGCCATCCGTTCGACGGTGTCCTCGACCATCGGGTGCCAGTTACGGTTGCCGAAGTACACCGGTAGGTTCAGACCACGCTCGGCGAGCTCACCCTCCAACGAGCTCATGATCTCGCGATTGAGACGGTTGATCGGCGACACCCCACCGAAGTGGTGGTAATGCTCGGCCACCTCGTCGAGCCGTTCCGGGGGAACGTTGCGACCACGAGTCACGTTTTCCAGGAAAGGCCGTACCTCCTCGTGTCCTTCCGGGCCACCGAAGGAAAGGTACAGCAGCGCATCAACGTTATCCGAGCTGTTCACGCGACCATGATAGGCAGAGGTGACGTCTCGGCCGCACAGGCGGGGTGCGCGGCCGAGCCCGGGGTTTCACACCCCGCGGGAAACGACACGCGGCCGCCGGCCTCAGGCCCCCAACGCGTGGAACCCACCGTCGGTCATGATCATCGACCCGGTGGTCTTGGACAGCCAGTCCGACAACACGGTGCACACCGTGCGCCCCACCGGCTCCGGATCCTCCACGTCCCAGCCCAGCGGGGCACGCTCCCCCCAGGTGTCCTCCAGCTGTTGAAAGCCGGGGATCGACTTGGCGGCCATGGTCCGCACCGGACCGGCACTGACCAGATTGACCCGAACACCGCGCGGTCCGAGCTCACGCGCCAGATACCGCGAGGTCGACTCCAACGCCGCCTTCGCCACACCCATCCAGTCGTAGGCGGGCCAGGCCACGCGGGCATCGAAGTCCATCCCCACCACGGAAGACCCCTCACCCAACAACGGCAGGCACGCCCTGGTCAGGGAGTTCAACGAGTACGCCGAGATCTGCAGCGTGTTGGACACGTCCTCCCACGGGGCCGCCATGAAATCCGCACCCAGACAGGATTCGGGAGCATAACCGATCGAATGCACCACACCGTCGAGACCGTCGACGTGCTCGGCAACCGAATCGGCCAACCCCGCCAACTGCTCCTCGTTGGTGACATCGAGCTCGATCACCGGCGCCTTGCGCGGCAACCGGCCGGCGATGCGCTCCACCAACTTGAGCCGACCGAAACCGGTCAGCACCACCTCGGCCCCCTGCTGCTGGGCCACCTTGGCGGTGTGAAACGCGATCGAGGAGTCGGTGATCACCCCGGTGATCAGAATTCGCTTACCTTCCAGCAGTCCAGTCACTTGCCGTTTCCCTCTACTGATCGTTGTTTACTCGGTTCGGAAACCACACACGGGCACAACCCCGGCTCACGCGAGGCAGCCGAAAAATCTCAGTGCCCCATACCGACCCCGCCGTCGACGGGGATGACCGCTCCGGTGACATAACCGGCACTGTCCGAGGCCAACCACCGCACGGCGCCCGCGATCTCGTCCGGCTCGGCGTAGCGCCCCAACGGCACCTGCTCCAGAATCTGCTTCCTGCGCTCCTCGGACAGCTCCTCGGTCATGTCGGTGGCCACGAACCCCGGCGTGACCACGTTGGAAGTGATCCCGCGGGAACCGAGCTCACGCGCCAACGACCGGGCGAAACCGATCAGTCCGGCCTTGCTCGCCGCGTAGTTGGCCTGCCCCGGCGCGCCGGACAGGGCGACCGTGGACGAGATGAAGATCATCCGGCCTTTCCGGTTACGCAGCATGCTGCTGGTCGCGCGCTTAGCCACCCGGTAAGCACCGGTGAGGTTGGCCTCCACGACCCGCTGGAACTGCTCCTCACCCATCCGCAACAACAGCCCGTCGTCGGTGATGCCCGCATTGGCCACCACTACCTCCACCCGGCCCTGGGCGGCCTCGACCTCGTCGAAAGCGGCCGTCACCTGCTCGGGGTCGGTCACATCGCACTGCACGCCCAACATCCCCTCGGGCGCCCCCGAGCCGCGATGGGTGATCGCCACGTTGTCACCGGCATCCTGAAAAGCCCTGGCTATGGCCAATCCGATACCCCGATTGCCGCCGGTGACCAACACGGACCGTGCCACTCCCACACTCCCTCCGAAAGAACACTGTCAACCGCCGTTCGTCGTCCGGCTGTGTTGACCGGAACCGCCGCTGAGGCTATCGGCCCGACGTGTACGCACCGACATCGGATCGGGAGCAGGCAGCACGACCAAACGGGCCTCCTCCCCCGGCGGCGACACCACCAGGGCAGCCCAGCGGCACTGCGACGAGGCCACCACCACCGGACGGGTAACATTCCCCGAGAACAGCGTCGATCGAGACCACATCGGGCGGCAGCCGCTGACCGGTACGGCGACGGTGGCCCACCGCCCTGCTCGGGAGGAGGCCAAGCGGTGAGCAGAACAACCCCCACCGCCGCGGACATCCCCGAATTCGCGTCCCCACTGCGTTCCGCACTCTCGGGGCAGGCCCGGTTCGATCCCGGCACCCGAGCCCTCTACGCCACCGACGCCTCCAACTACCGGCAGGTGCCCGCCGGTGTGGTGTTCCCGCGACACGACTCCGATGTGGCCGCCACACTGGCCACCGCACGCGAGTACGGACTGTCGATCACCGCACGAGGCGCGGGAACCAGCATCGCGGGCAATGCCATGGGCCCCGGGCTGGTGCTGGACTTCTCCCGACACATGAACCGCATCGAGCACCTCGACCCCGACCGACGACTGGCACGGGTACAGCCAGGAGTCGTACTGGACACGCTCCGACAAGCGGCACAACCACACGGCCTGACCTTCGGCCCCGACCCCTCCACACACAGCCGCTGCACAATCGGCGGCATGATCGGCAACAACTCCTGCGGCACCCACTCGGTGGCGTGGGGAAAGACAGTCGACAACGTCCACGAACTGGACGTGCTGCTGTCCGACGGCACCCGCCTCACCCTCGGAGCGACCCCACCGGACACCCTGGACACCCTGTGCGCCCGAGGCGACCGCACCGGAAGACTGTACGGCGAACTGCGCAAACTGGCCCAGGACTACGAACCGAACCTGCGCACGGACATGCCCGCACCCCGCAGACGCGTCTCCGGCTACAACCTCGACCAGCTGCTGCCCCACAACGACTTCAACCTCGCACGAGCCCTGGTCGGCTCGGAAGGAACCTGCGCCACCATCCTCTCGGCCACGGTGGAACTGGTCGAGACACCCGCCGCCCGCGCGATGGTGGTACTGGGATTCGACAACACCTACGACGCCGCCGACGAAGTCACCCACCTGCTCGACCGGGACACACTGGCCATCGAAGGAATCAGCGGGGAACTCGTCGACGTCGTCGGTGACCGCAACCCCAACTCCCCCGCCCTGGCCCTGCTACCCCCCGGGCGGAGTTGGCTACTGGTCGAAACCGGCGGAACCGATCAGGACACGGCCAGACACACCGCCGAAACGATCGCGAACTCCTTCGGAAACCACGCCACCACCGCGGTACACACCGCACCGGAACGGATGGCCGCACTGTGGAAAATCCGAGAAGAAGGCTCCGGATACGCCACCAGAATGGCCGACGGTTCGGAACGCTGGTCCGGCTGGGAGGACGCCGCGGTCCCCCCACACCACCTCGGAACTTACCTACGCGAATTCGACGCCCTGCTCGACCACTTCGGATACCACGGGGTCAGCTACGGCCACTACGGTGACGGCTGCATCCACGTACGCATCGACTTCGACCTGATGTCACGAGCCGGAGCCACCGAATACCGAAACTTCCTGGAATCGGCCGCCGAACTGACCGCAGCCCACGGCGGCTCACTGTCCGGCGAACACGGCGACGGCCGGGCCCGCTCCGCATTGCTGTCCCGGATGTACCCCCAACCGATGCTGCACGCCTTCGAACGATTCAAAACCGCGTTCGACCCCGAAGGGCTGCACAACCCGGGCATCCTGACCCAACCCCCACCTGTCGACAGTGACCTGCGGCTGCTGGTGGCACCACCACGAATCCCCAGCAGAACCACACTCGCCCTGGGCTCCGACAACGGCGACCTCGCCCCCGCCACTCGCCGATGCGTGGGAATGGGCAAATGCCTCAACCCCTCGGGCGGAGTGATGTGCCCGAGCTACCGGGCCACCCGCGACGAGAAACACTCCACCCGCGGCCGAGCCCACCTGCTGTTCGAAATGCTGGCGGGCGAAACAGTACGCGGCGGATGGCGCTCCGAAGAGGTCCACGAAGCACTGGATCTGTGCCTGTCCTGCAAGGGATGCAAAACCGACTGCCCGGTCGGGGTCGACATGGCCTCCTACAAGGCCGAGTTCCTGCACCGCTACCACCACAACCGGCCACGCCCCGCCGCGCACTACTCGATGGGTTTCCTGCCGCTGTGGCTACGCCTGACCGCACACGCACCGCGGCTGGCCAACCGAATCGCACGAGGCCGAACCGCCCCACTGCTCAAACTGCTCGGCGGAATAGCCCCCGAACGCGAACTGCCACGCATCGCACCACGAACGCTGCGGCAACAACACCGCCAGAGCCCCGAACACAACGGGAAGTCCGAAACGGTGATGCTGTTTCCGGACACCTTCACCAACTACCTCGAACCGAGCATCGGCGAGGACGCCATCGCCGGGCTGCGACGCCTGGGATACCACGTCGAACTCCCCACCGGCTCGATGTGCTGCGGCCTGACCTGGCACTCGACCGGCCAACTGGACATCGCCCGCCGGGTGCTACGACGCACCGCCCGCAACCTACGCTCGAAACTGCGAACCGGCACCCCCCTGGTGGGGCTGGAACCCAGCTGCACCGAATTCCTGCGCAACGACGCGCCTGAGCTGTGCCCCGACGACGAGGACGTGCGCACCGTAGCCGAGTCGACAACCACCTTCGCCGAACAGGTCGCCCCCTCACGGCACCAATGGCGCCGCGAGACCACCGAGACGGCAGGCGAGGCACTGCTGCAGGTGCACTGCCACCAGTACGCGGAATCCGGCTCCGACGCGGACCGAGCCGTGCTGGAAGCCACCGGGCTGCGCACCCGAGTACTGGACTCCGGCTGCTGCGGACTGGCAGGCAACTTCGGATTCGAACGCGGACACTACGACGTCTCGATGGCCTGCGCCGAGGACAGCCTCCTACCGGAAATACGCGCGGCACACCCCGACACGACAATCCTCGCCGACGGGTTCAGCTGCAGAACACAGCTTCGCCACGCCACCGAAGCCGAGCCCGTGCACCTGGCCACCCTGCTCGCCCGCACACTGGGAGTCGCCACGGACGAACACGACCGCCGATGAAAGCGCGGCAACTGGCTGCCCACAGCACCGACCGTGCAACCGGCACGGTCGGCACGAGGACCTCCGCTCACACCCGTCACGCGCCACCCCCGAACCAGGTGAACCCCGCATCAGGGCAACCGCTGCCCCACCAGTAGCGCCACACCCGCTGCCACGATCGCCACGAGCGTGCCGAGCGCGAACCACGGTTTGCTCGCGTCCGCCCGCTTGATCTCGTAACCGATCTGCTCCTGCAACGTGTCGTAGACCTGCCGCAACTGCTCGGCACTGGCCGCCTTGTAGAACTCACCACCGGAAAGATCGGCGATACGCCGCATCGCATCGTCGTCGACCTCCACCGGCTGCCGTTGCCCCTGAATACGGATACTGCCGTGCTCGGTGCCGAACGAGATGGTGGAAATGGGCACCCCGGCCTGCTTGGCCGCCTTCGCCTGCGTGTAGGCCCCCCGCGGCGCGTCCAACTCCCGCGGGATGGTCTGACCACCATCGGCCATCAGCACGATCCGAGCAGGCGGCGGCCCCTGACCACCACCGAGCATGCGTCCGAAGGACTCGATCGCCGACAGCGAAGCCTTGATCCCCTCCCCGGTGGCAGTGGCCTCCGAAAGCTGCAGACTGTCGATGGCCTGCTTCACACTGGGCCGGTCGGTGGTGGGCATGACCATCACCGTGGACGTCCCCGCGAAAGAGACCAGCCCCAGATTGATCCCCGGCGTGAGCTTGTCGGCGAACTCCTTGGCCGCCTGCTTGGCAGCACGCAACCGACTGGGACTGACGTCCTGCGCCTTCATGGAAAGCGAGACATCCATCGTCAACAGCACAGTGGCACGGTTACGCGGGATGCGCTGCTCCGCCGTGGGACCGGCCAACCCGATGGTCAGCACGATCAACGCCACACCGAGCAGCGCCATCGGCACGTGCTTGGGCCAACCCTGGCGGCTGGGGGCCACACGCTCCAACAACTCGAGATTGCTGAAGCGCATCGTGCTGCGCCTGCGCCTGCGCTGCGCCCACAGGTAACCGACAACCAGAACCGCCACCAGAATCAGCAGCAGGAACCACGCCGGGCTGGTGAATCCGCTCAGACTGGGCATCAAACCACTCCCCCGGACCAGCCGCGTTTGCGGGCGACGACGAAGCGAACTATGTCGGCGATCCAGTCCGAATCGGTGCGCAACACCAAGTGGGCCGCCCCGACCCGCCGCAGCTCCGCGGCGACCCGTTCCCGGTGAGCCGCGGCTGCCGCGGCGAACTCACGTCGTAACAATGGTGTGGTGGTCACCTCACGCTGTTTTCCGGTCTCGGGATCGCTCAACTGGACAGTGCCCACGCTCGGCAGTTCGACATCGCGCGGATCGACGATCTCGATCGCGAGCAGCGAGTGCCGTGCCGACAGCCCACGCATCGCTCGTTGCCATTCGATCCGTCCGAGAAAGTCGGAGATCACCACGGCCAGACCACGGCGACGCGGCGGTCGGCGCAACGCTTCCACGAGAGCGGCCAAATCCCCCGAGACCCCCTCCGGCGGATGCGGCACCTCCGCGGTCCGGCGCAGCAGCGCCCTGGCGTAGTCACTACCGCCCCTGGCCGGCACGCGCGTGAGTTCCGCACCGTTGGAGACCACGGCGCCGAGCCGGTTCCCTCCGCCCGCTGTCAGGTGCCCCACCGCGGCCAGTCCAGCTATCGCCAGTTCCCGCTTGGTACACCCTGCCGTCCCGAAATCCAGGCTGGCGGACAGGTCCACGGCCGCCCAGGTCTCCAGTTCACGATCGGCTACCGTCTCGCGGATGTGCGGTTCGGTGGTGCGGGCGGTCACGGCCCAATCCATCCGCCGCACGTCGTCGCCGGGCTGGTACGTCCGCGCCTCCCCGGGCTCGGTTCCCGGACCCGGCACAAGCCCCAGATGATTGCCCTGCAGCAGACCGTCGAGCCTGCCGCGCACCGTCAACTCCAGGGAGCGCAGTGCTTCCCGCATACGTCCGGCCTGCAACGCGGGTGGCGCCCATTCCGGGCGGTCACCGCTGGTCGACACGGCTAATCGACTCCTCACTGGTTGGTGATGCCGGAGGACGGCTGCTGGCCGTGCGCGGCTCCCGGCACCGCCGGAGCCCCCGTCTGCGGCGCACCGTTGTACTGTCCGGGATTCTGGGGGCGCGCCGAGACCTGTGGCAGCGGGACGGTCTGCAGCACCCGGTTGACGACGTGGTCCACGGGCACCCCGTCGGCCACCGCGTCGTAGGAGAGCACGATGCGGTGGCGAAACACGTCCGGGACCACGTCGACGACGTCCTGCGGCAACACGTAGTCGCGGCCGCGCAGCAGGGCGAGCGCACGGGCACCACCGACGACACCGAGTGTGGCGCGTGGCGAGGCACCGTAGGAGACCCAGCCCGCGATGTCGGACAGCCCGTGTTCGTTGGGTGAGCGGGTGGCCAGCACCAGGCGGACGACGTAGTCGACCAGTGCGTGGTGCACGAACACGTTGGAGGCCACCTGCTGCAACCGGGACAGCTCGCCGGGGTCGAGCACGGTCTGCGGTTCCGGCGGGGAGACCCCCATCCGGTAGACGATCTCACGCTCCTCTTCTGCGGTGGGGTATTCCACCAGCAGTTTGAACAGGAAGCGGTCGCGCTGTGCCTCGGGCAGCGGATACACACCCTCGTTCTCGATGGGGTTCTGCGTGGCAAGCACCTGAAAGGGCTGCGGCGTGGGATAGCTGTGCCCACCCAGCGAGACGTGTTGTTCGGCCATGACCTCCAGCAGGGCCGACTGGATCTTGGCCGGGGCGCGGTTGACCTCGTCCGCCAGCACGAAATTGGCCATGATGGGGCCGAGTTCGACGTCGAAACGCTCGCTGCCCTGCCGGTAGATCCTGGTTCCCAGCAGGTCGGCGGGCACGAGGTCCGGGGTGAACTGCAGGCGGGAGAAACTGCCCCCCACCACCGTGGAGAAGGTCTCCACGGCCAGTGTCTTGGCGACGCCCGGGATGCCTTCGAGCAGGATGTGTCCCCCCGCCAGCAGCCCCACCAGAATGCGCTCCACGAGTCGATCCTGGCCGACGATCACACGTTTGACCTCGAATACGGTGCGTTCGAGCAGTTGTGCGTCCCTGGCGGGAGTACTGGTGTGATCCGGCGAGTGGGCCGGCCCGGCCGCCCCTGTGCCCGCGCCATTGCCGTTACCGCCCTGACCCGGATCGGTCACTGGGAAACCTCCAACTGAGTGCTCGGCACCCCGTGGGGCGCGGATACCACCACAGGGTGATCGCTGTTGTTGCCGATATTGGCACGTGACCGTACTGATCACGCGTCGGGGCGCGTTGTTGCTGTTATTTCACCTTGTTGGGCGTGTGTGTGTTGTGAAGTTTAATTTCATTCAACACTGAAACTATAGAAATAGTAAACATATTGTGTGTCCACCACCCTCGACAAAAGCCACGGGGGCGGCCAAAGTTCTCAGTGCGCTCGACGCAGCATCCGAGCCAGATCCTCGGGAGTGTCCACGTCGATACTCTCCGCCTGCTCGGCGGGCACGGACAACGGGTGCAACGGGGACAGCACCCCGCGCATCGCGGCACCGTGCGGCTGTCCGGGCAAGGCCTGCCCCAGCGCGTCCACCCGCCACACCCCGACCAACCACTGCGGCCGACCGCCCGTGTCGACCAGTACCGCTCCCCCACTGTCCGGAGCCCGGTGCAGCGCGGCCAACAGCCGCGAGATCGTGTCACGGCTCAACCAGGGGTGGTCGGCGGCGAGCACGGCGACCAGTGAGACGCACGCGGGCAGCGCGCCCAGCCCCGCCGACAGGGCCGCCACCGGTCCTCCGCCAGGCGGATCCTCCCAGGTCCAGCGGACCGGGCGATCGGTCGTCCGCCGGGGTCCCACCACCACGATCGGCTCCGCGTCGGAAACCGCAGCAAGGGTGCGGTCCAGCAGGGAAAGCCCGGAAAACCGGATGGCGGGCTTGTCCCGACCACCCAGCCTGCTGCCGCGACCACCTGCCAGCACGATCCCGGCGAATCCACTCGTCGAGGTCATACGAGCAGCCTACGTCCCGCGCCTCGAGAACCTCGACGAATCGCCCGCGGCAGCGAGCGGGTCGGTCGGGACGATCCCGCTGCACCGAACTCCGTTCGAAGCCCCGGGGCTGGAACCGCGCCCCACCGGACGCGGGGGTGAGGCGACACTCAGCGCGCCTCGTAGGCATAGTCGTGCTCGTCCGCATCGGTGGCCCCCAGGCGGGCCGAACGACGTTGCCGCACCTCGCTCCGAATCGCCCAGACCAGGCCCGCCGCCCAGACCAGGCCGAGCGCGGTGGTGAGCAGCACGCCGGGAGTCTGGGGGACCCCCACGGTGTCGAGCAGCAGCCGCGAATTGCTGAACACGATGAGCCCACCGGCCCCCACACCCAGCACGCGGACCGGCAGGATCCGAACGAGCCACGCGGCCAGCGGAGCGGCGACCACACCGCCGATGAGCAGCCCGAGAGTCACCGGCCACTTCCAAGCCGAGCCGCCGTTGTGCAGCAGGAATCCGGTGGTCGCCCCCAGGGAGACAATCAGTTCGCTGGTGTTGACCGTGCCGACGGTACGCCTGGGCAGGATCCGCCCCGTGCTGAGCAGTGTCGAAGTGGTGACCGGCCCCCAGCCACCTCCGCCCACGGAGTCGACGAATCCACCGATCGAGCCGAGCGGAATCAACCAGCGCCGCCCCGCGGGGGTGAGACCGCTGGATCGCACCGGAGTGGACCATGCCGAGAAGCGCAGTACGACATAGCTCCCGAGTACCACCAGCAGCAGCGCCATCCAACCGCGGGCCGAGCCGGCCGCCACCGAGGACAGGACCGAGGCTCCGAGGAAGCCGCCGATCCCGCCGGGCAGGGCGAGCCAGCCGACCATGCGCCAGTCGACGTTGCGCATCCGCCAGTGCGCCGCACCGGAGACGACAGCTGTCCCGATCTTGGCCAAGTGCACCGACGCCGAAGCCATCACAGGCGCGGTGCCCACGGCCAGCAGGCCGGTTGTGGCCGTCACACCGAATCCCATTCCCAGCGAGCCGTCGACCAGCTGGGCGAGAAACCCGGCAATCGCCACGAGCAACAGAGTGGGCACCAATGCCTCCAGACCGTTTCCGCTCGCCCCCACAGCGCCGAGCGGCTTTTCCAACTAAGTTGATAAAAACGGTACACTTTCCAACGGACCGGTCAACACGCTCCCAGTGCTCGGGACGGCACCGTTCGGGACGGCACCCCGTGAGTACGTTCAGCGCGACTCCCACACCCCGGTTTCACTGGTGCGCGCCGCAACGTCCGATGGAAGCTCGCCGGAGACGAGTTGGGCTATGGTGACATTCTCCAGCACTTCGCGCAGGCTGCTGCGCACCGCGATCCAGACCCACTGCAGCACGGCTACCGACGGGTCGTACTGCACATCCTCGGCTCGTTGACCGTGTATGCTGACCAACGGGCCGTCGGTGGCGCGGATCACATCGGCTATCGAGATAGTGCCCGGGTCGCGGGCCATCACCCAACCGCCGGCCTGTCCCCGCCTGCTGGCGACGAACCCGGCACGCCGCAGGTCACTGAGCACGGCCTGCAGGAAGTTTCGTGGGATGTCCTGGGCGAGGGCGACGTCCTCGGCACTGACCGGCCCTGCCTGTGCACGGGCTATCTCCACCAGCGCGCGCAACGCGTAGTCCACCTTGGCCGAAATCCGCATGACTCGATTGTTCATCACATCCGGTGGAACAGTGCTCCAGCCCTTCGACCGACTGCTCACCGGGGAAGTTCGGGCACCACCCCACGTGAAACGGAGAGCGGCATCGTGAGCATCGACGAATTCGAAAGCGACTCGCCCAGGTTGGCGAAGTCTCCCCCGCCCCTCCTCGTGCGGGAGATTCCCGTCGAGGTCTGCCGGTGACGACGAGAGAGCGAAAGCCCGGCTCGCACGGCTTTCGGGGCCGCCCGCTGATGCGGACGACCCCGAAGCTCGTGGTGCGGGCCGGGATGGCCGTCACGGTGACCCCGAAGGGGTCAACCGAGGGTTCAGCCGGTCACCAAGCTCACGCCGTAGGCGTTGAGGGCCTCGTTGACCGGCTGGAAGTAGGTGGTGCCGCCCGAGGTGCAGTCACCCGAGCCACCGGAGGTCATGCCCTGGGCCTGGCTACCGGAGATGAAGGAACCACCGGAGTCACCGGGCTCGGCGCAGACATCGGTGCGGGTCAGGCCGTAAACGGTACCGCTGGGGTAGCTGACCGTCTGATTCTTGGCCTGAATGGTGCCACAGTGCCAGCCCGTGGTCTGGCCGGAACGGCACACCGAGGAGCCGACCGCGGCCTCCTGCGAACCGCTCACGATGCTGGCGTAGCCGTTGTACTGATCGACCCAGGGGCGCAGCGTGTCATCGGAGCCGGTCCGCACGTAGGAGTAGTCGTTGCCGGGGAAGGAGGAACCGGCGAACGTCCCGCTGGGGCTGCCGGTGCTGTCGCCGGTGTTGCCGCAGTGGCCCGCCGAGACGAATCCACCGGACACGGAGAACCCGACCGAGCAGATCGTGGAGCCGTTGATGGTGTAGCGCTGCCCACCGATCACATCGGCGTAGGTGCGCGGCTGCTCGGCGGACTCGACCACGCTCACCGAGTCGCTGTCGACACCGGTGGAAGCAACGAATTCGGCCGCGCGGTTGGCGGTACCCTTCTCAGTGGTCAAGACCACGGAATTGCTGGTCGTGTCGACGTACCAGCCGGTGACCGATTCCGGAGCCCGCTTCGCGTTCTGGTTCAGCGTGGTGTTGGCGGCACGCAGTTGTGCCTTGTTGTCGTCCACGAGCCTGGGAACGGCGTCCTCGGCCCGCACCCTGTCGAATTCGGAGCGGTCGGTGACACCCACGACCAGCTTCCCGAGGTCGGCGTCGTAGTGGAATCCGCCGAAACTGCTGCCGAGCTTGTCGGCCATACCGTCGGCGGCCTGCCGCGCCACGGCTTCGGCATCGAGCCGTTGTTCGGCCTGAGCGTGACTCAGACCGAGATCGCGCTGCATGGCCTGCATCATCGTGCTCGCGTGTCGCGGGCTCGGATCCTCGGAAACGTTGGTGCTGTCCGCTGTGGCCGGTGCGGTCATGGCGGTCAGCGTTCCCGCGGCGAGAATCGCGGACGCCGCAATTCGGCCGGGCATTTTCCGCTGCATCTGTGATCTCCCTGTACGCGAAAACGGTTTGTCTTCGGTAGCAGGAAAGTTTCCGAGGAACACGCTCCAGCGACAATACTGCGTTTGCAGCAGTGCTCGGCAATCGGAGTACACGCCACCGGAACACGTTCCGTACAAAACCCACCCGGAGGATCACCACGCCCTGGCGAAAAAACGACGCATGATCGGCGGCGGTATTGACAACACCCTCAGCCGCTTTTAGTGTCTACGATCCGCTTTTTGCGGCACAAACGTTTTGACCGGCGATTTCACCGTTGAAAACGGTGAAACGGACCTCGACAATACGTCGAAAGACCGGTTCACGTTGTGTATTCGAAAAAACGCGACGACATTCCACCACACGGAACCGAACGCGTAAAACGGGAATGAAAAAGTATGACCAAATCACCGTGGGGCTGGGCCGCACGAGTGAGCCGAGGGGCTCGCACGACGCCGCGTGGGACGCCGTGCGAGCCGAATGAGGCTGTCCACGTCGGACAGCCCCACTTCCGGTGTCATGTCAGCGGACGATCGTTGGGTCCGATCGGAGCGGGAAGCGCGTCGCGCCCCATCAGGTAACGATCCACACCGGCCGCCGCGGAGCGGCCCTCCGAGATGGCCCAGACGATCAGCGACTGACCACGCCCCATGTCACCGGCGCTGAACACGCCGTCGACACTGGTCATGAAGGAACGGTCCCGCGCGACGTTGCCACGGGCGTCGAGCTCCACACCGAGCTCGTCGACCATGCCGGCGCGTTCCGGACCGACGAAGCCCATCGCCAGCAGCACCAGCTCACACGGCAACTCCTGTTCGGTGCCCTCCACCGGGACGAACTTGCCGTTCTCCTTGCGCACCTCGACCAGCTGCAACGCACGCAGGTTTCCGTCCTCGTCACCGAGGAACTCCTGGGTGTTGACCGAGAACAGGCGCCGACCACCCTCCTCGTGTGCCGAGGACACCCGATAAAGCATCGGGTAGGTGGGCCAGGGCTGGTTCTCCGGCCGCTCGTTGGGCGGGGTCGGCATGATCTCCAGCTGGGTAACCGACGCAGCGCCCTGACGATGCGCGGTTCCCAGACAATCGGCACCGGTGTCACCACCACCGATGATGACCACGTTCTTGCCCGCTGCGCTGATGGACGACCGCGGCAGGTCACCCTGCTGCACCCGGTTCGCGGGCGGCAGGTACTCCATCGCCTGGTGGATACCGCCCAGTTCCCTACCGGTGATGGGCAGCTCCCGGGACATCGTGGAGCCGCCCGCCAGCACCACGGCGTCGTGCTCGGAACGCAGCCGCTCCACGGTGAGATCCACACCCACGTTGACACCCGTGCGGAACTCGGTGCCCTCCTGCCGCATCTGGTCGAGCCTGCGGTCGAGCCGGAACTTCTCCATCTTGAACTCGGGGATGCCGTAACGCAGCAGCCCGCCGATCCGGTCGGCGCGCTCGTAGACGATCACCCGGTGCCCGGCACGCGTGAGCTGCTGCGCCGCGGCCAGCCCGGCGGGGCCGGAACCAACCACGGCCACCGTGCGGCCGGTCGCGGCCGCGGGGTGCTCCGGCCGCACCCAGCCCTCTTCCCAGGCCCGATCGATGATCTCGATCTCGACCTGCTTGATGCTCACAGCGTCCGAGTTGATCCCCAGCACGCAAGCCGCCTCACACGGAGCCGGACACAGCGTGCCGGTGAACTCGGGGAAGTTGTTGGTCGCGTGCAGCCGTTCGATGGCGCCGCGCCAGTCCTCCCGCCAGACCAGATCGTTCCACTCCGGAATGAGATTCCCCAACGGGCAGCCCTGATGGCAGAAGGGGATGCCGCAGTCCATGCAGCGGCCCGCCTGCTGCTCCAGCTGCTGGTTGGAGAACTCCTCGTAGACCTCCCGCCAGTCCTTGAGCCGGATGTCGACCGGCCGACGCCGCGGCGTCTCGCGTGGCGTGGTCAGAAAGCCCTTCGGGTCAGCCATGAGCGGCCTCCATGATCGCCTCGTTGACGTCGCGGCCGTCGCGCTCGGCATCGGCCTTGGCACTGAGAACGCGCTTGAAGTCCTTCGGCATCACCTTGCCGAACCGCGTCGCGGCGGCCTCCCAGTCGACGAGCAGCTCGCGAGCCACGGTGGATCCGGTTTCGTGGTGGTGCTTCTCGATCAGTTCGTACAGTTCGCCGCGATCGTCGGAATCCAACGGGTCCAGATCGACCATCTCGTGATTGATCCGGTCGGAGCGCGGATCGAGCACGTAGGCGATACCGCCGGACATGCCCGCCGCGAAGTTGCGTCCCGTACCACCAAGCACGACGATCCGACCCCCGGTCATGTACTCGCACCCGTGGTCGCCCACACCTTCCACGACCGCCAGCGCCCCGGAGTTGCGCACCCCGAAACGCTCACCGACGACACCGCGGACGAACATCTCGCCGCCCGTGGCACCGTAGAGCAGCACGTTGCCCGCGATCACGTTGTCCTCCGCGGCGAAGGCCGCGTCGTCCTGCGGGCGCAGCACGACGCGCCCACCGGACAGCCCCTTGCCCACGTAGTCGTTGGAGTCACCGTCGAGTCGCAGGGTGATACCGCGCGGCAGGAAGGCACCGAAGGACTGGCCCGCCGAGCCGGTGAACGTGACGTGGATGGTGTCGTCGGCCAGTCCCGCGCCGCCCCACCTGCGGGTGAGTTCGGAACCCAGCATGGTGCCGACCGAGCGGTTGACGTTTCGCACCGGCAGCTCCAGCCGCAGCGGAGTGCCGTCGGACAGCGCCCCCTCGCTGAGCTGAATCAGAGTGTTGTCCAGGGCCTTTTCCAGGCCGTGTTCCTGCTTGGCCGTGCAGTGCCTGGCCGAGCCCTCGGCGACCTCCGGCACGTGCAGGATCGGCGAGAGATCGATGCCCTCGGTCTTCCAGTGCCGGGTGGCCGGATCGGTGTCGAGCATCTCGGTGTGGCCGATCGCCTCCTCGATGGAACGGAAACCCAGCGCGGCCAGGTGCTCCCGCACTTCCTGGGCGACAAACTCGAAGAAGTTGACGATGTAATCGGCCCGACCGTCGAACTTGGCACGCAGCTCCGGATTCTGCGTGGCCACACCCACCGGGCAGGTGTCCAGATGACACACCCGCATCATGACGCAGCCGGATACCACCAGCGGAGCGGTGGCGAAACCGAACTCCTCGGCGCCGAGCAGCGCGGCCAGGACCACGTCACGGCCGGTCTTGAGCTGACCGTCGGTCTGCACCACGATCCGGTCGCGCAACCCGTTGGCCAACAGCGTCTGCTGTGTCTCGGCCAGACCGAGCTCCCACGGCGCACCGGCGTGCTTGATGGAGGACAGCGGGGAGGCACCGGTACCACCGTCATGGCCGGAGATGAGCACCACGTCGGCGTGCGCCTTGCTCACTCCCGCCGCGACCGTGCCGACACCGACCTCCGAGACCAGCTTGACGTGCACCCGAGCCCGCGGGTTCGCGTTCTTGAGGTCGTAGATCAGCTGTGCGATGTCCTCGATGGAGTAGATGTCGTGGTGCGGCGGCGGGGAGATCAGCCCCACCCCCGGCGTCGAGTGCCGGGTGCCCGCGATCCAGGGGTAGACCTTGTGCCCGGGCAGCTGGCCACCCTCGCCCGGCTTGGCGCCCTGGGCGATCTTGATCTGGATGTCGTCGGAGTTGACCAGGTACTCGCTGGTGACCCCGAACCGACCGCTGGCGGCCTGCTTGATGGCAGAACGACGCCAGTCCCCGTCGGTGTCCACGGTGAACCGATCGGCGTCCTCCCCGCCCTCACCGGTGTTGGACTTGGCACCGAGCCGGTTCATCGCCACCGCGAGAACCTCGTGCATCTCCTTGGAGATCGAGCCGTAGGAGATTCCACCGGTCGCGAACCGCTTGACGATCTCGGAAACCGGCTCGACCTCGTCGATATCGACCGGCTCGCGCTCGCCCTCGCGGAACTTGAGCAGCCCGCGCAGCGTCATCAGCCGCTCGGACTGTTCGTCGACGTGGTTGGTGTACTCCTTGAAGATGTCGTACTGCCCGCTGCGGGTGGAGTGCTGCAGCTTGAACACCGTGTGCGGGTTGAACAGGTGCGGATCGCCCTCCCGGCGCCACTGGTACTCCCCGCCCACGGCGAGCTCGCGGTGGTGGGCCTTGAGCCCGTCGGTGGGAAAGGTCCTACGGTGCCGCTGACCGATCTCGGTGGCCAGGGTGTCGAAGTCGATACCGCCGAGCCGCGAGGTGGTGCCGGTGAAACAGCGGTCGACGATCTCCTCACCGAGTCCGATGGCCTCGAAGATCTGGGCCCCGGTGTACGAGGCGACCGTGGAAATCCCGATCTTGGACATGGTCTTGCGCAGTCCCTTGCCAAGAGCCTTGATCAGGTTCTTGGTGGCCTGCTTGGCATCCACCCCGGAGACCTCGCCACGCGCCACGAGATCCTCGACGCTGGCCATGGCCAGGTAAGGGTTGACCGCCGCGGCACCGTATCCGACCAGCAAGGCGACGTGGTGGACCTCGCGGACGTCACCGGCCTCGACGACCAGCCCGACGTGGGTGCGGCTCTTCTCCCGGACGAGGTGGTGGTGCACCGCCCCGGTCAACAGCAACGAGGGAATCGCCGCGTACTCGGCGTCGGCGCCGCGGTCGGAGAGCACGATGATGCGAGCCCCGTCGGCCACCGCCTCGGAGACCTCACGAGAGATCTCGTCCAACCGCTGCCGGAGTGCCTGTCCTCCCCCGGCGGCACGGTAGACCATGTGAATGGTCACCGAGCGCAGTTCGGGACGGTCACCGTCGTCGTCGATGTGGATCAGCTTCGCGAGCTCGTCGTTGTCCAGCACCGGGAACGGCAGCACCAGCTGGTGACAGGCCTGCGGATCGGTGTCCAACAGGTTGTGCTCCGGACCGACGTGGGTGCTCAGCGAGGTGACCAGCTCCTCGCGGATGGCGTCCAGCGGCGGATTGGTGACCTGGGCGAACAGCTGGGTGAAGTAGTCGAACAGCTGGCGGGGACGTTCGGAGAGCGGGGCGAGCGGAACGTCGTTGCCCATGGAGCCGACGGGTTCGGCACCCCCGGAGGCCATGGGCTTGAGCAGCGTGTCTACTTCCTCCTCGGTGTAGCCGAACAGCTGCTGGCGCTGTACGAGCGAGGAGTGCGGCGGGACCTCGCGGGAGCGGGAGGGCAGGTCCTCGAGATGGACGATTCCCTCGTCCAACCACTGCCGGTAGGGGTGCTGCGCGGCGAGTTCGCCCTTGATCTCCTCGTCCTCGACGATGCGTCCCCGCTCGGTGTCGAGCAGGAACATCTTGCCCGGTTGCAACCTACCCTTGCGCGCCACCCGCTGCGGCTCGATGTCGAGCACACCGGTCTCGCTGGCCAGCACGAGCATGTTGTCGTGGGTGACCCAGTAACGGCCGGGCCGCAGCCCGTTGCGGTCGAGCACCGCCCCCACCTGGGCGCCGTCGGTGAAGGTCACCAGGGCGGGACCGTCCCACGGTTCCATGAGGTTGTTGTGGAACTCGTAGAAGGCACGGCGCTGGGGATCCATCTCGGTGTGGTTCTCCCACGCCTCGGGGATCATCATCAGCACGGCGTGCGGTAGTGAGCGCCCACCGAGGTGCAGCAGCTCCAGCACCTCGTCGAAGGTGGCCGAGTCGCTGGCCTCGGGAGTGGCGACCGGGTAGAGCCGCGAGAGGTCGCCCGGGATCAGATCCGTGTCGAGCATGCTCTCGCGGGTGCGCATCCAGTTGCGGTTGCCGCGCATGGTGTTGATCTCACCGTTGTGCGCGATGTAGCGGTACGGATGCGCCAGCGGCCACGAGGGGAAGGTATTCGTGGAGAACCGCGAGTGCACCAGGCCGATGGCACTGCTGAATCGCTCGTCGGTGAGGTCGATGAAGAACGCGTCCAGCTGCGTCTCGGTCAGCATCCCCTTGTAGACGAGAGTGCGGGCCGACAGGCTCGGGAAGTACACGTCGGTGTCGTGCTCGGCGCGTTTGCGCAGGCAGAACGCCCGGCGTTCCAGCCGCATGACGGAGTCCTGTCCGTCCGTGGCGGAGTCACCGGACTCGGCGACGAACAGCTGGCGGAACCGGGGCATCACACCCCGGGCCAAGGAGCCGGCACAACCGGGATCGACCGGCAGCGTCCGCCAGCCGAGTACCTCGAGCCCTTCTTCCGCCGCGATCCGCTCGATCGCGGCCACCGCCTGCTCGCAGTCCGCCTCGTCATCCGGAAGAAAGGCGTTACCCACCGCGTAACCGCCGGCGGCGGGAAGTTCGAACGGAACCACCTCGCGCAAGAACGCGTCCGGCACCTGGGTCAGGATTCCCACCCCGTCACCGGTGTCCGGATCGGCGCCTTTCGCGCCCCGGTGTTCCATGTTGCGCAGCGCGGTCAGCGCGTTCCGCACGATCGCGTGACCCTTGCGGCCGGCCATGTCGGCGACGAGCGCCACACCGCACGCGTCATGATCGTTGGCAGGGTCGTAGAGACCCTCCACGTCGGCGCCCCGTTGCGTCCGACCTCTCGCATTCTGGGAAACCGGCATTCGGATCCTCCCGTCGTCAGGCAACGACCTCAGCCACGCGAACAGTGGGGGCGAGATCGTAGACACCTCTCCGGAGCTGACAAGAAGGATGCGCCGTTGCACTCTTGGTCAGTTTGCGGAACTATACAGATTTCCGAGTTGCACGACTACGAGTAAGTAACACGTGTTACACCCGCGCGTCTCGTTCCCGGATTCTGGGACAGCATGATCGCGAAACGTAGCGACGCACACACTTCGGGCACCGGACAACGGGGTCACCGTCGAACCGGACCGACCTCGGAAGAGCCACCACGGGGATTTCCCGTCTTCACGATGCTGTGCTTCCACCACGATACCCGGCGACGTCCATATGGACGATTTTGTTTTACTCAACACTGAAACTACGAACATAACAAACAAATGGCTACCCTCGCACGCCCTCGCGCCGCGCGGAAACGCCTGTCGAGCACCCCGAACGCCTTCCGAATGGAGAGAACCCGACGAGATCGGGAGTTCGGAAGCTTGGAACACAAAATGTCGGCACACGACCGCGGAAACGGCACGAAAAGCCCGAAGGGGCGGTATTCACAACATCAACGGCAGGTCAACCGCACCCCTGACCAGCGAGAACAATTGTGACAACCCTCGCGCGAGGAAAGTGAGCCATTTCATTGCGCGTTTCCGCGCCGAGCAGCAGACTCCGCGACGGCCGGCCGGACAGCATCGAGAAAGTGATCGAATGAGCGTTGGTGACGATTCCACCGAGCTGGAATTCAACATCGACCTCGGCGCGGAAGAAATGCGACGACGCGCCGAGGTCACCCGGGCCCTGGGCGATGACTGGGACCCCTCGGAACAGCTTCGGGGTGAACGCGAAGCGCACGCACTGCTGTACTCCGGGCTCGACGAGTGGCAGCGCGGCGTCTACGAGCAGCTGATCAACGCGGGTGTACTTCCCGAGGGCATCGGTGGCGAGCATGCCGATTGACCCGTTCGCCGACATCGGCCGCCGTGCGTGGATCGAGTGCCCCCGGTGCAACCACGGGCAGGACTGCTCGGAATGCCTGCGCGGACGTTCCTGCAGCGATCACTGGCAGTACCTGCTGTCCAACTCCGGCACCCTGCTGTATCTGCAGTGCCCCAGCTGCACTCATCTCTGGCAACACGACACGCATGGTGGCCGCACCGAGCGGAGGTGCTGAATCCCTCGGCCCGCCAGCTGCTCGCACGTGACGTGCCGTAACCGCGAATCTGGAGGCGAGCCCAGCGCAGCCAAGGTCCGCGAAACGTCCCGGCCCGCTACTAGCTGGCAGCAGCGGTCGCTCGCCGCACAGCCCTCACCTCCATGCATGGAGCGAAACGGAGCCGTTCAATCGGACCGGCTGCCTTCGAGCAGCCGATCACCGATGGAACTGCGCCGGTACAGCACGTGCCGTCCGTCACGTATCCGGATGAGCAGTCCCGCGTCGTACAACACGCGCAGGTGCTGGGACACGGCACTCGCGGTGACCCTGAGCCGTCGGGCGAGTTCAACGGTGGGTGTCGGCTCGTCGAGGAGTGCGAGCAACCCGGCTCTGGGAGCACCAAGTAACGAGGCGAGCTCAGTCGTGCCGGAACGGGGTTCGCCGGACCAGAGCGTGGCCACTCCCCTGCTGGGATACACCAGCCAGGGCGGCTCGTCCGGGGTGACCGGCGGCGCGGGTTTGTGGGCGAATACGGACGGCAGTAGCAACAGTCCCCGCCCGGAGGCGGCGACGCTGTGTCCGCTGATCATCCTGTCGATGTGCAGCACCCCGTTCCGCCATCGCAGATTCGGGTGCATACCCGCGAACAGCAGGCGAGCGCCTCCCCTGGCCAACTGTCTCGCGCGGTGGGTCATGTCGGCTTCCAGTAACAGCCGCATCCTGGGCCAGTTCGGTTCGATGGCCGCTTTCCAGAACCGCCACAGGGCCGCGCAGACGGAATCACGCAGCCCGATGACGGACGCGTCGTCGTCCGTGGCCCCGCGCAGGGCCGGTGGCAGCGGGTCCGGCGCGTGCGTGACCAGGATATCGTGGCGGACTCTACCGGGGGGTGTACGACGCACTAGAGCCAGTTGCTCCTCGAAGTCCGGCTCGTGCCTTCCGGGCGGAGGAGTCAAGAAATCCGGCAACGTACGTCTCACCGCGACGAGGGAAAGCAGCAGCTCGAGATCGAGCGTGTCGAGTTCGGCGAGTGCGGACACGCGCCACGGCAGGTGCAGCGAGGAAAGTCTCGGATCCTGCAGCACCCGGAGGCTGAGCAGGGTCTCGTGCAGTGGCGAGATCACGAACCGCGTATCCGCCAAATCCTCGACACCCAGCACGAAACTGATCATTAAGTCGTAAGCTACATCGATTTTCCCCGAACGGTCGATGCGTTGCACTACCGTGCGTGCCACCCGGAACTCACGCGAACTCCACCAGCCCCACTAAGCGATTTCTCGATGGAGGCCGGTCAGCCCCGATCACTCCAATCTCACGGTCGAAAGACACCGCTCGCTTCGCCCCACGCCGAATTCAGGAGGCAGAGTCACCTGTCCACTTCGGCCGGCCACTTCACCGGCGAAGGGCGGGGCAGAGATGAGCCGTCGAATGCTGTTCCTGCTGGCCGTGACCTGTGGCGTGGCCGTGGGCAACATCTACTTCCCGCAGGCGCTCGTCCCACTGATCGCGGCCGGGCTGCGTACCTCGCCCGACGGGGCGGCGCTGGCCGTGTCCGCCACGCAGATCGGCTACGCGGGTGGGATCTTCCTGCTGGTCCCTCTGGGGGACCGCCTGCCGCACCGGCGGCTCCTGCTCGCTCTGCTCGGTCTCACGGCGTTCGGCCTGCTACTCGCGGGATGCGCCCGAAACCTGCCACTGCTGGTCGCGGCCAGCGTACTGGTAGGACTCACCACAGTAGGAGCACAGGTGATCGGCCCGTTGGCAGCAGGGCTGGTGGAGGAGCGACACCGGGCGACTGTGCTCGGCACCCTGTTGAGCGGTTCGGTCGGCGGCATGCTCCTGGCCCGCGCTTTCAGCGGCACGCTCGGCGAATGGCTCGGATGGCGGGCGCCGTACCTGGCGGCTGCAGTGCTGGTGTTCCTCCTGCTGGCCGTTCTCGCCCGCATGCTGCCGTACACGGCCCCGCAGTCGCGAGAACGCTACCCTTCGCTGCTTGCGGAATCGCTGCGCCTGCTGTTCACCGAACCCGAACTGCGTCGCTCCTGCCTCTACCAAGCCGCCGTGTTCGCCAGCTTCTCGGCGGTGTGGACCACCCTGGCGATCCTGCTGACGGGACCGGTCTACGGGTTGGGGACCTCGGCGGTAGGGCTGTTCGCGCTGGTCGGCGGTGTCACCGCATGTTGCACACCCCTCGCCGGACGTTGGGTGGACCGCCGAGGAGCCGGGCCGGTCAACCTCGTGTGCATGCTCGGCGTACTCGTCTCGGCCGCGGTCCTCACCGGAGCCATTCACGGCGGCAGGATCGGTCTGATCGCACTGATCATCGGGGTGTTGCTGCTCGACGTGGCGATGCAGTGCGGCATGGTCGCGAACCAGGCCCGAGTCTACGCACTGCGTCCCGAGCGACGGAGCAGGCTCAACACCGCCTACATGACGTGCGCTTATCTGGGCGGCAGCACCGGATCGTGGATCGGGTCGCACGTATACGAGCTGTTCGGCTGGCAAGGGGTGTGCGGGTTCGTGGTCGTGCTCACCACGCTGGCCCTGCTCCGCCACCTGCTGACCCCCGCTCGAAAACGAGTCCGGGATCGCTCCTCGGTCGTGGGAGATTCGGGAGCGTGTCGACCGCCACGGTGAACATTCGTCCGGCTCGGGTGTCCGAAGCCCACACCATCGGGGAGATCCACGTGGTCTCGTGGCAGGCCGCCTACGTGGGGCTGATTCCCGCCGAGTCCCTGAACCGGCTGTCCGTGGCCGAGCGGCAAGAAGCCTGGCGCGAACGACTGCGGGCACCGCCGGATGGAGTCACGGTCCTGGTCGCGGAAGCACGAGGGCACGTGCTCGGGTTCGCGGTGATCGGCGCGAACCGTGATCTGGACGCGGGACGGGCCACCGGGGAATTGCAGGCGCTGTACCTGCATCCGCGGTACTGGCGGCGCGGCTCGGGAACCCGACTGCACGAGCACGCGCTGCGCGTCCTGCAACACGAGGGCTACGCGAGCAGCACGCTCTGGGTGCTGACCACGAACCACCGCGCCCGTCGATTCTACGAACGCCGCGGTTGGGAATGCCTGGGAACCACCCGGACGGAAACGCTCGTTGACGGTGCCGTGCAGGTGGAGGAGGTCCGGTACCGGTACGTGCTCACCTCCCGCTCGAGGTGAAACTCCCGTGGTCCGCTCACAACTCCTACCTCGATCGGAGGAACGGACTGCACCCCGATCCCACCGAGGCACTCCTCACGAGGGAACCGCAGGAGTGTCGGCCTCGGGGTCACACTGCGACTTCCGCTCCGCCCCGGTGAGAGCACGAGGGCGAACCGGATCACGGTCGCGGGGACGGCGCCAGAGGCAGAATCGGCACATGCGCACACGTGTCGTGGGTACTTCGCTCGGGCCCGTCGAGGTGGGAATCACCTCCGAAGCCGGTGAGGCCGTCGTGTTCTTTCCCGGTGGGCACAGCACGGCGGGTACGCCGAGCGGTGCCGACCTCTACACCGAGCTGGGATACCGGGTGGTCACGTTCTCGCGCCCCGGGTACGGCCGCACCGCTGTCGGCGATCTCACCGCCGCGGAGTTCGTACCCGCGGTTGCCGAGGCGTGCGCGGAGCTGGGGATCACAGGCGCGGCCGCGACCGTGGGCATGAGCTTCGGCGGGCTGCAGGCCGTTCACGTGGCATCACGGCTGCCGCACCTCGCTCCGCGACTCGTGCTGCACAGCTGCGCACCGTCCTCACTGCCCTATCCGGACGGTCTTGCGGAACGCCTCGTCGCTCCCCTGGCATTCGGGCCCCGGGCGCAACGGCTCACCTGGCGCGCGGTGCGCGTGCTGACCGCTTCGGACCGTGGTCTGCGAGTGATGATGTCCTCGTTGTCACGGTTGCCGGTCCGGCAGTGGTGGCGGGAGTGGAGCCGGGACGATCGCGCGGCGGCACGCGAAACCTTCTCGACGATGGGGTCCGGTTCGGGATTCCTCACCGATCTTCGCCAAGCTCGCCCGGAACGATCGTCCTATCGGGAGTCGACGCTGCGATCGGTACCGTGCCCGACGCTGGTCACGGCTTCCCGGCACGACGGCGGGGTCGCGTTCGAGCACGCCGAGGACTTCGAACGCACTGTTCCGCGGGCACGTCTGGTCGAAACCGGAGCGCCGAGTCACTTCCACTGGCTCGGTACCTCACGGGCCACCGTCTCGCGTGCGGTCCGCGAGTGCCTCTCCGCCTGAGCGGTGAACCGGGCGAGGACACCGGATACCACCGCACACGGCGATGTGGGATCTCCGTGCCACTTGCGACCGGCCCGACCTCGTCTCCGTTCCGAATCACCACCGACAAATGTCGTGGACACCTCGCGGGCACTGTTGGTCCCGACCGGACTCCGGTTCGTGAGGAGAATTCCGGGCCGTCTATCTTTCGAAAGTGATGACCGAGTTGAACCAGTCACCGTCGACGGAGCACGTGCGTCCTTCCTGGCACGCGCTGCTCTCACCGCTCAGCGATCTGCTGGTGATCGTGGGCGGGGCACTGTTGGTATGGCGCGCCTGGGTGATCGGCGAACGGCTGCTGGCACGTGGGGTCGACATCTACCTGGATCTGCCGCCGTTGTTCGCCAGCTGGGCGCCGCACACCGGCCCAGGAACGGTGCCCGCGATTCTGCTCGCGCTGCTGGTGGTCATCGCGGGACCGACCGTGGCAGCACGGCTGCGCTGGGGACCGCTGCTGGCGGTGACCTACCCGGTCACGTTGGGCTGGATGTTCAGTCTGACCATGATCGAGGGCTGGAACTTCGGTGTGGTGACCAAACTGTCCAACCCCAAGAACTACCTCGCCGAGATCGACCGCGTGGAGACGGTCTCGGCGATGCTGAGTGGGTTCACCGAGCGAATCCTACTCGAACCCGGCTCGTGGGCGGTGCACGTGTCCGGACACCCGCCCGGTGTGCTGATGGTGTTCGTGTGGATGGACCGGATCGGCCTCGGCGGTGGGGTCGCGGCCTCCGTGATGTGCATGCTGGTCGGCTCCACGACCGTCCTGTCCATCGCGACCACGCTGCGTGCACTGGGCGAGGAACACGTGGCCCGGGCTATGCTGCCCTTCGGGGTGCTGCTGCCCGGCATGGTGTGGATGGGGGTCAGCGCCGACGCGATGTTCGCCGGAGTCGCGGCGTGCGGAGTCGCCCTACTCGCGGTGGGAACCACCCGAGGGGGCAAACTGGGTGATCTGGCGGCGCTGACCGGCGGGCTGCTGCTCGGGTTCACGCTCTACCTGTCATACGGGCTGGTGCTGGCGGGGCTGTTCGCACTGGTGGTGCTGGCCCTTACGCGCAGACCGCGGCCGATCCTGTTCGCGGTCGCGGGAGTCGTAGTGGTCGTGGTGCTGTTCACCCTGCACGGTTTCTGGTGGCTGGAGGGCTACGAACTCGTCCGGATCCGCTACTACCAGGGTATCGCCGACACCCGACCGTACAGCTACTTCGTGTGGGCCAACCTTGCCTGCGTCGTACTGGTGACGGGCCCCGCAGTCCTGGTCAGCCTACGCAGACTGGCGACGGCACCGCGACGGCTGGAACTCGGGGCGCGGTTGCTCACGCTCGCGGCGCTGGTGGCGATAGCCGCCGCCGATCTGTCCGGCATGAGCAAGGCGGAGGTGGAGCGGATCTGGCTGCCGTTCACCATGTGGCTCGCGGTGCCCTGCGCGGTGCTGCCCCGGGGACAGCACCGCTGGTGGCTGACCGCGCAAGCACTGCTGGCGTTGCTGATCAACCACCTGGTGATCACCCGTTGGTGAGCCGCCACCGCGGACCGCCCTCCGCTCCACGCTCGGTCCCCGCTCGCTCGGGACCGGCCGGTCCCGAGCGAGCGGGGACCGAAGTGGTTCGTGCGAGCTGAGCACCGGCTCAGGAGTCGCGGTGCAGCGATTCGATCCGTTCGGCCATCGTCAGGTCGTTCTCGGTCACCCCACCGGCCGAATGGGTGGTGATCCGCACGGTCAGTCGGTTGTAGTCGTGCACGGACAGATCCGGGTGGTGATCGGCCTCATTGGCGAGGTGGGCGATCGCGTTGGCGAAGGTCACCGCGGTGAGGAAGCCCTTGAGTTTCCAGGTCTTGTGCACTGCCGAATCCCGGTACTGCCAGTCCCCGAGTCCGGCGAGCCTGCTCTCGATCGTGTCCTGCGACAACAGTTCGGGCATCGAGCCCTCCTCAACGCTGTTCGGCAACGGTCACCGGGTTTCGTGCCCGTGCGGGAGTTGTACCAGAAGAATCATCTCCCGAATGATCACCCCAGCCGGACCCGACGGGCCGGGCACGCCGAGACGAAACGTGATTTCCCCGTCGGCGTGCCCGCTGGAGCGAAGGACCTCACCTGCCGGGCGTCTCCTGCTCCGGGCGCTGGGGAACACTGCGCTCCACCTCGTCACTGTTTCCGTACGTACCGTCCGGCAGCGCCCGCAACGCGCGCAGTGTGCGGGGGTCGGCCTCCCGGTCCTCGGCGTATCGGATCAACTCGGCCTTGTCCGCGGGAAACTCCAATCCCTGCAGCGCCTTGTTCACCCGACGTTCGTCGGCATCGGTCATGACTGTCCTCTCGTTGCTCACGGGGTATCCGGGGAGCACGGGACTCCCCTCTCAACCCCGCACGACTGTTCCGCCGTACGGCTACCCGTTCGGGCGGAAGTTGACACCCACCGTTGGAGCCGTAACCGTGCCGAGCGCTTCGACGGGTGGGATCATCCGTGGGAAGGCACTCGCTAACCTGACGGCATGACCGAATACGTGCAGGTTGTCACCACCACCGATTCAGAACACGCCGCGGCCGAGTTGGCGCGTGGTGTGGTCGGGGCCCGACTCGGTGCGTGCGTACAGGTCGTGCCGATCCGCAGCTTCTTCCGCTGGGAGGGAGGTGTGCAGGACGAGCAGGAATGGCAGTTGCAGATCAAAACCATCCGGGAGCGGGTGATCGAGCTGCGCGAGCACCTGGAGGCACAGCACAACTACGACGTGCCGGAGATCATCGTCACGCCGGTCGTCACGGGTAACGAGCAGTACCTGTCCTGGGTCGAGGAGGAGACCAGTCCTTGACCACGGCAAGCGCCGCACCCGAGGGCTCGGGGTGAGGTGTTCCGTCGGCGGACGAGGAGCGGCGGATCATGCCCGAGAACTCCGTTCGGGCCGTCGTAGACTCTCTCGGCAAGCACTTCCACCGCCCCGGCACCGATTCCCGGAGGAGCGCGAACACGGGAATGGATCGGACCGGCAGCAACACGCGTCGCGAGCGCGGCGAGGCAAGGACCCAGCCGGATGAAGAAGCCAACCATCACCCGCAACGACATCTACATCGCGGCGGCAGGCCCCGCGATGGGGCTGCTCGTGGCGATGTTCACGCTGCACTGGGACTGGTTGTTCGCCGGGATACTGATATCCGCCACCGGAGTGGTGTGGCTCCGGTTACGACGTGCCGCTGGGGACTGGTCGGTACGGACGGGGGTGCTCGCCCTGTTGCTCGGGCTGCTGCTGTGGTTGTGGCTCGACGATGCGCGCTGGGCGGTTCTGGGGTTGTTTCCGCTGGTGTTCGTGTTCATTCATAAGCTGGCCGCCACCGTCGATCAGCATCGCTGATCCGGCCGAGGCCGTCCGGATCCGATCCCGGCCGGAAGGAGCGCGCTTTTCCGGAACCGCTTGCTTCACCACGCGGTGGCCGCGGCCCCGCCGCGGGCGGCACCCGAGTGCCGGAAGCTCAGCGCCCGACATCGGGGGGAGCCCCTCGGGCAGTGACACCGGCAACGCGGATGGCTGCGAGCTGGTAGTTCTCCGGAGTTCTTCCCGGAGTCCCCGAAACGGTTTCCGTCGAGCGGAAAAGTTCGTTTCCGGTGAGAAACGAAGTGGTTCCGGGACTGTCGTGGTGATCAGTGGCATGCCAATATTCGGCGACCAAATTATCCGCGGCGTCGCCGGTTCGGTCCCGCCCAGGGGCGAGGATCCGCCAAGCGGGCCGAACGGTGTGAAAGGACGATGCTCGTGCACGTGCTATGGGGTATCGGCGGCATGGTGGTGCTGCTGCTGATCGCGGTGGCCCTGTCGACCAGCCCACGTTCGATCCGGCCCCGCACTGTACTGGGGGCGCTGGCGATCCAGGTGGTTTTCGCCGTTCTCGTACTGCGCTGGGAAGCCGGAGAGCGGGTGCTGGAAGCGGTCGCCGCGGGCGTGGGCAAGGTGATCGACTCCGCCAACGAGGGCATCAACTTCATGGTGGGGCCGCTGATCGACCTGCTGGACGAGGGCAGCACGCTGTTCGCCTTCCAGGTGTTGCCGATCATCGTGTTCATCGCCTCGCTGAGCGCGGTGCTCTACCACTGGCACATTCTGCAGTGGGTCGTACGCATCATCGGTGGTGGACTGCAGAAACTGCTGGGAACCACGAAGGCGGAATCGCTCAACGCCACGGCCAACATCTTCGTGGGACAGACCGAGGCACCGCTGGTGATCCGACCGTACCTGGCCAGAATGACCCGCTCGGAGTTCTTCGCGGTGATGGCAGGGGGCCTGTCCACGGTAGCCGGAACGGTGCTTGTCGGCTACTCACTGCTGGGCGCTTCGTTGGAGTACCTGATCGCGGCCAGTTTCATGGCGGCACCGGCCGGTCTCCTTATGGCCAAGATCATTGTTCCGGAGACCGAGAAGTCCCACAGTGACGAGGCCGTGGCCGCCACGACCACGGGAACCGGAACGGACTCGGCAACGGACGCCGCGGGTTCCGGCGAGGAGCCTGACGGCGGTGAACGCGCCGAGCGCGCGGACACCGAGCCCGAGGAGGAGCCCGAAAAGCCCCGTAACGTCATCGACGCCGCGGCGGTCGGAGCCTCCGACGGTCTCAAGCTCGCCCTCAACGTCGGAGCGATGCTGTTCGCGTTCATCTCGCTGATCGCGCTGCTCAATCTGATCATCGGCGGGGTGGGTGGCCTGTTCGGCCTGGAGAGCCTGACCTTCCAGCAGATTCTCGGTTACGTCTTCTCGCCCGTAATGGTCGCCATCGGGATTCCGTTCAACGAGGCTGTGGAGGCCGGAACCTTCCTGGGGCAGAAGCTGGTTCTCAACGAGTTCGTCGCTTTCGCCGACTTCGGCCCCATGGCGGAGTCGGGTGCGTTCACCGAACGCACCGCGGTGATCATCACTTTCGCGCTGACCGGATTCGCCAACTTCAGCTCGCTGGGAATCCTGCTGGGCGGCCTCGGCGGTCTGGTTCCCAGTCGCAGACCACTGATCGCCCAACTCGGCATTCGAGCCGTGCTGGCGGGAACGCTGGCGAACCTCATGAGCGCCACCATCGCGGGAATGGTGATCGGTTGAGCACGGCACCGTGGTGGCGGTGCGGCCGCGCATCGCCACCACGGTGCACAACCGAACGCGCTCGGATGTCGACCGACCACCCGGTTACGCACTCGAACGCCTTTGACAGGCTGCGGGCATGACCGCAGCCGATACGTTCCCTCGTCACAGCGCCCGGACCCAGGGGTTCAGTCTGGGCGCCCCACGTAATTTCACCGTCGCACCGGACGGGCAACGGGTGCTGTTCCTGCGGTCGTCGAGCGGTACCGACCGGAGCAACGCCCTGTGGATGTTGGACACCGGCGACGGCACTGAGCACCGGGTGGCCGATCCCGTTCAGCTCGACGACACCGGGACCGCCTCGGAGGAGGAGCTGGCCCGTCGGGAACGCGCCAGGGAACGCGCCTCGGGAATCACGGCCTACGCGGTGGACGACAGTGCTCGGCGAGTGGCTTTCACGCTCTCCGGTGAGTTGTTCGTCGCCGAGCTGGCGAGCGGACTGCTCCGCCGATTGCCGGCCCGCTACCCCGCCGCGGACCCCAGGCCGGACGCGACCGGCACCCGCGTGGCCTACACCTCGCAGGGCGGACTGCGTGTGATCGGGTTCGACGGTTCCGAGGACCGGGCGCTGATCGAACCCGAACACGAACGGATCCAGTGGGGCTGCGCCGAGTTCATCGCGGCGGAGGAGATGAACCGAGGCCGCGGCTACTGGTGGGCGCCCGACGGTTCGACGATCCTGGCGACCAGGGTGGACGAGTCGGAGGTGGCGCAGTGGAACCTCGCCGATCCCGCCGATCCCGCACGGCCCCCCAGAACGATGCCGTATCCCGCGGCGGGTGAGAGCAACGCTGTCGTCGCTCTGGAGCTGTTGCGGGTCGACGACGCGGAGTTCGGACAACGGGTTCCCGTGCGCTGGGACAACGGCGCGCATCCATATCTGGTGGCGGTCCACTGGTCCGAATACGGCCGACCGCTACTGGCGGTGCAGAGTCGTGACCAACGCAGCCAACTGGTGCTGGCGGTGGACCCCGACACCGGTGAGACCACGGAGCTGCACCACGAGACCGATCCGCACTGGATCGAGATCAAGACCGGCTGGCCCGCCTGGACCCCCGACGGCGGCCTGGTTCGGATCAGCCCGATCGACGGTGCCTACCGACTCCTGGTCGACGGCAACGACTGGACCGGGCCCGCGCTGCAGGTCCGCGCGATTCTGGACATCGGTCCCACCGACATCCTGGTGTCGGCATCGGCGGAGGATCCCACCCAGGTCCACGTTTACCGGGTGACCGAAGCGGGCGCGCGACGGCTATCCGAACAGGACGGTGTGCACGGGGCCACCCGTGGCGGGCCGGTGACCGTGCTGTCCTCCGGGGACACGGAGCGGCTGCACGGCACCGTGCGGGTGCTTCGCGAGGACACCCCGATCGCCGAGATCACTTCGCTCGCCGAGACGAGCACGATCACGCCGCGCCTGCGGCTGCTACGACTTGGTGCCCGCGAGTTGTGCTCCGCGCTGCTGCTGCCGCACGGGCATCGTTCGGAACACGGCAGGCTGCCGGTACTGCTGGACCCCTACGGGGGGCCGCAGGCACAGCGGGTGCTACGACGGCAGCAGGGATACCTGACACCGCAGTGGTTCGCCGAGCAGGGATTCGCCGTGCTCGTCACGGACGGGCGGGGCACGGGCGGTCGGGGGCCCGACTGGGATCGGGCGGTGGCCGGGGACCTCGCCGGACCACCGCTGCAGGACCAGGTGGACGCGCTGCACGCATGCGCCGCCGAACGCACCGATCTGGATCTCGATCGGGTGGGCATCCGGGGTTGGTCGTTCGGGGGGTATCTGGCCGCGCTGGCGGTGTTGCGCCGTCCCGACGTGTTCCACGCGGCCGTGGCGGGCGCACCGGTCTGCGACTTTCGGCTCTACGACACCCACTACACCGAGCGCTACCTCGGCGACCCGAACCGTAATCCCGAGACCTACACGGCGAACTCACTGCTGCGGATGGCCCCCGAGCTGCGCAGGGAACTGCTGCTGGTGCACGGCACCGTCGACGACAACGTGGTGTTCGCGCACTCGCTGCGGCTATCGGAAGCGCTGACCTCGGCGGGCAGACCACACACCCTGTTGCCGCTGCCCGGCGTGACCCACATGCCGACCTCGGAGAGCAAGAGCGAGAATCTGCTGTTGCTGCAGCTGGACTTCCTGCGCCGTGCTCTCGGCCTGCCCACGGGGTCCTCGGGGGATGCCGCTCCGAGCGAGTGACGACCACTCGCCGTGACGAGGGCGCGGCGACCTCCCGCCGGGAGTACGCAGCCGATCATCGGGTGCGTCCCTGACGGGAGGCCTGGCTCCCCCGGCCGGTGGCACCTGGGGTCACTCGCGGTTCGGCGCGCCGAACCACCTCGTCACACGGGCCTGGAACTCAACCGGATCGGGAAAATTCCGTCAGAGTATCTCCAGCGGTCTCGGGCCGCTGGGCGGCGGGAACCGCTCGTCGAGTCGAGCCAACTCCCCGTCCGTGAGCGAGAGGGCGACCGCCGCTCGATTGTGGTCGACGTGTTCGACGGTCGCCGCTTTGGGAATCGCGCAAATCCCGTCCTGACGCAGTACCCACGCCAGGGCAAGCTGCGCGGGGGTGACCCCGCGTTCGGCGGCCAGCTGTCCGAGCACCGGATCGTCGAGCACCCTGCCCTGTTCGATCGGGGAATAGGCCATCACCGGCAGGTTTCGTTGCCGGCACCAGGGCAGCAGGTCGAACTCGGGGCCGCGGCGGGTGAGGTTGTACAGCACCTGGTCGGTGGAAACTCGGGATCCTGCCTCGGTCGCGAAGAGTTCGCTCATGTCGGCCGGATCGAAATTGCTCACTCCGAAATGGCGGATCTTACCACTGCGCTGGAGAGACTCGAGTGCCTCCATGGTCTCCTCCAGCGGCGTGGCACCCCGCCAGTGCAGCAGGTACAGGTCGATCCGGTCCGTTCCCAGCCGCCGCAGACTGCGCTCGCAGGCAGCGACGGTACCGCTGCGGTCGGCGTTGTGCGGAAACACCTTGGAGACCACGAAGGCATCGTCCCGTCTTCCTCGCAGCGCGGTACCCACGACCTGCTCGGCTCCGCCGCTGCCGTACATCTCGGCGGTGTCGATGAGTCGGATCCCCGAGTCGAGCCCGTGGCGCAACGCGTCGACCTCGGCAGCACGCCGCGCATCGCTCTCTCCCATACCCCAGGTCCCCTGCCCGAGCACGGGCAGTTCGTCCCCTTCGGGCAACGGCAGACTACGCATCTCTCGCACCTTGTCGTTCGGAGAACTCGGACAGGGTGCCGGGCTCCGGGGGAGGCTACCCGATACCGGTCCCCGCCGTAGCGGATGGTGCTCAGCGGGAGCTCTTGCGCTCCTTGATCCGCACGACGACCCGTACCGGGCTGCCCGCGAAACCGAACGCCTCGCGGAACTTGCGCTCCAGGAACCGGCGGTAGCCCGCTTCCAGGAAACCCGAGCTGAACAGCACCAGTGTCGGTGGCCGTGCGTGCGCCTGGGTGGCGAACATGATCTTGGGTTGCTTGCCGCCCCGGACCGGCGGGGGGTGAGCCGCGACGATATCCGACAGCCACGAGTTGATCTGACCGGTGGAGACGCGCTGATCCCACGAGTCGAGCGCCGTTCGCAGCGTAGGTGCCAGTTTGGTGACCGCGCGGCCGGTATGAGCCGAAACATTCACCCGCTCGGCCCAACGCACTCGGACGAGGTCGCGATCGATCTCCTTCTCCAGGCTCCGCCTGCGATCGTCGTCGACCATGTCCCACTTGTTGTAGGCGATCACCAACGCCCGACCGGACTCGATGACCATGCTGATGATGCGCAGATCCTGCTCGGTCAGCGGCTCGGAACCGTCGATGAGCACGATGGCCACCTCGGCCGCCTCGATGGCCGCTTTGGTACGCAGCGAGGCGTAGTACTCCGTGCCGTCGGCGGTTTTCACCCGCTTACGCAGCCCGGCAGTGTCCACGAACCGCCACACTTCGTCGTCGAGCTCGACCAGCGAGTCCACGGGGTCGACGGTGGTACCGGCCACCTCGTCCACCACGGCACGCTGCTCACCGACGAGACGGTTGAGCATGCTGGACTTGCCTACGTTGGGTTTGCCGACCAGCGCCACCCGTCGCGGCCCCGCTGCGCCCCCCAACTGTTCCCGGGGGGTTTCGGGCAATACACGCAGTACCTCGTCGAGCAGGTCACCCGACCCGCGACCGTGCAGCGCGCTCACCGGGTGCGGCTCCCCCAGCCCGAGGGACCACAGCTCGGCCGTGCCTGCCACCGCGACCTGGTCGTCGACCTTGTTGGCGACCACGAGCACCGGGCGCCGGGATCGGCGCAGCACCTTTGCCGCGGCCTCGTCGGTGCCGCTGACTCCCACGTTGGCGTCGACCACGAACAGGATCGCGTCGGCTGCCGACATGGCCATCTCCGCCTGGGAGGTGACACTGGCGTACATGCCGTCGGCATCGGGATCCCATCCACCGGTGTCGACGACGCTGAACGCGCGTCCGCTCCACACGGCGTCATAGGTAACCCGGTCCCGCGTGACACCGGGAGTGTCCTTGACCACGGCCTGCCTGCTGCCGAGCAGGCGGTTCACCAGGGTGGACTTACCGACGTTGGGCCTGCCCACGACCGCCAGCACGGGACGGCCGGGTTCGGGCCCCGAATCCTCGTCGAGTTCGTCGAACAGGTGATCGTAGTCGGCCCAATCCGCCTCGTCGGACCAGGTGCCGTCGAGGCCGGCACCCTCGGCGGCGTCGGCAAACGGCTCTTCGCTCACGCCTCGTTCCCTCTCACATCATCGTCTGGTTCGTCGGAGTCGGTCGTTCGCCCCTCCAGTTCGGCGAGCAACTCGACCAACTCGGTACGCACGCGTTCGGTCGCCTCGACCAGTCCCGCTCTGCCCTTCTGCTCCGGCAGGCGGACGGGTCTGCCGACGAGAACGTCCACCCTGGGCCGGAAGCGGAACCGTCGCCCACTCTCTCGAGCGGTACCCCGGCACGCGACCGGCAGCAGCAGCGCCCCCGCCGATCGGGCCAACCACGCCGCACCGTGCCGCGCCTCGGCCATTTCGCCGCCTCGAGTTCCCTCGGGGAACACCCCGAGCACCCCGCCGGAACGCAGTATCCGCACCGCGGCCGACAGCGCCGCACGGTCGGGAGTACCACGACGAACCGGAAGATGACCCAGTTTACACAGTGCCCAGCCGAGCGGGCCTCGGAACAGTTCCCGCTTGATCAGGAACACCGCACCACGTGGCAGCGCCCCGAACAGCACCGGACCGTCCGCGAGCGAACTGTGGTTGGCGACGAGAACCACAGGGCCGGTCGCGGGGAATCGTTCACCGTGTCGGACGCGGATTCGATACGACATCCGCAGCACGAGCCAGCCCAGGCACCGACCGAACCGGCGCAAACCGGGTGAACTGCCCTCCGGCAGCATACCCGTAGTGGGGTGGTCACGCTGCGAGTGACTCCCGTCGGGCCTCATCGTCCGGCTCGCTCGTTGGTGACCAGCAGTCCACGGTCGGCCGCCAACTCGTGCAACCGCCGCAGCACCTGTGCCAGTGAGAGCTCGGTCGTATCCAGCGAAACAGCGTCCTCGGCCATTCGAAGCGGCGCCACGGACCTGTTGGAGTCGAGGGTATCCCTGCGTCGCACGTCGGCGTGTACCAGGTCGCGGTCGGCCGGGCGCCCCTCGGCCGCGTCCTGGGCGGTGCGGCGGTGGGCACGAGCGTCCGTCGAGGCGGTCAGGTACACCTTCAGGCCCGCCTCTGGCACCACGACGGTGCCCACGTCACGTCCCTCGGCCACGATTCCCCCACTGGGACGTGTCACGGCGTCGATCAGCGCGCGCTGGCGCCGCACCAGAAACTCCCGGATCTCGGGAACCGCGGAAACCGCGGAAACCGCGCTGGTGACTTCCTGCTCGCGGATCTCCCCGCTCACGTCGGCTCCGTCGAGCGAGACCCCGGGAGAGTCGGGATCGGTGCGCATCACCACCTGCGCACCGCGGGCGACACGGGCGAGTTCCGCGGCATCGTCCAGCGGCGTCCCGGCGCGCAGCACGGCCAGTGTCACCGCTCGATACATCGCGCCGGTATCCAGATAAGCAGCGCCGAGCGCGTGGGCGAGTCCACGAGCCGCCGTGGACTTGCCCGTTCCGGACGGCCCGTCCACCGCCACGATTCCGTTGAGCTCGGGCTGGGACACCTCGACTGACCTCCTCGACAACGAATGACCACGTCGCTCGCTCGGGCTAACCGACAATGTTTCATTCTGCCTGTCCGCGAACGCGGTGACTCAATCGAGTCCCGCACGATCGATCGGCCGGCTACTGCGAAGCCGCGAGACGTTTTAAGATCGGTGGTGTGGACGTCACCGTGACCCCGCTGCCGGGGCTGGGCACGCAACAGGAATTCACGACCGACTCCGGGCGCCGCGTCGGAGTGATCACTTACCGGGACGGCCGGATGGAGCTGATCGTCTCCGATGCCAGGGACCCGGACAAGATCTGTGCGGCCACCGATCTCACCGGGGAGGAAACCAGTACGCTGGCGAACCTGCTCGGGGCTCCCCAACTGGTGCGTCAGCTCAGCGAACAACAACGCGAGGTCACCGGTGTGACCACCTGGCAACTGCCGTTGACGCACGGTTCGCCGTTCGACGGACGCATGCTCGGCGAGACCGAGATGCGCACCCGAACCTCGGTTTCGATAGTGGCGGTGATAAGGGACGGCTCGGTGGTGCCCTCCCCTCGCCCGGATTTCGTCTTCGCGGGCGGCGACCTGGTGGTGGTCGTCGGTACCGCCGAAGGTCTGCGCGCAGCCGGCGAGATCATGGAACACGGCTGATTCGACTCGAACCGACCGTTCCCCCGGGATGCTCGGGCGGCGCCCCACGGACCCCGGAGGTTGAACGGATCCGGTCGACGTCCGCACGGGCGAGAGGAACCAGGTGCAACACACTGCGATCACACTGATCGAACTGGGAGCGGTCTTTTTCGGTCTGGGGGTGCTCGGGCGGCTCGCCTGGCGCATCGGTATATCGCCGATCCCGCTGTATCTGCTCGGCGGGTTGGCCTTCGGGCAGGGCGGGCTGATCCCGCTGGGCGGCATCGAACCGTTCACCGAGATCGCCTCGGAGATCGGGGTCGTCCTGCTGTTGCTGCTGCTGGGGTTGGAGTACTCGGCGGGCGAGCTGGTCACGGGGTTGCGCCGCTCCTGGCTGGCGGGTCTCGTCGACGTGGTACTCAACGCTTCGCCAGGTGCCGCCGTGGCGCTGCTGCTGGGGTGGGGCCCGATCGCGGCGATCGTACTGGCCGGTGTCACCTACATCTCCTCCTCGGGGATAGTGGCGAAGGTCCTGGGAGATCTAGGCAGGCTGGGCAACCGTGAGACACCGGTAGTGCTGTCGATACTGGTGTTCGAGGACCTGGCCATGGCCATCTACCTGCCGATCCTGACCGCCCTGCTCGCCGGGGTGGGATTTCTGGGTGGTCTCGGTGCGGTCGGCGTGTCCGTCCTGGTGATCACTCTGGTGCTGGTGCTGGCACTGCGTTACGGACGCTACGTCTCCGCGTTGGTGGACAGTCCGGATCCCGAGGTGTTCCTGCTCCGGTTGCTGGGGGCGGCGCTGCTCGTGGCCGGCTTGGCGGCCCAGCTGCAGGTTTCGGCGGCGGTGGGCGCCTTCCTGCTGGGCATCGCCATATCAGGGTCGACCGCGGCCAACGCCACCCGAACACTGGCCCCGCTGCGCGACCTGTTCGCGGCGGTGTTCTTCGTCGTGTTCGGCCTCAACACCGATCCGTCCGCGATTCCGCCAGTGCTGCCGTTCGCACTGTTGCTGGCGCTGCTGACCACGATCACGAAACTCGCCACGGGATGGTTCGCCGCAGGCTCCCAGGGCATCAGGCGGATGGGACGGGCCCGCGCGGGGGCCGCCTTGGTGGCCCGCGGCGAGTTCTCCATAGTCATCGCGGGCCTGGCAGTGGGTTCCGGAGCGGTCACCGGGGAGCTGGCGGCGTTCTCCACCGCTTACGTGTTGCTGATGGCCGTGCTCGGGCCGGTCGCGGCCCGTGTGGTGGAGCCGGTTTCCCAACGGCTGGTGACGCTACGGCACACGCCGCGATGAGCGGCGGGAAGGCCGGGACGGCCGACCGGGCCACCTGTTCCGGCCGGTCACATGCCGACCGCGCGGTAGAGCGAGCCGAGTTCCTTGTTGTCCAGCGGCCGGATCGCCCCGGGACGCTCGTTGGTCAACCGCACCTCACCGACCCCGGTCCGGACCAGTCGCTGCACCGGATAGCCCGCGGCTTTGAACAGTCTGCGGACGATTCGTTTGCGCCCCTCGTGCAGCACCACCTGCGCCAACACGCGGGTTCCCTTCTGGTTGGTGTCGACGAAGCGGAAGGAATCGACGCTGGCGACCCCGTCCTCGAGTTCCAGACCGGACTTGACGGTGCGTCCCAGATCCTTGGGAACAGGGCCCTGCAGCTCGACCAGATAGGTCTTGGGGACCTGGTAGGAGGGATGCATCAGCCGATTGGCGAGATCGCCGTCATTGCTGATCAGCAGCAGCCCTTCGGTGTTGAAGTCCAGCCGCCCGATGTGGAAGAGCTTGCCCTCCCGCTTCGGCAGGTAGTCACCGATGCAGGGTCGCCCCTGGTCGTCGGACATGCTGCACAGAATGCCCGTGGGCTTGTTCAGCAACAGATGGGTGGCCTCGTTGTCGACCACGACCCTGCTGCCGTCCACGTGGATGACCGAGGTGCTCGGCTCCACCCGGGCGCCGAGCGTGGTGACCGGAGCACCGTCGACCTCCACACGGCCCTCGACGATCATCTCCTCGGCGGCGCGGCGCGAGGCGACGCCCGCCTGCGAAAGCACTTTCTGCAGCCGGACGCCTTCCGCGTCCCGGCTGTTCCGGCTCGTCGGGTCGTGTGGTTCAGACATCGTCGATCGCATCCACTTCGGGCAACAGGGGGGCCAGTGGCGGCAGTTCCCGCAACGAGGACAGGCCGAGCCGTTCCAGGAACAACTCGGTCGTGCAGTAGGAAGTGCCGCCCGATTCCGGGTCGGTACCGGCTTCGTGGATGAGTCCACGCGCCAGCAGGGTACGTACGACCCCGTCCACGTTAACACCGCGCACCGCCGCTACCTTCGAGCGAGTCACCGGTTGCCGATAGGCGATGACCGCGAGCGTCTCCAGTGCGGCCTTAGTGAGTTTGGCTCGCTGCCCGTCGAGGAGATACCGCTCGACGACGGGAGCGTAGACGTCACGAGTGTAGAACCGCCAGCCGTCCGCCACCCTGCGCAGCTCAATACCACTTCCCGCCGCGGTGTAGCCCTCGGCCAGCCGGTGCAGAGCGGTGGTGACCCGTGCCACGGGTTGATCGAGCACCTCGGCCAGCAGCTCCTCCCCGGCGGGGGCGTCGACCACCAGCAGCACCGCTTCCAGCGCGGCGTCCAGCGCGGGCTCGGAGTCGAGGGCGGGCCACTCACGACTCCGGCCTTCGCCCGCACCGCTCGCCCGCTCGGTGTCCTCTCCGCCCTCGGTTCCCTCGGGGCGGAAACCGGCGGGGTGCTTCTCGCCACTCACCCGTAATCCTCTTCCTCGTCTCGATCCAGATCGGCCTCGGCGGCCGCGCGAGCCTGTTCGGCGCTGCCGCCCACCCAGGAGACCGCGAGCTCGCCGAGCGGTTCGGGCTGATCGAACGTGACCACCGCCTCGCGGAACAGTTCCAGCAGCGCCAGGAACCGAGCCACGATCTCGAGGCTCGTGCCGCACTGCTCGGTCAGTTCGGCGAACACCGCGCTGCCCCGTTCGGCCAACAGCACCCGTAGCTCCGCCGCGTGCTCGCGCACCGAGACGCGTTGCTGGTGAAGGTGGTCCAGCGAAACGGTGGGTGGGGGTTTGGGACGGAACACCGCGGCGGCTGTCTCCGCCAGACCGGCGGCGTCCACTCCGAGAACCACTTCGGGCATCAGGTCGAGATAGCGCTGCTCCAGCGAGACCGCCCGGGGGTAGCGCCCCAGCGCCCCGGCTTCGAGCTGCCGGAACAGTTCGGCGACCCGCTTGTAGGCCCGGTACTGCAGCAACCGTGCGAACAGCAGGTCGCGGGCCTCCAGCAGGGCGAGATCCTCCTCGTCCTCGACCTCGGCCGCGGGGACGAGCCGAGCGGCCTTGAGATCCAGCAGCGTCGCCGCCACGACGAGGAACTCACTGATCTCGTCCAGTTCGGAACGCTGCCCGAGCTCCTTGGTGTAGGCGATGAAGTCGTCAGTGACGCGATGCAGTGCCACTTCGGTGACGTCGAGCTGATGCTGCGAGATCAGCTGCAGCAACAGGTCGAACGGCCCCTCGAAGTTCTCCAGGCGTACTGTGAAGCGTCCGCCCTGGGAATCCTGAGCGGCGGCCAGCTCGGGCACCTCGTGCGCCGAGTCGGTGGCTGCTTGTGCCTCGGTCACGTCTCCTCATCAGCAACAACGGCTCGCGGCGGGAATCACCTCGCGATGACCTCACGGGCGAGCGAGCGGTAGGCCTTCGAGCCGGAGGAACGCGGCGCCCACCGAGTGATGGGTTCTCCCGCCACGGTGGTTTCGGGAAACCGCACCGTACGGTTTATCACGCTGTCGAACACTATATCCCCGAACGCCTCCACCACGCGCGACATCACCTCACGCGAGTGCAGCGTACGCGGATCGAACATCGTCGCCAGGATTCCACTGATCTCCAGATCGGGATTAAGCCGGTCGCGGACCTTCTCGATGGTGTCGATCAGCAACGCCACTCCGCGCAGGCTGAAGAACTCGCACTCCAGCGGAATCATCACACCGTGGGCCGCGGCCAACGCGTTGACCGTCAGCAGCCCCAACGAGGGCTGGCAGTCGACCAGCACGAAGTCGTATTCCGCGCGCACCGGCCGCAGGGCACGTTCCAGCGCCTGCTCACGCCCCACCTCGGCGACGAGTTGGACCTCGGCCGCCGAGAGATCGATGTTGCTCGGCAACAGATCCATTCCCGAGACGCTGGTGGATCTGATCACCTCACGGAGTTCGACGGAGCGTTCCATGATGACGTTGTAGATGGTCTGTTCCAGCTGGTGCGGTTGCACGCCGAGACCTACCGACAATGCACCTTGCGGATCGAAATCGACCAGCAACACCTTGCGTCCGTACTCGGCAAGTGCCGCCCCCAGATTGATCGTGGACGTGGTCTTACCGACGCCGCCCTTCTGGTTGCACATCGCCAGCACCGAGGCGGGCCCGTGCGTGTCCAACGCGGCGGGCTCGGGAACGTGTCGACGCGGCCTACCGGTGGGGCCGATGTTCGCGTCGTTGGGATCGGGTCCCATTCCGTCGCCGTTGGCGAGTTCCGAAGTGTCGGGGGTGATGCTCAGGTCGACCGCGCCCCGGTACCGCCCACCGGCGGAGGGCTGCGGCGTCGACATGGCGGTGGTGACTCCTTTGTGTGCGACGGCATTCGAAAACGTCGTTCGACGCGCAGCCTAAGCGGCACGCGCACGCAGCGGCAACGCGCATCGCCGTTGTCCGGACGAAACACCTCGCGGTGCCGCTCGCTCACCCGACAGGATTCGGGTGAACCCGTGGAATTCAGTCGCGCGCCCTGGGGTGGGTGGTGGCGTAGACCTCGCGCAACGTATTCATGGTGACCATTGTGTACATCTGAGTTGTCGAGACCGACGAGTGCCCGAGCAACTCCTGCACGACCCGCACATCGGCTCCCCCTTCCAGTAGGTGAGTCGCGAAGGAATGCCGAAGTACGTGTGGTGAGACCGAAGTGGACACACCGGCACGTTCGGCCGCGGTTTTGAGGATGTTCCAGGCGCTCTGCCGGGAGAGTCTGCCGCCGCGGGAATTGAGGAACAATGCCTTGTCCCCACTGCCCCGCTTCGCCAGCTCGGGACGCGAACGGACGAGGTAGGCCTCGATCGCGGCAAGGGCCGGGCGTCCCACCGGAACCCGACGTTGCACTCCGCCCTTTCCGTCGAACAGGACGGTCCGCTCCCGTTCGTCAAGATCGTCGGCATCCAGACCGATCGCCTCGGAAATACGCGCTCCACTGGAGTAGAGCAGTTCCAGCAAGGCACGGTCCCGCAATCCGCGCATGCCCTCGACAGTACCCGTTTCCAGCAGCCGCCTGACCTCGTCGACCGGTAACGCTTTCGGCAGACGTCGTGGCAGAGCGGGCGGAGTCACCTCATGAGCCGGGTCCCGCGCCGTGAATCCCTCCAGGAAAGCGAAGCGATGCAACCCCCGCACCGCCACGATGGTTCTGGCCGCGGAAGCGGGCGCGAGTGGAACCCCGCCATCGTGCTCACCCCGGCGCAGTGTGGCGAGAAACTCACCCACCAGATCGGGCGAGACTCCGCCCGGTTCCACGATTCCCGCCTCGGACAGGTAAGCACCGTAACGACGCAGGTCCCGACCGTAGGAATCCAGCGTGCTGGAAGCCGTTCCCCGTTCCACCACGAGGTGATCGAGATAGGCTCTGATCACCCGACGCAGTTCGTCGGGCAGTTCGTCAAGATCGGGCATCGGTGGGCTCCTTCCCGGATCACCATGACACGAGCCAGCGGAATCGTGCGGCCGAACCGGGGAGAGCGTGATCAACGATCGGTTCGGGCGGGGAACCGGACGGGGCGATCCACCCACTCTGCCTCCGCGTGTCTGGGCACGGCGTGCCCCCGCGAGACCGCCTGGGCCGCCAACAGTCCCGAGACGGCGGGCGCGTTGACGATCTCGCCCGTGAAGACCATCTCGACGGCACGATCCAACTCGACCCGGCGCACGACGAGATCCGCCTCCTCGTCCGCCGCGGCTTCCGGAAGGGCGACCTCGGACAGACCGCGGGCGAGATAGACCCGCTCGGACTGATCCGTGAACCCGGGTGAGGCGGCCACGTCGACGAGCACCGACCATTCCTCGGCGGCGATCCCGGCCTCCTCCGCGAGTTCCCGACGGGCGGTGTGCAGCGGAGATTCGCCGGGAGTGTCCAGCAGGCCCGCAGGCAGCTCCCAGAGTCTGCGATCCAGCGGATAGCGATACTGGTGAACCAGCACGACACGTTCGTGTTCGTCCAGCGCCACCACAGCTACCGCGCCGGAGTGCTCCACGACCTCACGGCGCGAACGCCCGCCACCCGGCATGGCGACCTCGTCGGCACGCAGCGCCAGAATGTTGCCCACATAGACATCGGAGGTCGACAGGGTGGTGAAGCTGTGTCGGCCGTTCGTACGGGTGATCGGCGTACCGGGCTGTTCGGGATCGGCGGCCATGCGGAGTGCTCCTGGAGTGTCTCGGTGTTCTCGCTCGGTGATCCTGTTTACCGCTCCGGAGTCCCGTCCCGAAAGTCGATCTCGGCGACGGGCTCGCCGGGGAAGTACACCACGAGAAGCCCCGCCCCCGGAGATACCGGACCGGGACAGCCACGAAAGAGTCGAGCGTGTCCCGGTCCGCTGCTGTCACCGGCCGGTTCCCGAATCGCGTGTTCCGCTCCGAGTGCTCAGACGCTCGCCGGGGCCTGCACGGCACCGGGCAGCTCCACCGGCAACCGTTCCGCGGCACGGTAGTCCAGAGCCGCGCGGACGAACGAGTTGAACAGTGGATGCGGCCGGGTGGGGCGACTCGTCAGCTCCGGATGCGCCTGGGTTCCCACGAAGAACGGGTGCTCCTCACGGGGGAGTTCGAGGAACTCGACCAACCGGTCGTCCGGCGAGGTTCCCGAGAACACCAGTCCCGCCTTGGCCAACTGCTCCCGGTAGGCGTTGTTGACCTCGTAACGATGACGGTGTCGTTCGGAGACCTCAAGAGTGCCGTAAGCCTGGGCCACCAGGGAGTCCTCCCGCAACGCGGCCGGATAGGAACCCAGACGCATGGTGCCGCCCATGTCGCGCTCCCCCGCCACCACGTCGTGTTGATCGGCCATGGTGCTGATCACCGGATGCTGGCAGGGAGCGGCGAACTCGGTCGAGTTCGCGCGCTGCAGCCCGGCGAGGTTGCGCGCCACCTCGATCACCATGCACTGCAGCCCCAGGCAGAGCCCCAGTACCGGGATCCCGTTCGTGCGCGCGTACTCGATCGCGCCGAGTTTACCCTCGATTCCCCGTACGCCGAATCCACCGGGCACGAGCACCCCGTCCATACCGGACAGGGCACGCGCTGCGGCGGCCTCGCTCTCGCAGTCGTCGGAGGCCACCCACGAGATTTCCACCTTGGCCCGGTTCGCGAACCCGCCCGCGCGCAACGCCTCGGTGACCGAGAGATAGGCATCGGGCAGGTCGACGTACTTGCCCACCAGGGCAATCCGGACTCTCTCGGTGGGATTGTGTACCCGTTCGAGCAGATCGCCCCACACCGACCAGTCGACGTCGCGGAACGGAAGTCCCAGCCTGCGGACCAGATAGGCGTCCAGCCCCTCGCCGTGCAACACGCGGGGGATGTCGTAGATGGAGGCGGCATCGGGACAGGCCACCACACCGTCGGAGTCGACGTCGCACATCAGCGCGATCTTGTCCTTGAGCTCACCGGAGAGCTCGCGGTCGGCGCGGCAGACCAACGCGTCCGGAGCGATACCGATGTTGCGCAGCTCCTTGACGGAGTGCTGGGTCGGCTTGGTCTTGAGCTCCCCGGAGGGCGCGAGGTAGGGCACCAACGAGACGTGCAGGAAAAAGCAGTTGTCCCTGCCCACGTCGTGGCGGAGCTGTCTGCACGCCTCCAGGAAGGGCAACGACTCGATGTCACCGATCGTCCCACCGATCTCGGTGATGACCACGTCCGGAGTCTGACCGTTCTCGTCCGGCTCGGCCATCGCACGGACCCGTGCCTTGATCTGATCGGTGATGTGCGGGATCACCTGCACCGTATCTCCGAGGTACTCGCCACGGCGTTCCTTGGCGATCACCGAGGAGTACACCTGACCGGTGGTGATGTTGGCGTTACGCGTCAACGCCCGGTCCAGGAAGCGCTCGTAGTGCCCGATATCGAGATCCGTCTCGGCCCCGTCGTCGGTGACGAAAACCTCACCGTGCTGGAACGGATTCATCGTGCCCGGATCAACGTTGAGATACGGGTCGAGCTTTTGCATGGTCACCCGCAACCCGCGGGATGTGAGTAGTTCCCCCAGGCTGGAGGCCGTGAGCCCCTTGCCGAGGGAGGAGGAGACGCCCCCTGTGACGAATACATGCTTGATCGTGCGTGCTTGCGGCACCAAAAAAGCTCCCCGTGGTCGATGCCGTCACCATGCTGGTGTTTGTGCTGGCAGGAACGTTGACACCGTCGCTCCCACGGGACTACAGCATATCGCACTCGTTCCCCGGGATGTACCGGACCCCGACGGACGGCGGACCGAGGTGCTCCACACGCCGGAGCGGACGCGGCGGTCGCCGTCGACGAGCGTTCGGACAGGTGTGTTCGTGTCGGCGGGCTCGACACCCTCTGTGTGCGGCCGCGAGACCGAGTGAGGCCCCGCGAGCATCCACCGAGCACGGCAGGCCGGTCTCGCCTCGATCCCGAACGAGACACATCTACCACGAAACGTGGCCAACGAATCAGCCGATCGAAGTATGCCACTGCACGACATTCTCGGGCATGCTCGCCAGGGCGAAGTTCATCTGAACCGGTCCGGCGCGGCGCCCCTCCCCATTCGCGCCGGACCTCTGCCGGGCGGCGCCCATAAGGTCGCGCCGCCCGGCGCCCCCAGAGCCGGGTCTCACCACGAGGCGCGGTGGCATTCCCGCCACCCGCCCCGTGGAGCGATGGAATCGGGCAGGGCTTGTGCGTCCGCCTGTTCCACCGCGCAGAGCCTCGCTTTCCGGACACCACTGTTGCGGCCGCTGTCGCAGGTGATCGCATCGGTCCCCGAGCGGCGTCAGCAGGCTCCGGCTGACCGAGTTCGAACCGAGCGGCGCTCCCGAACGCCAACGCCGGCAACACCGCCACGAGAAACCGCGTGACAGCGCACGAAGATCACGTGATCAGCCCCTCGAAGAACTCGACGACGGCGTCGCCGAACGCTCCGAGCACCGGCAGATAAGGACCGAACATTCCCGAGGTGCTCACCACGGCGAACATCGCGAGAACCACGCTCAGCACCAACAACAACACGGCTACGTTGGAAACTCGGTTACGCTGCAGTTCGACCACGGCCGAACCGTGCACGATCTTGCCGCCCAGCCGAAGCCTGGTCAGGAACGTCGAGGGATTGGTTCCCACCCGCGCACGGTCCAGGAATTCGTCGAGGGTGGCGCGCATCCCCACTGTCGCCACGAGTTCGGCCCCGTGCGCGTCGGCGAGCAGCAGGGCCAGGTCCTCGGCGTTCCCCGAGGCGGGGAAGGTCACGGCTCCGAGGCCGAGCTCCTGGATCCGTTCGATCCCCGGCGCGTGGCCGTGGATATCGGCGGGGATGACGATCTCGTCGGCCGCTTTGAGCGTACGCACATCCAGCGCGCTCGGGTCCCCAATTATCACGTCGGGGGACAACCCCACCGCACACAGCGTGTCCGCGGCGGTGCCGACACCGAGCAGCACCGGATGGTACTCCCGCACGTAACGCCGCAGGCGCTTGAGCTCCTCCCCGTATCCACGACCCGGTGCGACCACCAACACATGACGCCCGGACATGGCGACACCGACCTCGGGTACTCCGATGCCGTCCAGCACGAGCATCCGCTCGTTCCGGAGGAACTCGATGGTGTTGGCGGAGAACGCCTCCAACTGCGCGGACATCGCCGCCTTCGCCTCGGACATACGTGTGGCGACGCTCTCGGTGTCCTGTTCCGAGGCGTGCAGTAGAAGTTCCTCCTCACCCCGTTTGCCGACGAGGCGCACGTCGCCGTTGTGCAGCCGCAGTGTGACGCCGTCGCGGACACGTTCCAACGCCTCGGGGCCCGCGTTGTCGAGCAGCAGGATACCGGCGGCGAGCAGCACTTCCGGACCGAGATTCGGATACTTGCCCGATATGGCGGGGCCGACGTTGACTACCGCGGCCACCTCGTGAGCGACCAGGGACTCCGCGACGTGACGATCGAGATCGGGCTCGTCGAGAACCACGATGTCCCGTGGGGAGAGCCGAGGAGGTAGTTCGCCGAGCCGGCGCTGGACACGCGCTGTTCCGATGATGCCGGGCAATGTCTCCTGCCGACTTCCGAGCAGGCCACTGAGTCGCATGCACCGATGGTGACAAAACAGTCACCGAATGTTCCGTCGCCACGCCGGGGCGTGGCCGACAATGTCGGCGCACCGCCAAAGCGCCACCCGCAGGGGCGACTCGCGAGCGAGCGCACCGTTCCACGACTCCGGGAACCGAGGAGCTCGCTCACCCGCTCAGGCCACCTGTCAGAAGTCGGCCTTGTAGCGGTCGGCCACCTCGAGGAGTTCCTCGGCGTGGGCACGTCCGGTCTCGGTGGAATCGAGTCCCGCCAGCATGCGCGCGAGTTCCGTGACACGTTGTTCGTCGGAGACCGTGCGAACATCACTGTGGGTGAGACCGGCGGTTTCGGTGGCCTTGTCGACCACGAGGTGTCGATCCGCGTAGGCGGCCACCTGCGGCAGATGCGTAACCACCACGACCTGATGGCTTCTGCCCAGTCGCGCGAGGCGTCTGCCGATCTCCACCGCGGCTCTCCCGCCGACCCCGGCGTCGACCTCGTCGAACACCAGTGTGGGAACGGTGTCGGAATCCGCGAGTACCACTTCGAGGCCGAGCATCACTCTGGAGAGCTCTCCCCCGGAAGCACCCTTCTGAATGGGTAGTGCCGGGGCTCCCTGGTGAGCGCGGAGACGCATCTCCACTTCGTCGACACCGTCCGGACCGGCATGAACCGGCTGCCCGTCCAGCATGACCGTCTCGTGGCCACCGGCGGCGACGTGTCTGGGGGAGACCGACACCTCGAACTCGGCCTGCGCCATGGCCAGCCCGGTGAGCTCCTCGGTGACGGCGACCGCCATCCTGCCCGCCGCCTCGGCTCGGATCCGGCTGAGTTCACGGGCGTGCTCGGCGAGTTCCGCGGCCAAGCTGTCACGCCGGGCCGCCAACTCCGCCAGCGCCTCCTCGGAGGTGTCCATCCCGCGCAGCGTCTGCCGGGCCTGTTCGGCCCATTCGAGCACACCGTCGATGTTCTCGGCGTACTTCTTGGTGAGTTGTTTGAGTTGGGCCTGCCGGGCGAGTACTCGTTCCAACTCGGCCGGATCGGCCTGTAGCTCCTCCAGATAGCCGCTCAGTTCGGTACCGGCGTCGCTGAGTACGGCCGCGGCTTCGGCGAGTCTCTCCCCGATCTCGCGCAGCTTGGGATCCTCGGACGAGTCCAGCAATCGGCGGGCCTGCCCCACCAGACTCATCGCTCCCGCCCCGTCGGGATCCTCTGCCTCGGAGCCACTGATCGCGGTGTGAGCGCCGGTGGCGAGTTCACGCAGCTGATCGATATCGGACAGCCTGCGGGCCTGGTCGACCAGTTCGGTGTCCTCGCCGGGGGCGGGATCCGCTGTCTCGATCTCCGAGAGTCCGTGACGCAGCAGATCGGCCTCGCGTTCGAGTTCGCGGGAACGTTGGCTCCGATCGGACAGCTCCCGCACGACTTCGAGCCACTCCCGCCGCAGTCTGCGGTACTCCGCGAGTGGCTGTTCGACGGCCTCACCCGCGAACCGGTCCAACGCGGCACGCTGCTCGTCGGCGCGTAACAACCGAAGCTGGTCGTTCTGGCCGTGCACCGCCAGCACCTGGTCTGCGAGTTCGGCGAGCACCGTGTTCGGCACCGAGCGGCCGCCGAGATGTGCCCGGGAGCGCCCCTGGGAACTGACACTGCGGACCGCGATCAGACTGCCGTCCTCGTCCGGCTCGGCCCCGGCCTCACCCGCCACCTCGGCAGCTCCCGAGTCCGCGGTGGTGACGAAGCGGCCCTCCACCACGGCTCGTTGGGCTCCCGAACGGACCCTGGAGCTGTCGGCTCGCCCCCCGCTCAACAGATGCAGGCCGGTAACCACCATGGTTTTGCCCGCACCGGTCTCACCGGTCACCACCGTCAACCCCGAATGCAGTTCAAGCGTGGCACTGTCGATCACGCCCAGCCCTTGGATGTGCATCTCCGCCAACACAGCAAGCACCCTAGCTGGCACGCTCACGGGGTTGGCGGCCCGGCGATCCCGTTCGGCGCGTTCCAGGGGAAATGTCGTTCGTCTTACGCCACCCGGAACGAGCGAGCAGACGAGCGGGGCCGAGTGCCGCCGCACGCCGCGGCGGGCGAACACGCCACGCCACAACGATGAATCCTATTCGGATACTGGTCCCCGCCAGCCGTGCACGGGGAGTTCGAACTTGCGAACCAGCCGATCGGTGAACGAGGTGTCGTGCAGTCGAACCAGTCGCAACGGGTTGTCCGAGGCCAGCACCTCCACTCGGGACCCCGCGGGCAGGTCGAAGTGCCGTTGCCCGTCGCAGCACAGCACGGCGTCGTGACCGTTCTGGTCGATCTCGAGGGCCAGCGTGGAATCACGCGCCAGAACCAGTGGACGCGCGAAAAGCGCGTGCGCGTTGCTGGGTACGACCAGCAACGCTTCCACCTGTGGCCAGACGACGGGCCCACCGGCCGAGAAAGCGTAGGCGGTGGAGCCGGTCGGAGTGGAACACAGTACGCCGTCACAACCGAAAGTGGAGACCGGATGACCGTCCACCTCGACGACTACGTCGAGGATGCGTTCCCGACTGCTCTTCTCAACACTGGCCTCGTTGAGTGACCAGGTCGTGGCCAGTACCTGATTCCCCAGTCTGGCGGTGACGTCGATGGTCATCCGCTCATCCACGTGGTACCGACCCTCGACCACGGCGTCGACCGCCTCGTCGAGGGCGTCGAAGTCGGCCCCCGCCAGGAAACCGACCCGACCGAGGTTGATCCCGAAGACCGGTACTCCGGCCATCCTCGCGAGTTCGGCGGCGCGCAGCAGGGTGCCGTCACCTCCGAGAACGAGTACCAGCTCGGTCCCCGCGGCGGCGAGCGCCCCCGGTGCCACGACACGGCTGTAACAGGCCGGACTGAGTTGGGGAGCCTCCTCCGCCAACACACGCACCCGCATACCGGCACCGATCAGTCTGCCCGCGACCTTCTCCGCGGTGCCCAGGTTGTACTGCCTGCCGGTGTGTATCACCAGAAGTACGTCACGGGTCAACCGGTGTCATCCTCTCCGAGTTCCCCGGTTTCGGTGCGCACTGTTCGGGAGGCCACAGTGGCATCGGCCGAGGAAACCGTTACCGCCTCGGTGACCATGGTGGTCACATCGCGAGGGGTCTCGTCGGCGCGCCGGTGCAGCCAGACGAAGTACTCGACGTTGCCGGAAGGTCCGGGAAGCGAACTGGCGACCACGGCCTGTAGTCGCAACTCGTACTCGGCCGCGGCCGATACCACGCCGAGTACCGCCTCGGCACGCAACGCCGGATCACGAACCACTCCCCCTGTGCCAAGGCGCTCCTTACCGACCTCGAACTGGGGCTTGACCATGAGCACCAGGTCGGATCCCCGATGTATGCACTCGCTCAGCGCGGGCAGCACCAACCGCAGCGAGATGAACGACAGGTCCGCCACCACCAGGTCCGCCGCCTGACCGATATCGGCGGATGTCAGCGTCCGCACGTTCTTGCGGTCACGGACCAGTACACGCTCGTCGGTACGCAACTTCCAGTCCAGCTGGCCGTAACCGACATCCACGGCCACGACCTCCGCTGCCTCACGCCGCAGCAGCACATCGGTGAATCCTCCGGTGGAGGCGCCCGCGTCCATGCACCGGCGGCCCGCGACCCGCAAGCCGTCCTTTTCGAAAGCCTCCAACGCTCCGAGCAGCTTGTAAGCACCCCGGGAAGCCCAATTGGGATCTTCCACGTCGTCGGCCACGACTATCGATGCATCGTTCTCGACCGTGGTCGCCGACTTGCGGGCCACGAAGCCGCGCACCGTGACACGCCCGGCAGCGATCAGTTCACCGGCGTGTTCCCGTGAACGAGCGAGCTTACGCCGTACCAGCTCGGCATCCAGTCGCGCTTTCCGAGGCACCGCTTCAACTCCCGCTACTACTCGGTCCGGACAGCAGTTCGTCGGCCCGGTTGAGGGCATCGGTCAACGCGTCGTGAACCGCGTCGAACCTGGCGACGTGCTCGGAGACGGGCAACCCGTCCAGCTCCCGCAGGCCCGCCAACGAACGCTCAACGACGCCCTCGGCCTCCTTGATCCGGTCGACGGCGGAATCGGTGGAAGTCACCGAATCGGCCGTTCCGTCACCGTGTTGTCCCGCCGACTCCATCTCCTCCTGCCTCATCGCACACCACCAACAGTGATACCAATCACACCGCACGAACCCCACGCTCGAAAAGATGCCGAAAGGACCACAGCACTTCCACGTTATCGGATCACACCCACCGCTGCTCCTCGGTGCGCTCGGCCACAGCAATTCGCTTGCAGCGGTCCGATACTCGGGCGCGGGCACGTGGTCACCGCCGCCGTCGACCGGACACGAGGAACGATTCAACTGGTGGTGGTCGTAGCGAAGCGCTTTCCGTCGAGGCGATACAGCCCCAGCTCCCGGAGCACGGTTTCGGCTGTCGAGTCCTCGAACAGCACCTCGACGTCCCCGCTGCCCTCCGACCACCACGCCGCACAAAGGGCTCGCAGCGCGGAGAGCCTGCTCCACGGGTAGGCCTCGTCGGCCTCCTCGGGCCGGTGGTCCGCTCCGTTCACAGCGGCCAGCGTCAGCCCGGCCCCGGTGGCGTCGATTCTCCAGGCGGCCTGTTCCGAGATTCTGGAAGCCGCGGCCGGAAGTTCCAGCGCGGTCACATCGGCCGCCACATGAGCGGGGCGACACCCGGGAGGAGCCGCGAGTAGCTCGGCGGGAGTGCTGACCCCGCTCAACACCATCAGCGAGGGGATCTCGGCCCTACCGGCTCCGAGAATATCCGTTTCCAGCCTGTCTCCCACCACGAGCGGTCGGCGCGCGGTCGCCGAGGCCACTGCCCGATCCAGCAGCGTTCGTTCCGGCTTGCCCGCGACCAGCGGGCAACTACCGGTGGCCTCCCGCAGTGCCGCCACCAGTGCACCGTTTCCGGGCAGTTCACCCCGCTCGGTGGGCAGCGTGGCGTCGCGGTTGCAAGCCACCCAAACAGCACCAACACGTATCGCCAAACAGGCTTCGGCCAGATCGGTCCACGTGGTGTCGGGGGAATGTCCCTGCAACACGGCCACCGGTCCCGAATCCGTCGTTCGCACCGGAGAAAGTCCGACAGCGACGAGTTCCTCGGCCAAAGCCACCGTACCGACGACGAGTACAGGAGCTCCGGGCGGCAAACGCTCGGCCAGTAAGGCGGCTCCCGCCTGGGCACTGGTGCTGACCTCCGAGACCACCGCCGCGACCCCGAGCGTGTTCAAGTTCTCGGCGACCGTCTCGGGGGGTTTGGAAGCGTTGTTGGTGACGTAGCGAATCGTGATACCCGCGTCACGAGCACGGGAGACAGTCGAATCGGCACCCTTGATGACTTCACCACCGCGATAGACCGTGCCGTCCAGATCGAGCAACAACGCGTCGTGCTCGGCACCGAGCGATCGCCCCACGTCACTCCCTCCTGCATTCAGGAGCCGTCGATTCCGGATCAGTCCCAGACTCCCAGGTCAATGTCCTGGGAAGCCGCGGACCGCCGGTCCGCACGAGAATCACCGGTACCGTGTTCGCGGTCAGTGGCAACGGTTCCTTCCGAAACCTCGGGGACGGCGGTGTCGGTTTCGGCGTGGGCCGCAAGCCGTTCCGCCTCCTCGGGGCCTCCCAGCTCGGTCACCAGCTCCTCGAGTCGTTCGGGGGCGTCGGTGGCTTCGTCGTCATCGGCGTTGGCCGCATGTACGAACCAGGTGAAGGCTTCGCGCGTGCGTCCCACCGCCAGCAGATTGTCCGCGTAGGCGTAGAACAGCCGGGCACTCCACGATTCATTACGCTGCGGATCGAGTTCGGGAACCTGCAGGCTCACGACAGCGGCTTCGGATTGACCGAGATCACGACGTGCTCCCGCTCCCACGATTCGCAGTTCGATCGCTTCGTCCTGGGGAAGTCGAGCTGCTTCCTCTTCCCGGGTGAGTTCCAGAGCGCGCTGGGGTTTCCCGAGAGCACGTTCGCAGTCGGCGATAATGGCGAGGTGGGACTGACCTCCCATGCGACGAGCGGCACGCAGTTCGGAGAGGGCCTCGCTCCAGTTACCCACGTAGTAGGCGGCGAGCCCGTTGGCTTCTCGGGCAGCGGGCGATCTGGAGGCTTTCCGGCGAGCGTACCGGGCGTGTTCCAGCGCCTTTTCCGGTTCCTCTTCCAGTAACATCCCGACTGCCACCACGTGCGCTCCCACGTCCTCGGCCACCATCTTGGGCAGCGCCCGGAAGTCGCGCCGCACTTCGGGATCGAGTTGGGAAGCATTGGCACCCTCCGGCAACTTGGGCGCCCTGGGGCGGCCGGGCTCGGTGGAGGCTGTCCGCTTTCCGGAATCACCGCCAACTCGTTCGGCATCACCACGCGGAGAACCTGCCCGGGCGTCACTCCTGCCCTGGTTGCGATCGGCGTGTGAACGACGATTCCGCCGCGAGTCGGTGGAATCACCGGAGCGATCGGCTCGCCTTGGAACGTTGCGCTTGGACTGATTTCCCGAATCGCGGTCACCGACGTTACCGCCGCTTCGGTTGGCTTTACCACGGGAGTCGTTGTGGCGACTCACACCGTTTCCGCGACGTCCTGCCGAGTCAACGCCGTCGCGAGCCGATCCCCGGTCGGTACCGGCTCGATTCCTGGAGCCGCGCGGGCCTCCTCCGGAACCACTCGCGCGGGAGTGGCCCGGTTTCCGGTCCTTTCCGTGCCTGTCCCCGGTGTCGTTGTCACGACGCCGAGCGTCACGCTTGTCGTCAGAGCTGGACACCGGACCTCCTGAAGCATATACACATGACCCCACCAGCTTAGCCCCGCAGGGGTGTGCACAGCCGTACGGGCGAGCCACGCACTTGTCGGGGTAGCACTCGGCGTGTTCGGGGACTGAGTGGACTCGTGAGTGGTGGTGTGCTGGTGGTGTTTGCCACGCGGCGGGGTGGGGTCCTGTGGTGTGGGCGGGGATGCACGTGTGGCCCGGGCACCGTGGTGGTGTCCGGGCCACATCGTGGGGGGTTGGGTCGGCGGTGTCCGTGTCTCCCACACCCGTGGGGGTGCAGTACCTGGGGCGCTGGAGGGCTTAGCTG